>QCPL01000005.1 GCA_003212515.1 Prochlorococcus sp. AG-436-M02
GGCCGTTCAACAACATTAAATGATGTAAATATAGCTATAGAAAATATTTCAAATGTCGTGCGTGAATTGCGTGCTTAATTTTTGAACTTAAAGTTTCTTTGCCATTCGAAATTTTGCACTTCTGCTCCGAGTATTAATTGAGTTTTCGTTAGCACTTGCAACAATTGGCTTACGAGTGATTCTCTCTAAACGTTCATCTTTTAGAAAGGAATGCTTGACTAATCGATCTTCAAGAGAATGAAAACTAATTATGCCCATAATACCTCCAGGTAAAAGCCAATTTGGAGCTTTTTCTAGAAGCGTCTCCAGAGCTTCTATTTCATTATTAATAACTATTCGCAATGCTTGAAAGGTTTTAGTTGCAGGATGAATACGCCCATTCCGAAACTTTGCTGGATAGCAGCTTGCGATTGCATGGGCAAGAGAAGCTGTGCCTGTGTAGGAATGATTGACCGATAAATCGTTTTTTATGCGTCGAGCTATACGTCTTGAAAATCTTTCTTCACCATACTTATATATCAAATCAGCGAGAGTTCTTTCATCAGTTTCTTTTATTAATTTTGCAGCTGTAAGATCTTTTTTAGGATTCATTCGCATATCTAAGGGCCCATCTAAGCGAAAACTAAAGCCCCTTTGTGCCTCATCAATTTGCGGACTGCTTACACCTAGATCAGCAAAAATAAATGAAACTTTCTTTTCTGGAAAAAAATCAGCAAAATTTGATGACACAATTTTTACTCTAGAACCATAAATGCTAAGTCGATCTGTCGCTGCTTTAATAGCCACTGGGTCTTGATCTAAGCCAATTATGTGAAGATTTGAATAGGTTTCAAGGATTAAGGAAGCATGACCACCACCACCAATCGTTGCATCAATGAGAGTCCCTTTTTTTAGTATGGTTGCTGGAAGTTGGCTAATTGCTTCAATTACTTCGCTAGAAAGAACAGGTGTGTGTTTGAACTTGGATGTGACAATCTTTGATTCTTCTTTCATGAGTAGTTCCTAATATCTAAGTGTCTCTGGAAATGTTTGGCCCCATGTCGCAGCTGGAAACTAGAACAGAGCCAATGGTGGTTAACTTTGGCCCTCATCATCCTTCAATGCACGGTGTTCTGAGATTAGTAGTGACACTGGATGGTGAAGATGTAATTGATTGTGAGCCAGTCATTGGATATCTACATCGTGGGATGGAGAAAATTGCTGAAAATCGAACAAATGTCATGTTTGTTCCTTATGTCAGCCGTATGGATTATGCGGCAGGAATGTTTTATGAGGCAATAGTGGTTAATGCGCCTGAACGTTTAGCAAATATCTCAATACCTAAGCGTGCGAGTTATATTCGTGTCTTAATGCTTGAACTTAATCGAATTGCTAATCATCTTCTTTGGCTAGGACCATTTTTAGCTGATGTTGGTGCTCAAACACCGTTTTTTTATATTTTTAGAGAGCGTGAAATGATTTATGACCTTTGGGAAGCAGCAACTGGCCAAAGGTTAATCAATAATAATTTTTTCCGAATAGGAGGTGTTGCTTGTGACTTGCCATGGGGATGGCTTGAGAAGTGTAGGGATTTTTGCAATTGGTTTGGTCCAAAGATCGATGAATATGAAAAACTTATTACTAATAACCCAATTTTTAGACGTCGTATTGAGGGCTTGGGAGCAATTTCTAAAGAACAAGCAATTAACTGGAGTTTGTCGGGGCCAATGCTTCGAGCATCAGGGGTTCCCTGGGACTTAAGGAAGGTTGATCAATATGAATGTTATGACGATTTTGATTGGGAGGTTGCTTGTGAACAGGAAGGCGATTGTTTTGCAAGGTATAGAGTTAGAATTGAGGAGATGCGTCAATCTCTAAGGATTCTACGTCAGGCAATCGAAGCCATCCCTGGTGGACCTACTGAGAATCTTGAGGCTTCTCGACAGTCAGAAGGAAAAAATAGTCCTTTTGCAGGTTTTGACTATCAGTATGTGGCTAAGAAAGTTGCTCCAACATTTAAGATACCTAATGGTGAGCTTTATACACGCTTAGAGTCAGGTAAGGGAGAAATCGGTGTTTTTATCCAGGGAAATAATGATGTAACGCCCTGGAGATTTAAAATACGTGCGGCTGATTTAAATAATTTGCAAATTCTTCCTCATATTTTAAAAGGTGCAAAAGTAGCAGATATTATGGCAATTCTTGGTTCTATAGACGTCATTATGGGTTCAGTAGATCGTTAGTTGTGGTATCACCTATCAACCCGAAAGATTGGCTGTTATTAAAACATATTGTTCGCTTTGGGGATATAGATGCTGCAGGTGTTATTCACTTCCATCATTTGTTACGCTGGTCTCATGAGGCTTGGGAAGAAAGTTTGCAGATATATGGACTTAAAGCAATAGATGTTTTTCCTTCTTCAGTAGATATTCATCACTACATTGATATTGCTCTGCCAATTGTGCATTGTGAGGCGGATTTTATGGCACCTATTTGTATAGCAGATGAATTAGAAATTCAATTAGCTCCTTTGAAAGTAGATGCTGGCTGCTTTCAAGTAAAATATGCTTTTAAAAGAGATGAAAGGCTTGTTGCACACTCTCTTATTAAGCATCGAGCAATTAATGGTGAGTCACGTTATCCATGTGACTTGCCTGAAGACATTCACCGTTGGTTGGAGGCATCTTCGATAGGTCAAGGGGTTAGCTCTCTTTAGTTTCTAGCCAAGATCTCCATTTCTCTATTTCCCATTTACCTAACGAATTGGTTGAGAGTTTAGGACAATGATGCCATGCAATTGGCCTTTCAATATAAGGCCAATTTTTAACAATGTTTTTTAGTTGATCAAATAGCTCTGATAAATTGAGGTTGTCGTTAGAACTTTGAAATTTTATAAGTGCCTCTAGCCTTGCTCCCCATTCCTCATCTTTTGTAGGTATTAGTAAAATATTATCAATAGGCATACCTCTTTCTTGTGCCTCATTTACTAGAAGTTTTTGAAGCTGTTCAGGGAAAATAGTCTCTCCTCCAGAATTAATTGCTGTATCTCTTCTCCCAATAATTTTCAGGTGTTGCATATTATGAGAATTAGTTAGTTGTGCTGCATCTCCTGATTCCCACCAACCATCTTTATTAGCGATTGACTGAAGGCTTCCATCTTTATTAAGAATGCTAGCTAATCTTTTTGCACGAATGTGTAACGCATTTGCTTGTCCAAGCTTTAATTCAATACCTTCTAGGGGTTCTCCGACGGAGTCTATTCCGCGTAGGAAATCCTCTGGTTTTTGGACAGTTACCATAGCAGCAGTTTCAGTTGCGCCATAACAAGGCGCTAAACGAATTTCTAAACTCCTTGCTTTTGTTGCTAGGTTTTTTGATATCGAACTACCACCGATCCAGATAACAGAAAATAATTTCAACCATCTAACCCCTGAAGAATCATTCATGAGGCGATTGAGTTGTGTTGGCACTAAAGATGTAATGAGTGGTCCTGGATGTTTTGAAATTAGCTCATGACTGATTTTTTCGAGTTGTTGTGGAAGATGCAGCAAGCTTGGTTTGATCCAATGATGCTCTGCGCCCCAGCAACGACTTCTCCACCAAGGCAGTAATCCACTGACATGATGAAGCGGCAATGTATTTACAATAAGACATTGTTGAGGTTCTATCCCTTGAGCCTTTAGCCATTGCGCTGTTGCAAGTGCTGAGTTGTCTAAATTGCTACAAGTATGTAGACATTGCTTATGTTCATTCAGACTGCCACCACTTCGAATAATTACTCCAGCTTCTTTGGAGGAGATATTTTTTCTTAAAAGTTTTTCTTTTGTAGATTCATTAGGTAACAATTGAGCCCACTTTCCAGAATCTAAAATATTTCCCAACTTTTGAGAGCATACTTCGAGCTTGTTGCGATCGCAAAAAATTATAGTAACTTCCTTCATGCTGCTTCCCATACTGTCTTTGGATTTGTGTTAAAAAGAGGACTATTTGGCAGCCAACCGGGAGCAAGCCCTGGCTGTGCAGGCGTACAACTTTTTTGTTGTAATGCAGCTAAATGCTCAATCCAACGTCGACCGATTCCTGTTTCAAAGGAAGTGCTAATAACTCGATATCCAGTTTTATTAAGTAATTCTTTCAGTAAAATTTGTGGATCTCCTTCTAGTAGTGGTCTGCGAATTTGCCAGCTTTTCCAGGTTTGACGTAAAGATGGAGTCGTCATTAAAGATTCATCAAGAGCTACTGGAATATATTCAGCCAATTCTTGTAATCCTTCAATGTCTTCTACAGGTAGAGGTTGCTCTAGCCATTCTAATCTTGGATCAAGGTGTAATTCTTGGGCCCATTCTTTAGCTTTGCTTCTGGTCCAACCACCATTTGCGTCAATTCTTAAATGCGTGTTATTTGGTAATTTCCCTAAGATTTTTTGTAGTAAAACTGCTTCAACTGCATTTGAGTAATTAGCAACTTTCCACTTGAACGTCAGCTGTTTTGCAGAATCATTATCTTTATTTTCAAGAATAGAATCTAGCGTTTGTAGTAGCTCTAGTTCTTTAGTAGGCAATAAGATTGCTGAGGAAGAAACCCGTAGCCATTCTTGTGTTGAATAAGATCCTACTATGGAGTTGATTTCAGCGAGTGCTGATCCAAATCCAAATCCCATTGACCCTGGCCATTTATGTAGTTGATTCTCTAACGATTCTTTAGAAAGTGAGCTGCCAAGTCTTTCAAGTATCTTTTCACATTGATTTAGCTCTAAGGAATTGAATGGAGAAATTTCACCCCATCCAATTTGATTATTTTGATCTTGAAGTTTTATCAGCCATCCTTTTTTGCTTGTGATCACCCTTTGCGATGTTTGGATAGGTTTCAGTAGATGAAACGAAAATGGTTTGATTTCTAGTTTTAGTGTCATAAATTATTTCTTTTCATCAGAATGTATTTAAGGTCTTACTAAGTGCCAAACCGATACTTAAACCAATCCCATTTAGAGCTTGAAAACGTAAAGCTAGAAATTTACTTTCACTAATTATTGTTGGATGATTATGGTGTTTTTTAAGTAAACGTATAAGTGTGATCGCAGGAGGTAAACCAATTATGCCCAGTACAGCAGTGATAGGCCATTCACCAAAAAAAATTGGGATCCATTCAAGACTAATACACAGACCAACTAACCAAGGCACAAGTGCTGCAGATTTCTGTGTTCCTATGCGGACCAACAATGTTTTTTTCCCATGAGCGGAATCTTGAATTACTTGATGGAAATTTGCACAAAAAAGGACTAGTGAAGTTGCTACCGCTGGGCCTGCACCAAGCATTATCGCTGTATTCCAAGGAATTGAATTCACATTGCTTGAATTAGGTGAAAGGACCAAGAGAGCTGCCGCTGTTGCTAAGGGGCCAAAAGCTAACCAGCATAAAGGTTCTCCCCAGCCTTGATAGCCAAGTCGAAATGGAGGACCTT
Organism: Prochlorococcus sp. AG-436-M02; assembly: GCA_003212515.1. Taxonomy (GTDB): domain Bacteria; phylum Cyanobacteriota; class Cyanobacteriia; order PCC-6307; family Cyanobiaceae; genus Prochlorococcus_E. The sequence goes on from QCPL01000005.1 coordinate 5,441, forward strand.
GATAGAGATAACCTAAGCAACAGCTTCCTATTACTAAAACAAAAACTGCAAAATGACTTCTTATTGCCAGCATTAGGATTAGTGAAAGACCTAAGGAAAGTGTTAAATAAGCGAGATTACGGATCAGTTTTCTTTTACCAGTTAGTGCAACAACTGAATGAAGCTTGAATTCATCTATTCCAGTAGATGAATCAAATAGATCGTTTGTTAGGTTCTCCCAGATTAAAAGTAAAATAGATGCAAGTACAAAACCTAGAAGTTGATCTAAGCGAATAATTTCACCTGCACCATGCTTCCAGCCTGCTGCCAAAATGATCGGCATAACTGCGACTGAATATAAAGGCCATTTAATTGCTTTTTTCCATAATTCTCTTCTGCTGTTTCTTGAAGGATGAAGTGATGCAACAGCATTTTTGTCTTTCATAGGATTTTGAGCTCCCGCTTCTAATCTGAATTACGATTATCTATTTGATTAGTCTCTTTCATCATTGCCCAAATTAGCCATGAAGACTAGTCTCACTTTTAGTGAAATTCTTCAAGTTTCTTTAAGAAGCTGGGCTTTAAGGCGGTCTGATGAGTGTGTCTTAAGTCTTGCATTGCCAACAAATATTGTAGATCCAGTCGATGCCTTAACTGTAATTGCAGATCAATTGCAATTTAGTTTTCTATGGGATCAGCTTCCTGGTCTTTCTATAGCTGCTTCAGGTCAATGTCAAAATTTCGACTTAACTGGTCCAAGGCGATTTGAATTAGCTGAAAGATTCAGTTACGAGACTCTTGAAAGAGTGGTTAACTTATCACCTGAGGCTCCTAATCATGCTAACCCAAGGATTTTATTTAAATTTACTTTTTTTGAGCAAGCTGCTCATGAAAAGAAGATTGTCAAGAGTAACCCTGCTGTTCAGGCAGTACTCCCTCGTTGGCAGTTAACCCGTCAAGCTGGGAGTGGATGGTTAAGGCTGAATGCTGTAGTTGCTGATGAAACTGATGTTAGAGAGTTTATAGAGCAATCTTGGTTGATGCGCCAGAAGCTCGATAGATCAATATTAGCTTGGGAGAAAAGTTCCAAACGAATTAATACAGATTTAACAATACCAACTTCTCAAACATGGCAGAAAAGTTATCGATTAGCCCTTGAAAAAGGAATTGATTTAGTTAATTCTGGTGAATTGAATAAATTGGTGCTTGCAGTAAGACATTTAGCATTACTTAATAAGCCCTTAGATCACCTTGCATTACTTGCAAGCTTGAGAAGACATCAAAAGGGGAGTTGCCGTTTTCTTTGGAAGACTTCTCATGATGAATCATTCTTTGGAGCTTCGCCAGAGCGTTTAGTGAGTGTAAAGAAAACCATTCTGCATACTGATGCCCTTGCAGGTACAGCAGGTTGCAATGATGAAGGATGGGACTTGCTGAAATCGGAGAAAAACTTAAGGGAGCATGAATTAGTTGTTTCATCAATAAAGAATCAATTGATTGAGAAAGGTTTGGATCCAATTTGTCTTAGACCCCCTCGATTAGCAAAGCATGGTAATCTCATTCACTTACATACTCCACTAAAAGCTTTTTCAAAAGGTCTTTCTGCCCTTGAATTAGTAGAAGCATTGCACCCGACACCAGCCGTAGCTGGATTGCCGAGAATTAAATCAATGCAATGGTTAAGAACTTTGGAACCTTTTGATCGCGAATCTTATGCGGCTCCTATTGGATGGATAGATAATAATGGAAATGCCGATTTTAGAGTTGCTATTCGATGTGGATATACAAAAGGTAGTCATCTATATTTAATGGCTGGTGCAGGCTTGGTTAAGGGATCAATTCTAGAGAGTGAGTTGCAAGAGGTTGAGTTGAAATTAGCTGTTCTTGCGGATCAATTAGAACTTAACTCTTCTTCTCAAGGGAAATCTCTTAGTAGACGCTCGATGATTTGATCAGCAAGGGGAATATTTGCTAAATGCTCTACTTCTCTAATACCTGTCGGACTTGTGACATTGATTTCGCTTAACATTCCTCCAATTACATCAATACCTACAAAGAATAGACCTTCTTTTTTTAATGAAGGTCCTAACTTCGAGCAAATCTCTTGTTCTCGTTCTGAAAGTGTTGTAGCTTCAGCTGTGCCACCTAGAGCTAGATTACTTCGGAAATCTCCGTACTTGGGCTTACGATTAATAGCACCGAATGGTTCACCATTGACTAATAAAATTCGCTTGTCTCCTTCAATGACTTTTGGCAAAAACTTTTGCATCATTACTGGAATTTGTTCTTGAGATGTAACTAGTTCCAACAATGCATTAAGACCTGCCGCTGAATCTCCTACTCGAATCACCCCTTGCCCACCTTTACCACCAAGAGGTTTTAAAACGACTTCTCCTTGGTCTTGAGCAAATGCTTTTAATTCATTGACTCTACTAGCAACAAATGTTGGTGCCATCAAGTTGCTAAACCTTAGTGCACCAAGCTTCTCGTTCCATGCCCTTAAAGATGCTGGTTTATTGAGAACAAGAACACCGTTGCGTTCTGCAACTTCCAATAAATGTGTTGCATATAAAAAGGCTTCATCTACTGGAGGGTCTTTACGCATCCAAATGCAATGAAATTCATTAAGGGAAAGATTTTCAGGTTCACCAAGCGTTACCCATGGCTCAGGAATAATAGTTTTTGCTACTACACCAGCTTGGGCACCTTTTGCCTGAAGGTCAGATGGGGTGCATACCCAAATTTCAAGAGATGCACGATAACAAGCTTCTATTAGAGCGGCTGAAGAATCCTTTGCAGGATTAATTAACTCAATTGGGTCAAGAACAAATAACTGTTTCATTGCTTTATTTGTCTTGTTTGATGAGTTTGTCTAATTGCCCAGCACTTTCTAGTGAATAGAGTTCGTCACAGCCTCCAATTCCTTCATTGTTAATAAAAATTTGTGGAACAGTCGTTCGACCATCTGATCTATCGCACATTTTTGATCGGGCTGCTGGGTCACCATCTATTGAATATTCTTCATAATTTATCCCTTTTTGATCTAACAATGCTTTTGCTCTGATGCAAAAAGGGCAGTATTGCCATGTGTAAATCTCAACTTTTGCCATGAACTTGATGCTTGGTTGATGGTTATCCTAACGATGATTGTTATGCTGGATTTTTTTAACAGCTTTAGGGATTCTAGTTGTGCATGATCTTACTGATTTTAAAAAGTCTATTTCTTTTTTGAGTGATCGCCTGAGCAATGCTCAGGACTGTCTTTGACGTACCTGCTTTACATGCTAGGAAGTTAGATCTTGAACAAATTGCAGCTCAGCCAGATTTCTGGAACGATCAACAGAAGGCTAAAAAACAAATGCGCCTCTTAGACGAGGTTAGGGATCAATTGAATAAATTAATAGAATGGCAAGGGATTCTTCAGGATGCGATAGCTGTTTTAGATTTGTATGAGATTGAGGAGGATGATGAATTTCTTACAGAAGCTCAACATGGATTAAATAAATTAGAAGCTGAACTTGATCTTTGGGAGCTTGAAAGGCTCTTGAGTGGTCCTTATGACAAGGATGGCGCGGTCTTAGCAATAAATGCTGGTGCAGGGGGGACAGATGCCCAAGACTGGGCTCAGATGCTTTTAAGAATGTACACACGTTGGGCGGAATCACATGGGATGAAAGTGACGCTAAATGAACTTTCTGAAGGAGAAGAAGCAGGTATTAAAAGTGCGAGTATTGAAATAGAGGGACGTTATGCATACGGTTATTTGCAGAATGAAAAAGGGACGCATCGCTTAGTGAGAATCTCCCCTTTTAATGCCAATGGGAAACGTCAGACTAGCTTTGCAGGTGTAGAGGTTATGCCACAACTTGATGAGGATATTCAACTAGAAATCCCTGATAAAGATTTAGAGATAACCACAAGTCGATCAGGGGGAGCTGGTGGACAAAATGTCAATAAAGTTGAAACTGCAGTTCGTATTCTTCATATACCAACTGGTTTAGCAGTTAGGTGTACTCAAGAACGTTCACAGCTTCAGAATAAAGAGAAGGCTATGGCATTATTGAAAGCAAAATTGATGATAATTGCTCAGGAACAGCGTGCTGCAGAGATTGCTGATATTCGCGGTGACATGGTCGAAGCAGCTTGGGGAAATCAGATTAGAAACTATGTGTTTCATCCTTATCGGATGGTTAAAGACTTACGCACTGAGAAAGAATCTACTGATGTAGAAGGAGTTATGAATGGAGACATAGATTTATTTATTCAATCTCTTCTATTACAAGGCATTGAGCAAAAAGATCATCAATTAGACGGTACAGATCAATGAAGGAAAAAATTATGTCAACCCAAAATTCTGAGACTAAGGTGCCCTCTCCAAGTTTTGTCAAACTAGCTATGAAAAATATGGTGAGGAAAGGTAGTCAAAGCCTTTTTCATTTTTCATTAACAGCTATTGGACTGCTTGGCTTTCTTTTGATGCTTGCATTTTTCTTTAGACCATCTGTACCTCATTGATTTATGAAGATAGAACAGCCTTTAAGCTCTGAAATCTTAAATCTTGATCTTGCTTTTACTAGCGATATACCTTTGAAAATAAAGAATCAAATTAATCAAGAAAGTATCAACCTTTTAAAAGATTCAGATTTTTGGCGTCTTACTTTAACAAAATGGATAAGTTTTATAAGAAAGAACCCTAAATTAACTTGCCCAGAATCTGTAAGGAGAAATAATTATTTAAGTCTTGGATTAGTTTTTACTGATGATTTAGTTATCTCAGAATTAAACAAAGAATGGCGAAATAAAAATCTACCAACCGATGTTCTTTCTTTTGCAGCATTAGAGGGTGATTATGTGCAACCTGAAATTGCTGCTTTAGAGTTAGGGGATATCTTTGTTTCAGTAGAAACTGCTTTTAAGCAAGCAAGTTTTTATAATCAATCATTAGCACAGGAGTTAACTTGGTTGGTAAGTCATGGGACTTTGCATTTACTTGGTTGGGATCATTCTTGTTCAGAAAGCCTTAGTAAAATGTTGACTTTGCAAGAAGAGCTAATCAAAATGCAGAAAAATAGAACCTCTTATAAATGTGTTAAACCTAATTAAAAAATGACACATAACACTAAACAACAGAATATTGAGGAAGTCCCAGATTTATTTACTCATATAAATAAATCTGGCCGAAGAACCTCCTGGAATATCTCCAAAGATTTGTCTGCAAGTTTTAAATATGCCTTGAACGGAATTGGATATGCTTTGAAAAGCCAAAGAAATTTCCGGATTCATACCTTTATTGGTTTTTTAGTTGCGCTTTTAGCTATTTGGTTAGATTTACCCTTAGCTGATCTTGCGATAATTTCTATTACTATAGGTTCTATTTTGGTTTTGGAGTTAATCAATACATCTATAGAGGCAGTTGTCGACTTATCTATTGGTAGGCGTTTTCATCCTTTGGCAAGAGTTGCTAAAGATTGTGCAGCAGCCTCAGTATTAATTGGATCAATGACTGCATTGATTATTGCTATTCTTTTGATAATTCCCCCAGTCTTAGAGAAAATCGGAGCCTACAAATTGTAATACCATGCTTTTAGTTATTGACAATTATGACAGCTTTACATACAACCTTGTTCAGTATTTTGGAGAGTTGTCTGGGGAACATCCCTTAGCAAAAGATATTCTAGTAAAACGTAATGATGAGATTTCTATTTCTCAGATAAAGAATCTCAAACCTGAAGCAATTGTACTTTCCCCTGGACCAGGAGACCCTGATCAATCTGGAGTTTGTTTAGATATTTTAAATGAATTATCTAGCAATCAACCTATTCTTGGAGTTTGTTTAGGTCATCAAGCAATTGCTCAGACTTTTGGTGGGAAGATAATTAGAGCTAACGAACTTATGCATGGAAAAACATCCAAGGTTTTTCATCATGGGAAGGGTATTTTTTCTGGCTTATCAGATCCTCTTGTTGCAACTAGATATCACAGTTTAATTGCTGATAGAGCTACTTTGCCTAAATCATTAGAAGTTACTGCTTGGCTAAAGGATGGCACAATTATGGGACTACATCATAGAGACTTCCCAAATTTATATGGAGTCCAGTTTCATCCTGAAAGTGTTCTGACTGAATCTGGTCATCATTTGCTCAGTAATTTCTTAGGATTGGCTGATGCCTAACCATCTTCTTTATATGATTTCTAAATTTTTCAGATTTAAATTGATTTTCAAGCAAGCATCTCTTGCTATTGGATTGGTTGTTGCTTTAGTTTCACCAAGTATTGCTGATGTGGTAGAGATTAAGAGTTTTGGCCATAGTTCTTTTCTAGTTCGAGGAGGTGGACATTCGATTTTATTAAATCCATTTAAGGCAGTTGGTTGTGCACAAGGGCTGAGAGAACCGAATGTGATTCCAGATATTGTTCTTGCAAGTTCTGAGTTGGCAGATGAAGGTTATTGGAAAAAGGAAGGTGTTTTTTTTGTTAAGCCTGGTTCATATCTTATTAGAGGTTTGAATTTAGAAGGTTTTTCTGCGGCTCATGATCACAATGGTGGCAGAAGATTTGGATATGGAACATTTTGGCAATGGACGCAGGGAGGAGTCAATTTTGTTCATCTTGGAGGTATTGCAGGGAATATAGATTCTCAAGATAAATTGCTTTTGGGCCGCCCTGATGTTCTATTTATAGGAGTTGGTGGAGGTTCAAAGGTTTTTAGTGCTAAAAAGGCTGCTTCAATAGTTAATGAATTAAATCCGAGAATTGTGATACCAGTGCAATATAATCGTGGAGAAAGGCCTCCTAATTGTGATCAGACTGATATTCAGCCTTTTTTAGATGTCACGCAAAACTTTGAAAACAGGATAATTGGAAGAAACCTTGTAGTCCCCAATAAGCTACCAGAGAAAACTGTTATTCATTTAATGCAGTGATTTCACTGCATTTTTATACATCTTGAAAAATAGTTTCATTTGATCAGTTGTACCAATACTGACTCTTAATGAACCGTCTATTGAATATTTATTCTTCATATTCCTAACAAGAATGCCAGACTTCTTGAGATGATCTTCTATTGCTGTTGGACTTTGCTTTGGCCAGAGTAAAAAGTAATTTCCAGAATCAAGGTGATGCTCTATTTTCTCTTTTGACATTTCTTTTTTCACCCACAATCTAGCTTTTAATACCTCGGCTACATATTTGTCGATATATACTTGATCGTCAATTGCTGCAAAAGCAGCTGTAACTGCAAAGCTGTTAATATCATAAGGACCTGTTACGCGAGTAATGCGATCAATCACCTCAGGGTTACCAATAGCAAAACCTATTCGTAACCCTGCTAAGCCTGAGGTCTTAGAAAGAGATCTGAGTACAACTAGGTTAGGTGTATTGTCAAAATTTACTATAGGAAGTATACTATCACCTAAAAATGCCTCGTAAAGCTCGTCAATAACTATTAATGTCTGAGGTGATTCATGCGCTAATTGAATAATTCTCTTTGCATCTAGGTTGGTTCCTGTTGGGTTATTAGGGTTGCAGATAATAAGAATCTTTGGGTTTAGATTTTGTAGAGCTAGAGAGATTTGCTGAAGAGGGAACCGAAAACTTCTACCTTCATATGGAATCTCAGTGATCTTCATACCTTGCATATTTGCACATGGATTATAGTAACCAAAGGTAGGTTTTGTGGTTAAAAATGTTTTACCACGATCGCCATAAGCGTAAAAAATAGAGTGAATTGCAGCATCAACTCCATTAAATATACCTATATGATTGAATGTTAAAGAATTTGAGTGTAAAGAAGAATTTAGACTGGCTGCAAATGCTTCCTTTAAACCTCGGTATTCAGGATATATAGCAATTTCTTTAGAGGTTATGTTTCGAATAGCTTCGATTACCTTAGGACTAGGACCAATAGTGTTTTCATTAAAGTCCAGACGAAGAAGGTTTCTACGGCCTTCTAAAGGAGCTGAGTATGGATTCATTCTTTCTATCTCAAGACGGGCTCGAGGGATGTCTTTGGATAATGGATTTAAATGTTGCATTACATTCTTTCCAATGTTGAGATACCTAAGAGATCTAACCCTTTCTTCAAAACATCTCGAGTTAGTTGGCATAGAGCTAATCGAGATGATCGTGCAGGTTCTTGTGCTTTTAACACTGGTATTTGATCATAAAAACGATTAAACGTTTGGCTTAATTCAAATAAATAACTACATAATCGATTAGGCAATAATTCTTCTTCTACGACTAGGATCACGTCATCAAATTTTAAAAGTTCTCTAATCAATATCCACTCCTGAGGCTTGCTAAATTGTAGTGGTTTTTTAAAAATATCAAAATCTCCCCCTTTGCGATTAATACCAGCAATACGAACGAGAGCATATAATAGGTATGGTGCGGTATTGCCTTGTAATGAAAGCATTCGATCAAAACTGAATTGATAATTTGTAGTTCTGTTCTGACTAAGGTCAGCGTATTTGACAGCCCCAATCCCAATTGTAGATGAGACATGATCAATAAATTCTTGTGATTCTTCACGGTTTTCTTCATGAAGACGTTTTTCAATATCTACTTTTGCTCTTTCTATTGCTTCATCAAGTAAATCTTTGAGACGTACTGTTTCCCCTGAACGTGTTTTGAGTTTTTTACCATCTTCACCTTGAACAAGACCAAATGGGACATGCTCAAGCTTGCATTTTTCTGGAATCCATTCTGCTCGCTTTGCAACTTGAAATACACTTGAAAAGTGATTGGCTTGCCCTGAATCAGTAACGTAGATTATCCTTCCTGCCCCATCACCATTGGGTGGAAATCGAAGTCTATATCGAATTGCAGCCAAGTCAGTTGTTGCATAATTAAATCCTCCATCAGACTTTTGAACAATTAAAGGTAGAGCCTTACCCTCTTTGCCGGTTATACCTTCAAGAAAAACGCATTGAGCACCTTCATCTTCAACTAACAAACCTAATTCTTTGAGATCTGTAACTACATCCATTAAGAAAGGATTATAAAAAGATTCACCTCTTTCGCAAAGTTTAATATCTAAGCGATCATATATTTTTTGAAATTCTTGGCGAGATTGCTCGCACAATAGTCTCCAGGCTTCAAGGCTTTCTTTGTTACCTTGTTGAAGTCTGACAACTTCTTCTCTTGAACATTGTTGAAAATATTCATCATCATCAAACTGTTTTTTTGCTTTTCGATAAAAATCAACTAAGTCTCCAATATTTATTAGATTGGCGGTTGTTAATGCTTCTGGAATAACTAATTTAAGATATGTGATTAACATTCCGAATTGAGTTCCCCAGTCACCAACATGATTTAGACGTAGAACTTCATAGCCACGGAAACTTAAAACCCTTGCAATTGAATCACCAATAATAGTTGACCGCAAATGCCCAACATGCATTTCCTTAGCGATGTTTGGACTAGAGAAATCAACAATTATTGGCTTGAGCTTCTTTTCTGTATAGCTATTTGTGACACGTGGAACTCCAAGATGCTTATCTTTCAGCCTTACAGACAACTCTTGAATGAGAGATTCATTTTTAATAGTTAAATTGATAAAACCAGGACCAGCAAGTTTGGGCGGATAACATAAGTCATTAAATCTACTGTTCTTTTCCAGTTGTCTTATTATTGTCTCGGCTATATGCCTGGGAGGTTGTTTAATTTTTTTTGCTAAGGTTAATGCGCCATTTACTTGAAAGTCCCCAAACTCTGGTTTTGATGCTCGCATCAATTGTGGATCTAGGGATTCTCCGGCTTCTTTAGCAGCTAAGGCTTCTTTAGCAAAAGCAGTATCTAGTGCTTCGTTTAATTGGTTATTGATTGCTTTATAGATTTCAAACATTAGTTTTTTTCTCCATTTTCATTGAACCGCATGCTGAAATCTATCCAATTACTTTTAGTAATAGGAGCACTAGTTGAAATGATATCAACACCAGTAGATGCATAGTTTTTAATTTCTTTGGGATCGATACCAGAAGCCTCTATCATAATTTTTCTAGACATTTGCTTTGCGAGTGCACGTAAATGTGGAACTAACATACATATATGTTTGGCTGACATCTCATCAAGAAGAACCCCATCAGCGCCAGCTGAAATGGCTTCTTTTGCTTGTTGATCTGTTTCCGCTTCGACAATAATTTTGCTTGTCCATGGAATGTTTTTCCTTAATGACTGGATAGATTTATCGATCCCATCACTCCATGCTATGTGGTTCTCTTTTAACATTGCAGCATCATCGAGACCTAAACGATGATTAATTCCACCACCACACCTCATCGCATATTTTTCTAATTGCCGCAGTCCCGGTGTCGTCTTCCTTGTATCTGCTAAAAGTACTCCTGTACCTTGAAGTTCTGAAACTAGCTTTTTAGTCGCTGTAGCTATTCCTGAGAGATGCATTGCTAAGTTGAGAGCTGTTCTTTCTCCAGCTAAGAGTGAATATACTGGCCCATGCAACTCAATAATTCTTTCACCAAGAGTAAAACTTTCCCCATCAGCTTTTTTAAGATCTATTTTGACTGATGAATCAAGATGATTATAAAGACATCTAACCAGTTCCCCTCCACAAAAAATTCCATCTTGCTTGCATTTCCAATAAGCATGCTTATTTTTGCTACTATCAATAGCTGCTTGAGTCAGATCACCACGGCCTATATCTTCGTCAAGCCATGTTTCTAGCATATGTTTAATAGTTGGTGTAATTATCTTCAAGATTCCAATAGATAAAAAAGATTTGAGTAGGCGGGTTTTAGAAGATTTTGAATGGATTGTTTTTAGGAGAATAAGGCTTCATTGCCCAATAATAAGTTGTTTTACTTTCCGATACAAAATCTTGAGAATATTCGGTCTAGCAATGCTTCTGTTATTTCCTCACCAGTTACTTGATTTAACTTGTAGATAGCTTCTCTTAGGTCAATAGTCCAGAAATCCCAGGGTAAACGCTGTTTCGCCACCTCCTTGATTTGATCAATAGATTTGGCAGCATCTTTCACAAGATCAAGTTGCCTTTGGTTTAAGGCAATTTCCACTCCGGATGTTTCATTGGCCCCACATATATTTAACAATTTTCTAATCACTTCTTGTTCTCCTTCCCCAGTTAACGTACTCATAGTCACCTCTGCCATAGACTTTGTATCCTTAATTGGAAGATCAGATTTATTACCGACTAAAAGTTTTGGCGTTTCTCTTGGGATTTGTTCCAGGAGTTTTTGGTCATTATGTGTCCAACCTTGATTCAGATCAAAAATGAGTACAACCACATCTGCAGTTAATAAAGCTTTTTGGCTTAATGAAACACCTATTTTTTCTATTGCATCATTTGTTTCTCTAATGCCAGCAGTGTCAAGCAGTCTGATTGGGATGTTTTCTAGAATAATTTCACTTTCTAAAAGGTCCCTTGTAGTTCCGGGTAAGTTTGTCACGATAGCTTTTTCTTTTTTACTTAAAAGATTGAGGAGTGAACTTTTCCCTACATTCGGAGATCCAATAAGTGCAATTTTTAAACCATTTCGTATTAAGCACCCTTGTTCTGCATTGGAAATAAGTTGACTTAGTTGGTTGTGAATTAACATTAGATCATCTAAAAGAATCTTTGAATTGAGAGTTGGCAGATCTTCCTCAAAGTCAATTCGGGCTTCAATTTCACTTAGCTGATCAAGAAGTTTGTTTTTTATTTCATTTATGCTATTAGTAATATCACCATCAATTCCTGCAATAGCTAATTGAGCAGCTTTTTGAGTACGAGCACTTATCAATTCATGAATAGCTTCTGCTTGAGTAATATCAAGGCGCCCATTTAAAACTGCACGTTGGCTGAATTCTCCAGGGAATGCCCTTCTTGTATTGGGTTGCATTAATACTTGTTCAAGGACTTGCTGAACAACTATTAAGCCTCCATGACAATGAATTTCTACTACATCTTCTCCTGTGAAACTCCTTGGACCCTCCATGAATAATATTAAAACCTCATCAATTTTTTTTTGGGTTTGTAGATTGATAACATATCCATAAAGAATGGAGTGACTTTTCCAAATTTGGTTCCCTGGTATTTGAACAATACTTGACACAACTTGCTTTGCTAGAGGTCCAGATACTTTGACAATGGCAATGGCCCCTTCCTCTGGTGAGATTGCTGAAGCAATAGCAGCGATTGTTTCTTCTGTAGGAAATGTCAGACTCATAAACTAATTATTGGATTTTTTCCTACGATTACATCGATGCAATGCACTACCATATTTAAGGATATGAAATGATCAGCAATTGCCTGAAGTGGTTCAAGAAATTTAGACGATCGTTGATTGTGCTTTGGGAGCTTGAAGGAACACCCGCAGAGAGGGCTCGCGGTATAGGCGTTGGTGTTTTGAGTGGTTGTTTCCCTTTCTTTGGATTGCAATCCCTGATTGGAGTATGTTTGGCTAGCTTGTTTAAAGGTAATCATTTGCTTGCTGTTATTGGGACGTGGATTAGTAACCCTCTCACATATATTCCTCTTTATTGGTTTAACTATAAGATTGGATCCTTCTTTTTGGGTACAGTGCGTGAATTAGATAATTTTAGTCGATTAACTCAGCGACAGATGTGGGATCAAGGTTGGCTGATTAGCAGTAGGGTATTATTTGGTTCATTAATTGTAGGATTGTTTTTAGGCTTAATTTTAGGTTTGAGTTCTTATATTCTCTTAAAATCTTTTTCTAATAAAAAATATTTTTAATTAAGTCCTGTGCGGGCTATATCAATAACATCTGCCATAGCACGAATTTTATTTATGGTAAGCATTAACTGCTCAGAATTTCTTAATTCAATTTTTAGGTCAATACAGGCTGGTTTCCCAGAAGAAGTTTGAACACGAGCATCACTTACATTAATGCCATTATCTGATAGTCGCATCAATATATCTTTTAGAACACCTACGCGATCAATTACTTCAATACGTATTTGCGTTGAAAACTTATTGCTTTGACTAAGTTGACTATTATTCCATCTAACAGGTAATCGCCTTGCACTAGGTACTGATTCTAAATTTATACAATTTTGTCTATGTATTGTAATCCCATGGTTCCCTAGCGCTACAGTGCCAACAATATCTTCCCCTGGAAGGGGGCTACAGCAACCACCTAGTCGATACTCAAGTCCTTCTAGGCCAATAATAGGCGAACTTTTTAGTGAAGACTTAGTTGATGCTAATGTGGCTTGTTGATTACTTATATTATGTTCAACAATTTCATCTTCCTTCTCTGAAGATAAAGTAGTTATATTTTGAAGACGTATCTCTTCTCGTAGTCGATTAAGAATTTGATGAAGGGTAATTGCACCAAAACCAAGGGCTGCAAGTAAATCATCTGTTGATTTTAAATTACATCGCTCTGCGACTCGTTTCATTGCTTCACCATTGAGCAATGTATCGAAACCTGTTCTGCCTAAATCTCGTTCGAGGAGATCTTTCCCTCTCTGGATTGTTTCATCTCTGTGACTAATTTTATACCATTGTCTTATACGATTTCTTGCTGTAGGAGTTGCTACATAGTTCAACCAATCAAGACTAGGATGAGCTGTCTTGCTTGTAATAATTTCAACGAAATCACCATTATTTAATGGGGTTGTCAAAGCACAAAGTTTGTCATTAATACGTGTGCCATGACAATGGTTGCCAATTTCAGAGTGGATTCTATAAGCAAAATCTATTGCAGTCGAACCTTTCCTCAGGCCAACAACATCTCCTTTAGGTGTAAAAACAAAGACTTCTTCATCAAATAAATCTTCTTTAATAGATGAAAGATAGTCATTATGATCAGATCCACCTTCCTCTTGTTGCCAGTCAACAAGTTGACGTAGCCAATTAAATCGTTCTGTATTTCCTGCTGCAGGAGAACCACCTTCTTTGTATTTCCAGTGTGCAGCAATTCCAAATTCAGCAACCTGATGCATTTCAGGTGTCCTGATTTGCACTTCTATTGGTCTATGTCTGCCAATGACAGCTGTATGAAGTGATTGGTAGCCATTTGGTTTGGGAAGACCTATGTAATCTTTAAAACGTCCTGGGATCGGTCTAAATGTATCGTGGACTACTGCTAAAGCTCGGTAACAGGTCTCTAAGTTTGGGACAATAATGCGAAGTGCTGCAACATCGTAAATCTCATGAAACTCTTTATCTTGACGTTGCATTTTGCTCCAAATACCAAATAGGTGTTTTGGACGTCCAGTAATTTCACAATCGAGGAGACCTGATTCAATTAAGCGGGTTTTTAGAGATTTAACGGTTGTTTCTAAACGCTTTTCTCTTTCACTGCGCTTTGTAACTACTTCTTGTTGTATTTGCTTATAAGACTTTGGTTCGAGCAGTTTAAATGCAAGGTCTTCTAATTCCCATTTAAAACGACCTATGCCCAGTCGATTAGCTAAAGGAGCATAGATTTCTCGAGTTTCAAGAGCAATGCGTTCTTGTTTGTCAGGTTGTAAAGCATCTATAGTTCGCATGTTATGCAACCTATCAGCAAGTTTTACAAGAACTACACGTATATCACTAGCCATTGCTAAAAACATTTTGCGAAGGTTTTCAGCTTGGGCTTCCGTCCTATTAGGGAAGTGAATACCTCCTAATTTGGTGACGCCTTCAACTAATCCTCTTACTTCAGCCCCAAAATATTCTTCTAATTGATCAAGGGAAATATTTGTATCTTCAACAACATCATGAAGAAAACCTGCTGCTATGACTTTTGGACTGGCTCCAATTTCTTTAAGGAGATTGGCTACTGCAACAGGATGAACTATGTATGGATCACCACTTACTCTAAATTGACCTTTATGTAATCTAAATGCTAAGTCAAAAGCTGATGCTAGTAATGCTTCTGAATCCGCAGGGCAGCATTCTCCTATAGGGTTTGGGACTTGCCTGATGCATTTTTTCAACCATTCTGGTAGAGAGATGCCATAGTCATCAGAACTTTGAATGAGATCCTCTCTAAGCAAAGGTTCATCAGACATGGTCAAATTCCCCACCAATGTGGTCTGTCTGCTATTTGAGGCAGAAGAGGTGTTTAACATCTGTCCCAGTGGGTTAACTCATCTTATTCGTGCTTAAGCAGCCTTGCTAAAATTTATGAATTGTTCTCAAAAGGATGTCTTAAATATTAAAGATCTGTGTGTTTCATACCCACATAGCAAGAAGTGGGTCTTAGATAATTTTACGTTGAATCTGGGGTCTGGAGAACGCCTTGCATTGCTTGGGAGTTCAGGCTCTGGGAAAAGCACTGTAGCTAAGGCCTTATTGCAAATAATCCCTGCTGGCAGTATTTGTAGAGGAGAAATTTTGTTGAATGGTAACGATTTACTGAAAAAACCTAATGAGGCTTTGCACAAATTACGAGGAGAATTAATTGGATTAGTTTTCCAGGATCCTGGTACTCGTCTGAACCCCTTAATGACCATTGGGGAGCATCTTATGGATACTTTGCATTCCCATCAGCCAGATCAGTCATCTTCTTTTAGAAGAATGAGATCAGAAGAATTATTGAAAAAAGTTGGGATTAATCCACAACGTTTCAATTCATATCCACATGAGTTCAGTGGTGGGATGCGCCAACGTGTTGCTATTGCTTTGGCTATTGCTTTAAACCCACCTTTGATTATTGCTGATGAACCAACTTCTAGCTTGGATGTAGCAATTGCCAATCAAATTATGGGAGAATTGAGCTTTCTTTGTGATGAATTAGGAAGCTCTCTATTATTAATTACGCATGATCTTGCACTTGCCTCCAGATGGTGCTCAAGAATGGCAATTCTTGACCATGGAAAGATTGTAGAAGAGTCTCCTACTCAAAACTTGATCAATTATCCTGGTTCCTGTTTAGCTAAGAAGTTAGTTGATGCAGCAAAAAAACGAGAGGGGGCTGCTTTTGAAGTAAAGCCAGTTGCAAAAACTATTTTAGAAGTAAATCGATTACGTTGTTGGCATTCTTTGGGAGGTATGCCCTGGAAGTCGAATTGGTTAAGGGCAATTGACGAAGTGAGCTTTTCATTACACGTAGGTGAAACATTAGGTGTAGTAGGAGTATCTGGTTGTGGTAAAAGTACATTATGTCGAGCTCTCTTAGGTTTAATCCCAATTAGGGGAGGTGAGGTCAATTTGCTTGGGACTAACCTGGCAAAGTTGAAAGGAAATCATTTGAAAATCGCGAGACAATCTCTGCAAATGATTTTCCAAGATCCCTTTGCTTCCTTAAATCCCAAAATGACTGTTTTAGAAACAGTTTCTGATCCTCTTTTACTCCATGGTTTAGCAACAAAAACTAGTGCAAAAGAACAAGTCCGCTTCTTACTAGAACAAGTTGGTTTAACCCCAGTAGATTATTTTATAAATCGTCTACCAAATCATCTTTCAGGTGGCCAGCAACAGAGAGTCGCAATTGCTCGTTCATTGAGCCTATCTCCTAAGATTTTAATCTGTGACGAAAGTATCAGTATGTTGGACCTAGAAATTCAGGCAGATATATTGGATTTACTTCACTTGTTACAAAAGGATCTTGGATTAGCCATTATTTTCATTACGCATGACTTATCTGTGGCTAGTTCTTTTTGCCATAGAGTCATTGTTTTGGATCAAGGGAAAATCGTAGAGGAAGGGCCTGCGCAGCAAATCTTTCAAGATCCTAAGTCTCTTTTAACAAAGGAGTTAATTCGTGCTTCACCAACAATTTTTTCTCCAGTCTGAGCGGACATATTATTTGCGTAAAATAGAAAGAATTTTCAGAAAAGCATCAGGTAATGGAGCCTCGAAAAGCATCTCTTGCTTTGAGATGGGATGCTTCAAGCCAAGATGTACGGCATGTAAGACTTGACCTGCAAGTTTTGTTGGTAATTTTTTGCAACGACTATAAGTTGGATCTCCAAGGATTGGATGTCCTATATGAGCCGAATGCACGCGAATTTGATGGGTACGTCCAGTATCTAATTTAAATTTCAGAAGAGAATAGTCGCCCAAGCGTTCTTTTAGTTCCCAATGAGTACAAGCATATCGACCTGATTCATCATTGACTACTGCATATTTTTTCCTATCTACTGGATGACGACCAATAGCCCCTATAACTATTCCTTTGTCGCCATTTGGGACTCCATGAACTAAAGCGAGGTATTGCCGAGAAGCAATCCTTTTTTGGATTTGTATCTGCAGATTTAACAAGGCTTCTTGGCTTTTGGCAACAACAATACAGCCTGTAGTATCTTTATCGAGTCTATGTACAATTCCAGGACGAAGTTTACCGTTAATTCCAGGGAGGTCGGGGCAGTGATGCAATAATCCATTGACTAATGTCCCGCTTTTATTCCCTGGAGCAGGATGAACAGTTAGTCCTGCTTGCTTATTAATAATTATAAGATGTTCATCTTCATAAAGGATGTCTAAGTCTATTTTCTCTGGCTTTAGATATGGCAATGGTTCTGGTGGAAGTACCCATACTTTAATTTCATCATTTGTTCGAAGAGGAGTTTTCGCTTTGCCTTGTTTTCCATTCACTAGTACTAAACCATTTTCAATGAATTTTTGAATTCTTGCTCTACTTTGTTCTGGCCTTTGACTCACTAGCCATCGATCTAAACGCATTGGTAATGGATTGAGATAATGGAGTACCGCCAATTCTCCTTCACCTTCACCAAAGGGATGTGTTTGAGTTGTAGACATCAGGGAAGTTCTAAAGAGATAGGACCAATTAGTTTTTTGCGAAAATCATCTAATAATCTTTGAGCCATTCGATTTGTATTACCCGAGGTATGATGGTCAGCAGCATTTTTCAACCATAAGTGTCCATTGCTTTGAGCTTTCTCAAGCCTTATCCCATACCGTTTTTCAAGTGTACGGCAAGGTTTGCCAGATAAACTTGTTTGCTCACATTGTTCGAGTACTCCTAGAAATCGTATTGCAACAGATTCCACATCGTAGGATGCTTGGCCAATATCATCGCAGAAGGCAAGCCTTAATGCAGCTTCTTGGTTTTCTAACCTACTCGGAAGGACTCCTGGTGCATCCAGTAGATCAAGTTGTTGTCCAACGCGTACCCATCTTAGAGAGCGTGTAACACCTGCACGTCTAGAGCTTTGCACGACTTTCTTATTTACTAATCTATTTATTAGAGCTGATTTCCCAACATTAGGGAAGCCAAGAGTTAATGCTCTAACTGCTCGATGTTTCATTCCTCTTAATTGGCGACGATTATTTAATTCTTTGCCTAGTTTTATGGCTGTTTCTTTGATCTGCTTAGTTCCCATTCCTGTTTTGGCATCACACCATAGTGCTGTTTGCCCTTGTTGTTTAAACCACGTATCCCATACTTCTAAAGATTGTTCAGAGATCATATCTCTCCTATTAATCACTAATAAATGTTTTTTGTTCTTGATCCATTTTTCAAGACATGGGTGAGATGTAGAGCGTGGTATTCGAGCATCTCTCACTTCTATAACAAGGTCTACTTTCTCAAGGCTGAGAGTAAGTTGTTTTTCTGCTTTGGCTATGTGCCCTGGATACCATTGGATAATTTGGGAGGTCACGGCATAATTGGTATTAAATGGAGGACAAAGTAATTACGAAAATAGGACAAACTAGCTTAAATGAATTTTCTATAGATTAATAGTTCATTGGTGTGACGAGGAAAAATTAGTATTGAACTTTTTCTTAGATTTGGGGCAATTTTCGAAATTTAGCTAACTAATTTCTCACTTTTAATAGAAGTAAGAGAAATTGATTTCTTGTAATAACAATGCTTTTCAGCCTTTAGGACTATGGTCAGGTGAATACTCTGGCTGATTGTGGAAGTATTTTCACTGTTCTCGAGCTAGTCTCACCGGGTTTTTAATACCCAAGGCAATTCATGGCAAAGCGTTCTCTTTCAAGTCTCGGCGTAGAGGACCTATGTGGTAAAAGAGTTTTGGTTCGCGTTGATTTTAATGTTCCTTTGAATGAAGAAGGTTCAATAACCGATGACACAAGAATCCGTGCAGCACTTCCAACAATTCAACATTTAATAGAGAATCAAGCCAAAGTTATTCTTGCCGCACATTTTGGAAGGCCTAAAGGTCAAGTCAATGAAGATATGCGCCTTACTCCTGTATGTAAAAGGTTAAGCGATCTAATAGATCAAACTGTTATTAAGACTGAAAGTTGTATTGGTCCTGATGCTGAATCTAAGGTCAATGCTATGAACAATGGTGATGTTGTTCTTTTGGAGAATGTACGTTTTATTGCTGCGGAAGAAAAGAATGATTCGGATTTTGCTAAGAAATTATCTTCTTTAGCAGAAGTCTATGTGAATGATGCTTTTGGAGCAGCCCACAGAGCCCATGCATCTACTGAAGGAGTGGCTAAACATTTGAATCCGAGCGTAGCTGGGTACTTAATGGAAAAAGAGCTTCAATATCTGCAAGGTGCTGTTGATGCACCTAAAAGACCTTTAGCTGCAATCGTTGGTGGTTCTAAAGTCAGTAGTAAGATTGGTGTTCTGGAATCTTTAATTGATAAATGTGACAAAGTTTTGATTGGTGGGGGTATGATTTTTACTTTTTACAAGGCAAGAGGTTTATCTGTCGGGAAAAGCTTAGTTGAAGAGGATAAGCTTGAACTTGCTAAAGCTCTTGAGGAAAAAGCCAAAGCAAAGGGTGTTGAGTTGCTTTTACCTAACGACGTTCTGCTAGCTGACAACTTTTCTCCTGAGGCTAATAGTCAGTTGGCTCAAATAAATTCAATCCCAGACGGTTGGATGGGCTTAGACATAGGACCTGATTCAGTAAAATTATTTCAAGATGCTTTGGCTGATTGTCAGACTGTAATTTGGAATGGACCAATGGGTGTTTTTGAATTTGATAAATTTGCTAAAGGAACCAATGCTATTTCGACAACTTTGGCTGAGTTGAGTTCAAAAGGTTGCTGCACAATCATTGGTGGTGGTGATTCCGTTGCAGCAGTTGAAAAGGCTGGTTTAGCATCCAAAATGTCTCATATTTCAACAGGAGGAGGAGCGAGTTTAGAGTTACTTGAAGGTAAAGTCCTCCCAGGTGTAGCTGCTTTAGACGATCAAATTTGAATTGAAAAATCTTTAAGGTTTTAATTCACTAGTTGAAGAGACTATTCTAATTTTTTTTGTTATAGATATTAGGCCTTGAGGATGAGCTATGAGAGCAGCCAGGCGATGTTCACCTGGCTTTAATGGAGCACGAGCAGATTTGAATATTCCACCAGAGCCCATGGGCATTAGTTCTAATTCTTTCTTCGAGGATTTTGTTTTTTGACCGCTTATAGCTATTAAACCGCCAGCAATTATTGAGTCTTCAAGAGGCTCTTCAAGTATTATGTCTATGTCATACATACTCCCTGTAAGAACTGCATCTGGAATTTGAACAGTCACATCTAGCATTTTATTTCCACTTTTAAGAATTGAGTAGTCACTAAAACTTTCTTTTTTTATCACTTTCCCATTATTAATCGAAATAGCTATTTTTTGCTTTGATATGAGGTTGTAATTTTGATCATTTCTTTTTTTTGAACCTTTGACTGTTATTTCAAGTAATTTGCGCTCATCTTTTAGATCCTTTAAAAATTTTATATTCCAAGAGGCATCAGGAAAAACTTTTATAAAGGCATCAAATCTTTGTGATATATCTTTGGCTATTTCTTCTGAGAATAGATTGAATAATTCATTTTTATTTTTGCTGTTAAATGTTTTCTCGAGTCCTTGTTGTAGTACTTCAATTTCTCTGGCTTGCGAAAAATCACTAGATAAAATGATTGAGAGGATAAACACCCCAGAAATCAACAAAAATTTTAGTGATTTTTGTACCACAGATGCTCTTGATTTATCTATAACCTAATTGTAGGCATAGAAAAGGATTTTTTATGACTAAGCTTCTCATTGCTGCTAGTGGTACAGGTGGGCATATTTATCCTGCACTTTCAGTTTCAGAAGCGTTGCCTGAATCTTGGGAAGTATGTTGGCTGGGGGTTAAAGATCGTCTAGAACAAGTAGTTCTGCCCACAGAATTTGAACTGATCACCATCCCTGTGAAGGCTGTACAAGCGAAAGGAATTAAAAAGTTTGTACAGCTTATTAAACTTTTGTTTTCAGTCATCTTTGTAGTTCGATTAATTAGGAGAAAAAGGATTGACATTGTTTTCACGACAGGAGGTTATATCTCGGCACCTTCAATAATTGCTTCTAGGTTATGTAGAGTCCCTGTTATTTTGCATGAGTCCAATGCTTTCCCAGGGAAAGTTACACGCTTGTTAGCTAGATTTTGTGACCAGGTTGCGTTGGGTTTACCTGTTGCAGAAGAGCATCTGAAAAACTGCAAGCTAACTGTTACGGGGACCCCTGTTAGACCTCAATTTCTATTTTCCAACCCTTTGCCATCTTGGGTCCCGATGGGAATTACTCCTTTAATCGTTGTAATGGGAGGTAGTCAGGGTGCTGTTGGGTTGAACAAAATGTTCAGAAGGATTCTACCTTCTTTATTGAAGAAGGGATGTCGAGTAGTTCACATCATTGGGGAAAATGATAACCCATCAGATATTCAAAACTCCAAATTTGTAGAAAAGACTTTTACTGAGGAAGTTGCTGGATTATTGCAACATGCTGATCTTGTAATTAGTAGATCAGGTGCTGGCGCTTTAAGTGAAATTGCAGTGTGTAATACCCCCGCAATTCTTATTCCATATCCCTATGCAGCTGATAACCATCAGGAGATCAATGCTGCTTATGCAGCTCAGTTTGGTGGGGTATTAATAATTCATGAAAATATATATGCTGCTCAACCTCTGCTTAAATCAATAGGGAATTTACTAGATCTTTCTCCTTCTATTAATGACCAAGGGAAAACCTTGTTAAGTAAAATGAGTGAGGGGATAGGCAAGATTGCATCTCCTAAGGCACATCTAGATTTGGTTGAGATTATTCGTCAATACAGCTAAGAACTTGTTGCATAGCATTAATTATTTTTTCATTGTCAGATTTTTTCTTAAGACTAATTCTTAGCCAGTTTTCTCCTAATTCATTAAAAGACCTACAATCTCGTAATAAGATATTTTTTTTAGCAAGAGCTTCTCGGAAGTGGGTAAGTGAAACACTACTTTCTATTAATTGGAAATTAGTAGCTGATGGATGTGCGGTGATGCCTGAGAGTTTTTGTAAATTTGTTTGAAGCCATTCCCCCTCAACTTTTACCCAATCCTGAATTTTTTTTACTTGTGTTTTCAGGATGTCTTCGTCTTCCATTAGCTTTATCCCTACCATTGCCGCTAATCCATTTACTGGCCATGGGTCTCTCCATTCTTGCCATTGTTGGAGTCTCCTGGGAGAGCTAATTGCGTAGCCCAGCCTTAATCCTGCGATAGAAAATAATTTTGTAAGACTTCGAATAACAATTAGATTTGGATAATGAGCGACGAATGGGATAAGTGATTCTTTTTCACCATCTGGTACTAATGGCAGGAAAGCTTCATCGCAAATTACCAGGCTTTGAGATGAAAGCATGGCTTTTAGAGAATTAAGACTCCAAGATTGTCCAGTGGGATTATGTGGGTTTGTAATCCAGATCACATTTTCATGAGGTTTTAATGGAAAGAATTGTGGAAAAAAAGAGTTCCATTTTAAGGGAATGGGACAAGTTATAAATTTGCCATTCCAGCATCTAAGTGCTCTTTTGTAATCTAAGAAACCTGGTGAAGGTAAGATGCTGACTCCATGCCAGGCGGCATCACGAGCAGCCCAAGTTATCAGCTCTGAAGCTCCATTTCCTGGCAAGACCATAGAAGAGTCGACTTCATGAAATTTACCGATTGCTTCTCTTAGCCTTAAATAACTGCGATCAGGGTAGATTTTCAGTGCAGTGCCATTAACTCCTTGGGATAGACATTTTTGCAGATTAGGAGGAAGAGGAAAGGGGGTTAAAGAGGCACTAGCGTCAATAAGAGAACTTATATTTACTTTTAGCCTGTTTGCTTCTTGCTCTAGATTTCCACCATGTTGAAGCAAAAGTTTTTGACCATGTTCCGAAAACTTATTGTTTAAACCCATGGCAATTCACTGCCTACAGCTTCTTTGATATTCCGACATCCATGTCGATTCAGTTGAGTGATTAAACCCTCAAGTATATGAGGAACTAGAATAGGACCTTGAAAAATCCATCCTGTGTATACTTGTATAAGAGATGCACCAGCTGCAATACGCTCCCAAGCACTTTCTGCAGAATCAATACCTCCAACACCTACTAAAGGTAAATCTTCTCCTGCATTTTTTCTTAACCGTCTAAGTACTTCTAAGGCTCTTGAACGCAATGGATTGCCACTAAGTCCACCTTGCTCTAGGCTAAGTGGCTTTCCAGTTTGTAAAATAATGCGTTTTTCTAGACCTAATCTATCTAAACTAGTATTAGTGGCGATAATTCCCGCCAACCCTTCTTGATAGGCTACTTGTGCTAGATTATCAATTTCTTTATTATTTAAATCTGGAGCAATCTTAACAAGGAGTGGTGGGCAAGAAGTCAAACGTCTAAGTTTTTTTATCAATTTTCTTAATTCTGTTGAATCTTGTAATTTACGTAGTCCCGGTGTATTTGGCGAACTGACATTAATAACTGCATAATCAGCCAATGATCCCAAGATTTCAAGAGAATAAGCATAATCATCAGGCGCATCTTCAAGAGCAGTTATTTTTGACTTGCCTAAATTCAGACCAATGATTGACGACCTACTCCCTGGTGGTGGTAACCTCTGCTTCTCAAGAGTTTCTTTCATTTTTGATGCCCCACGATTGTTAAATCCCATTCGATTTAAAGCAGCCTTTTCTTTTGAGAGTCGGAAAAGTCTTGGCTTGGGGTTGCCTAATTGAGCATGCCAAGTGACTGTGCCCAGTTCAACAAAGCCAAAGCCAAAGTTGTGCCATATAGAAGCTGCAATTCCATTTTTGTCAAATCCTGCAGCAAGCCCTAAGGGATTCTGAAAGTTACATCCAAATAAAGTTTGCTCTAGCTTGGCATCTCTACGCTGTAGCTCTTTCTCTAATTCCTCCAACAATGTAGCTATACCTGGCCATTTTCTATAAAGGGCGGCTTTCTCTAGACTATTAAGAGTGAGTTGGCTTAGTTGTTCAGCATCAATGCCATCGTCTCGTTCAAGGATGTGCCCAAAGAACTGCTTGTACAAAAAATTACTTGAGAAGAACCTAGTTTGTGAGTTATTTCCCATTTTACTTTTAATGATCACATTGAAGTTTTATAGCAATTTTTTTTGAAAAGCTTACTGCGATATCATCTACTCTTTCATTATCAGGATCGCCATTATGACCTTTTACATATTTGAGAGATACATTAGATAAACGAGATTCATCTAATACTTTCCATAAATCTTGATTAAGAACTGCTTTTCCAGAAGCGGTTTTCCAACCTTTTTTCTTCCAGCCTTGCATCCAAGTATCAAAGCCATTAATTAGATATTTACTATCTGTTCGGATTGCAAGTGTTGGATGTCTATCAAGTTGTTTTAATTCCTTAAGAATCTCTATTGCAGCCTGAAGTTCCATACGATTATTTGTTGTTTGTGCTTCATATCCACCAAATTCTTGAATTGTCCCATCTTCAAAACGTATTAGTGCACCCCATCCACCTGGGCCAGGATTGCCACTACATGCTCCATCAGTTGCGGCTGCTATTACTTGACCATGTGCTTGGATCATTGAAAAAAATAGCCGGTCAAATATGACCGGCGACAAAGAACAGAAATTAGACCTTATGCGCAAATAATAGCTAGGAATTACTTAAGAGTTACTTTCCCACCTACTTCTTCTATTGCTTTTTTTAGAGCTTCAGCTTCATCTTTGGAAATGCCTTCTTTTATGGTTTTTGGCGCTGCCTCTACCATTGCTTTAGCATCACCTAAGCCTAAGCCCGTAGCGTTTCTTACTTCTTTAAGAACTTTGATTTTGGCAGAAGCATCGAAGCTTTCTAGCACAACATCAAATTCGGTTTTTTCTTCAGCAGCAGCTTCACCACCACCACTGGCTGCACCTGGAGCTGCCATGACGACCCCAGCAGAAGCTGCTGCTGAGACGCCAAAGGCATCTTCTATTTGTTTAACAAGCTCTGAGGCTTCTAGCAGGGAAAGAGACTTAAGTGACTCTAAAATCTCGTCTGTTTTTGAAGACATGATTGGAATACAAAAAGTATTTGGGAGAAAAAGTTTTAGTCGAAGATTTTGCTAGTTAGCTTTCGCTACTTTCAGCATGTTGTTTAAGCGACCTTGCTATGCCAGAAGGAACCTCATTAATACCAACAGCAATTTTTGTAGTGATGGAATTTAATGCTCCAGCAATTTGTGCCATGAGTACTTCTTTCGAAGGTAGAGCAGCAATTGCTTTTATTTCATCAAGAGTAAGAAGTTTGCCTTCAAAAAGGCCTCCTTTTGTCTCAGATTTTTTGGTTTCCTTTTGGAAAGATTGGACTGCTTTAAGAGCACTTCCTACATCGCCTTTTACAAGAACAAATGCATTAGTGCCACTTAATAAAGATTCAAGGCCTGTCCAAGAAGAATTCCCATTAATTGCTTTACGCATCAAGGTGTTTTTAGCAACCTTGCAGATGCCTTTGCTTGGCTCTAGACGAGAACGCAAATCAGACATCTCTTTAATGGATAAGCCCTTGAAATCAAGAACTAAAGCCATTTCAGCTTCGTCGAGGAGGCCTTTAATCTCTTCGACAATTTGTTTTTTGCTCTCCAGCGTGCGGCCCATAGGGATTGGATCGAATCGGGGGAAGAAGCGGGACATACGGCCGTTTAATCTCTCAAAACAAAGAGACGAGGCAGCCGTTGATTCAATCCATTTATGGAAAATCTTTGCGTTTACCTCGGCAGGATTTTAATGAATTAATCTGAAAGTTTTATTCAGAACCATCCAGACCTGCTGTCTATGGCCGGGCGCATGCCCGTTTTGGAATTAACCAATACTCTTACCTTACAACAAAGAGGTTTCTAATCTTCTTTATTGTCTTGCAAAGCAGCAAAATCTACCTCGACAGAAGGTCCCATAGTTGAAGTGATATAAAGACTTTTCCAGTAACGGCCCTTTGCACCACTTGGCTTATTCCTATCAATAGTCTCATGCAAGACCTTAAGGTTTGCATAAAGATCTTCTTCCGAAAAACTTGCTTTTCCAAAACGAACATGGACAATTCCTGCCCTGTCAGCTCTGAATTCAAGTTTCCCAGCTTTAAATTCTTTTATTGCTCCAGTTAGATCTGTAGTAACAGTTCCAGCCTTAGGGTTTGGCATTAGGCCTCTAGGACCAAGTACACGGCCTAGTTTTGCAACTTTAGGCATCATGTCTGGTGTTGAAATCAGTAGATCAAAATTGAGTTCTCCTTTATTGATTGTTTCAATTAAATCTTCTTCTCCAGAAAGGTCTGCTCCTGCTTTGTTCGCCTCAACAATTTTTTCGCCTTTTGAGATAACCGCAATTCGTACTTTTTGACCAGTACCTTTTGGAAGTGCAACTGTAGTTCTTAGTTGTTGGTCCGTGTATTTTGGGTCAATACCTAAACGGATATGCGCTTCGATAGTTTCATCGAACTTTGCATTTGCATTTTCTTTAACTAACTTGATTGCGTCTAAAGGCAAATATGACCTCCCCTCAACTTTGGAGGATAGGGCGGCCATTCTTTTGGAAGTTTTTTTCATAAAATTTGGGGTTCAAGCGACGTTTTGGTCTCCCCCTGTAAATGTGGAAAAATTAGGTATGAGAGATAAAG
This sequence comes from Prochlorococcus sp. AG-436-M02, assembly GCA_003212515.1. Classification (GTDB taxonomy): domain Bacteria; phylum Cyanobacteriota; class Cyanobacteriia; order PCC-6307; family Cyanobiaceae; genus Prochlorococcus_E. The sequence continues at coordinate 32,195 of QCPL01000005.1, forward strand.
AGTGGTAAGTGAATTAATCACTCACTAATCGAAACACCCATATTGCGGGCAGTCCCTTCAATTACCTTCATTGCTGATTCAATATTATTACAGTTGAGATCAGGCAATTTGGTTTTTGCAATTTCTTCTAGTTGGCTACGGTTAATACTACCGGCTTGACCTTTAGCAGATTCTCCCGAGCCTTTAGCAATTCCTGCAGCCTTGGTAATAAGCACTGATGCAGGGGGGGTTTTAGTGATAAAAGTGAAACTTCTGTCTTCAAAAACAGATATCTCAACAGGGATTACAAAACCTGCTTTGTCTTGGGTTCTGGCATTGTATTCCTTACAAAAAGCCATAATGTTAACCCCATGCTGGCCAAGAGCGGGACCAACTGGAGGGGCTGGATTTGCTTTGCCGGCCTGAAGGGCCAACTTGATCACAGCTACAACTTTCTTTGCCATCTTTCTTGAGAAAATGATTAATTACGGATTACCTTGATAAAAGGAAAATTTTGAAAAGGTTATGGGAAACCTACTTCATTTGGATGCCCACTAATTAAATAATGGGCAATTCATCAGTTAGTTCTGTTTACTGATCTGAGAGAATTCAAGCTCTACGGGAGTTTCTCTGCCAAAAATTGAAAGAAGGGCTTTTAACTTATTGCGCTCTCCAGATACCTCTATGACTTCTCCTTGGAAATCTTTAAAAGGTCCTGACGTCACAAGAATCTGGTCTCCCTCACTTAAATCGAGTTTCACAACTGTTTTCTTTTCTGCCGCTCGTTTGAAAATTCGATTTACTTCTTGCCTACTTAGTGGCCTTGGTTTTATATGACCACGCCCTCTACCAGTTGCCCTACGGTCTTCAGCTCCAACAAAATTGATGACGTTTGGTGTACTTCGAACCGCCATCATTGTGTCTTCATCAAGAACCATTCGCACAAGTACGTATCCAGGGAAGACTTTCTCTTCAGTTGATTGTCTACTCCCATCTTTTTTTACTTTCACCGCAGGAGAGTGAGGAATTTCTATCTCAAGGATTCTATTGCTAACCCCTAATGTGACAGATCTTTGCTCAAGAGTAGCTTTGACTTTTTTTTCGCAACTTGAAGCTACTTGAATTGCATACCAGCGAGCAATAGTTGTTTTTCCATAAGAGCTGTTCTCCTCGCTATTAGTGGGAGAAGGTATATCCATTACTTGGCTAGATTTGTTGGGTGTGGGTTCAATTTCTGACACTTTTGAAAGTTGAATTTAAGTGAGGTTGAAAGAAGATGTTGAACTTTTATTTATTCAACGGAAGATTTGTGAGGCCCCCCAGCCGAAGAACCGGCTGACGGATGCTATTAATGCTGCCGATAGTGTAACCATTAAAATCACGGCTATCGACTCGCTAAATAGTTGTTGTCTACTGGGCCACACAACCAGTTTTAACTCATCAACAGTAGAACCTATGAAGCCCTTTTTAGGAGAGGGCTTCTCTTTCTCTGGTTGAGAGAGGGAATCTGGTGTTTCTTGAGGAGTTGAGCTTGACACGCTATATAAGCCTGAGGCTAATTATGCCTGTGCGTATGCAATGGCCTTTTATAAATAATAGGTTAATCGATAAACAAATTGTTAGTTTTCTGCACAAAACTCTAATGATTTTGAACTGTTTGTAGAAGAGGTTACTCTTACTGCCTTTGCCCCTACAAATTTATTTTCTAATAATTTTGTTGCTAAGGGATTTTCTATACGTCTTCTAAGAATTCTTCTTAAGGGTCTAGCACCATATTCTGGTTCATATGCTTCAACAGCAAGACTTTCAATAATCGTGTCATCTAAACGCAGTTCTAAGTCTTGTTCTCCTAATAATTTTGTTAATTCAATTAACTGGAGCTTGATTATTTTCTGAAGACTTTCTTGCGTAAGAGGATTAAAACGAATAATTTCGTCAATTCGATTTAGGAATTCAGGGCGAAAATTTTTACTTAGTGCATCATTGATACTTTGGCTCAGTTTTAATTCAAGTTCAGAGTGATCTTCTGTTGGAAGTTGAGAAGATTTTGCATTTTTTAAGATTTCCCTGCTTGCAAGATTGCTTGTCATTACTACGACGGTGTGACGAAAATCTATTGTTCTGCCTTGAGAGTCAGTTAAGCGACCATCGTCCAAAACTTGTAAAAGGATATTGAATACATCTGGATGCGCTTTTTCAATTTCATCAACTAATAAGACAGCATATGGTCTGCTACGGATTGCTTCTGTTAGTTGTCCTCCTTGTTCATAGCCGACATATCCAGGTGGTGCTCCAATAAGACGTGCGACTGCATTTCTCTCCATAAATTCACTCATATCAAGTCTTACTAAAGCTTCTGACTCGTCAAATAAAGAAGCTGCAAGTGTTTTAGCAAGTTCTGTTTTACCAACACCTGTTGGTCCAAGGAATAAAAACGAGCCGATAGGCCTGCGACTGTCTTTCATGCCAGCACGCGCTCTTTTGATAGCGGCAGCAACAGCTTTAACGGCTTCATTTTGACCAATGACTTTATTAGATAAATCTTGTTCTAGATTCAATAGTTTTTGTCTTTCTTCAGCAAGGACTTTGTTTACTGGGATACCTGTCCATCGCGCAACAATATCTGCTATATCCTCAGGCGCAACTTCGTTTTTGATAATTGTGTTTCCATCATTTTTTAATCTTTGTAATTCGTTAGATATGAAATTAATTTTTTTCTGTAAATGATGCAGTTCATCATATTGAAGCCTTGCAGCTTCCTCTAATTGCCCGTTTGACTCTTCTTCTGAAATAGATAGTTTAATATCCCTCTCTTCATGTATAAGTTCATTTACTTCCTCTAATAAATTTTTCTCATTATGCCATTTTTCAGTTAGATCATTTAACTTCTGTTCTAAAATATATTGCTGCTCTTCATATTCTTTCCTATCACATTCTTCTATTTCATCCTCATCATTTAATAACATAGATTCTATTTTCCTAAGGTTTAATTCTATTTCTTCAATAATTTTAGGTTTAGTAGTTGATTCCATTCTAATTTGTGCTGCAGCTTCATCTATAAGATCAATTGCTTTATCTGGTAAACAACGGTCACTGATATATCTATCAGCTAAACGAGCAGCTGTAATTAAAGCTTCATCAGCAATATTTACTTCATGATGCTTTTCATAACGCTCTTTAATGCCTCTTAGGATTTCTATGCTTAATTCAAGAGATGGTTCTTTAATATGAACTTGTTGAAATCTTCTATTGAGGGCTTGATCTTTTTCTATGGTTTTCCGATAGCTTTCGGGTGTGGTGGCTCCGATACATCTGATATCGCCATTTGCGAGTACAGGTTTCAATAAGCTTCCTGCATCTGTGCTAGACCTTTCGCTACTTATAATTGTGTGTAAATCGTCAATAAATAAAACAATACCTGCATTAGGCTGACTGGCTTCTTTTAGAACTGATCTAAAGCGCTCTTCGAATTGTCCACGGAATTTAGTTCCAGCTATTAATGCACCAATATCTAATAAAATAATCTTCAAACCTTTTATAGAGTCTGGAACATCTCCTTTAATTATTCTTTGAGCTAACAATTCCGCTATTGCTGTTTTACCTACGCCAGATGAGCCAATAAGAACTGGGTTATTTTTACCCCTTCTAGATAACACTTTTATTGTAAGCTGAATTTCATTGTTCCTTCCAATTACTGGGTCAAGCTCACCTTTTTCAGCTGCAAGAGTAAGATCTTTACCATATAAATTAAGTGCGTTAGGTTCTTTTTCTAATGCAAGCTGATTATTCTCTTTTATTTGTTTAGTTTCTATAATTCTATTGCTAATATCAGGATCTTTGCTTTTTCTTATTTTACCATTTTCAGACTTAACTGAGCTGTTTGTAGATCTAGAAATAGTTTGCTGTGATCTTTTCTTGCTTATTGGATTTGGAAGACTTTTTAATTTACCTTCTAAGATTTCACTTGTTAAGCCAAGCTCATTAAATAATTCAGAACCAATACGATTATCTCTGGCTAATGCAACAAGTATGTGTGAGATTTCAATAAATTTCGACCCCCAACTTCTCCGAAATGTATCTGCCCGATCAAGAAGAATTTCTAGGTCTTCACCAATAAATAATTCGAGTGAATTACAAGCTTCAGTAGTTGCAAGAAATTCTTCTAAGTTATCAAGTAGCTCTAACTTATTAATTGGAAGTGCGTCAATTACATCACGATAGTTTTCATCATTAAAGAGAACTTGGAGAATATGCTCTATATCGAAATATTCATGCTTCCACCTTCTAGCTTCTTGTTCACCACTGATTAAGAGATTCCAAGCATCATCACTAAAACGATCGGGAGAGGAAGTAAGACTATTAGTCATTGTTAGTGATTGGTTTTTCTGATATAGCATTTGAATTAATTCTTTGTCTCTTTCGATGCAAGATCAATTAATTCAATCTTGTAGCCATCTGGGTCTTCAATGAAAGCAATAATTGTTTTGCCATGTTTCATTGGTCCTGGTTGCCGATGAATTTTGCAACCATTTTTTTCAATTGATGAACAGGTTTTATAAATATTCTGAACACCTAGTGCAATATGGCCAAAACCATTTCCTAAATCATAATCTTTAGTATCCCAATTATGTGTTAGCTCTAGCACGGAAGTCTCTTCTTCTGAACCATAACCAAGAAATGCGAGTGTAAATCGACCCGAAGGATAATCTTTTTGTCTTAAGAGTTGCATGCCTAATATTTTCGTGTAAAACCAAATTGATTTTTCTAGATCAGTAACACGAATCATCGTATGAAGTATTTGCATTTTTCAGCAACTCTTTTTTTAAGATATCTCCATTCTGCATGTTGTTTTGATTTTTGAAAAAGCTCAGCAAATGCCAAAACCCTGAAAAATTCTCAGTAAATGGGCCCTGGAACTCATAAGATCTGATAAAGCTTAACTTTTAACGTGATTGATTCCCTGGATTTAGTTATTGATACCATCTTTGCAAGAGAGGTTCTCGATTCAAGGGGAAACCCTACAGTGGAAGCAGAGGTCTTGCTTGAGGGTGGAGCAAAGGGAAGAGCCATTGTTCCTAGTGGGGCTAGTACAGGAGCTTATGAGGCACATGAATTACGAGATGGAGAAGAACGTTATATGGGAAAGGGTGTCAGGAAAGTTGTTGAGAATATAGAAGAAAAAATAGCACCTTCATTGTGTGGCTTATCTGCTTCGGATCAAGTTATGGTTGATCGAATTATGAATGAATTAGATGGTACGGAAAATAAATCTAATCTTGGCGCAAATGCAATTTTGGCAGTAAGTATTGCCAATGCAAGATCTGCTGCTAATGCACTTGGAATGCCCCTTTACAGGTATTTAGGGAATCCAATGTCTTCACTGTTACCAGTACCATTAATGAATGTAATTAATGGCGGAGCGCATGCTGCTAATAACCTTGATTTTCAGGAATTCATGCTTGTTCCTCATGGGGCTAATGATTTTCGAGAAGCTCTGAGAATGGGAGCAGAAGTTTTTCATACGCTTAAAAGTTTGCTTTCTGCTCAAGGATTATCTACCGCAGTTGGGGATGAAGGAGGATTCGCTCCTAATTTATTAAGCAATAACGCAGCAGGAGACTTACTTGTTAAAGCAATTGAGAAGGCTGGCTTCATTCCAGGAGAACAGATTTCTTTAGCTTTAGATGTAGCAAGCACTGAGTTTTTCAAAGATGGATTTTATTTTTTTGGGAATGATAAATTCTCTAGTGAGCAGATGATTGATGAATTAAAAAAGTTAGTTAACTCATATCCAATCATTTCAATTGAAGATGGTTTAGCTGAAGATGATTGGCAAGGTTGGAAAGATTTAACTAGTGAATTGGGTCATAAAGTTCAATTGGTAGGAGATGATCTATTTGTAACTAATACAAATCGTTTGCAGAAAGGAATTGAACAAAATATAGCTAATTCTATTTTAATTAAAGTTAATCAAATAGGTTCTTTAACAGAAACTTTGCAAGCCATAGAACTTGCTACAAGATCTGGATACACTAGCGTTATTAGTCATAGGAGTGGAGAAACAGAAGATACCACAATTGCAGATCTTTCTGTAGCTACAAGATCAGGTCAAATAAAAACTGGGTCTTTAAGTAGGAGCGAAAGAGTAGCAAAATATAATCAACTTCTTCGCATTGAAGATGAATTAGGAGATCAAGCAATATATGCAGGAGCACTAGGTTTAGGACCTAGAGGTAAGTCAAGCAAATAATTTCCAAATCTATTTATTCTTTAGTTATTAGTTGAGTTATTCTTTCTTTGTAGGTGCTCAAGTTTTTCGTCTCGTCTTATTTTCATTTGAAGTGTTAACCATTTTAAGGAAATGGGAAAAGCAATTCCTATTGGTATTAATGAGAATATAGATCTATTGTTTGATGCTAAAAGAGCAGCAGAGATCCCAAGACAACCTAATAAAATTGATTGCCCCATTGATTGCTGAGCATTAATCATTCTTCGCAGTTGGCGATCAGACTCTCCAAGCCTGATTTGTAGTTGAAGATCACCTTGTTCCAGTCTTTCTAAGTTTTCATCCAGACGCTTTGGTAGGCCTACTGCTTTACTTCCTAGTTCGCCAAATTGGCGCCCTATTTCGTTTATCAAATCATTTGGATTGGGATTACTAGATGTCATTAGTGGGATTAGGTATGGCTTGGTAATTGCGATTAGATTAAAGCTTGGATCAAGGCTTCTACCCACGCCCTCAAAAGTAGATAAAGCTCTCATTACAAAAATGAGTTCAACAGGAAGCCTAAATGGTTGTCCATAGACTAATTCATAAAGATCTACAGATAATTTCTCAATTGTATCTGTGTCAAAGGGTGGAGTAAGTCTTTCCTTTAACATTATCCTCACTAATCGTCTAACTGGCCCTAAATCAATTCCTTTTGCTAGTAATCCAGCTTCTTGCAATTTTCTTACAAGTTTAGTGGCATCTCCTAGGGCAGCAGCTTTAACCATGCTCCCAAGTTCATTTCTTAGACGATCAGAAATCATACCCATCATTCCAAAGTCGTAAAAGATTAGGGAGCCATCTTTCGACACAGCTAGGTTCCCAGGATGAGGATCTGCATGAAAGAAGCCAAATTCAATAAGTTGTTTTAAATAGCTCGATGCTCCTAGCTCTGCAATTGAAGAAGGGTTAATACCATTTTTTATAATTTCTTCTTGATCATTGATTTTGATACCTGGTAGATAATCCAAGCAAAGAACTTTCTTTGTGCTTAATTCCCAAATAACCCTAGGAACTTTGATCTTGGGATCCTCAAGAAATTGTTGACGAAATCTTGCTGCATATTCAGCTTCTACTTGAAAATCAAGTTCTTTTAATAAAACCTTTTTGCATTCTCTAGCTATCCCAATCCAGTCGCGTCCTTGGCTCCAAGATTTCTTTTTTTGTAGGACTACAGCTACTTGTTGCATTATTTCAAGGTCTATTCTGAAAAAAGTTTCTAAACCAGGACGCTGAATTTTTAAAACTACTTTTCTTCCACTACTTAGACAGGCTCTATGAACTTGCGCTATTGAAGCAGCAGCAATGGGTTTTTCATCAAGATCGATAATTTCTTTGCACCTTTCCCCTAGCTGTGTCTCTAAGATTGCTTGTACTTTTTCAAAGTCAAATGCGGGAACTTTATCTTGTAATCCAGCGAGTTCTATGATCCAATTTTTTGGCAAAACATCAGGCCTTGCTGAAATTAATTGGCCAAGTTTTATAAAGGCAGAGCCTAGATCAAGCAACTCTTTTGTAAGCCATTTAGCTCTAGAATGCTGCCTAATATTTTCTTTAGTTTTTGAGAAGCCGCCTAGATAAGTCCATTTTTGCGAGTCGCACCATAAGATGAATAACAATGTTATTACAGATCGCCAAATTCTTATGGCACGGAAATATTGACGTAAGGATTTGATTATTGAGCTTTGAAGTATCAATTGATTTCCTCAATTTGATTTGTTAGGTTTACAATTTCCTTTCTTATTTGATTTATTTTACTTTGAACAGTAAAAGAAGCGTCCTTTTTAAAAAGATTCTTTGTTAGATTTTTCTTTTCATTTTCTATTGCATTAATTCTCTCAGCTTCATCGACAATTTCTTTTTGAAATAGATCCCACTCTTTCTTGATGCCAGAAGGTGAATCCCTGATGAATCCTGCTGCTTCATATAATGAAGCAGTCAAATTCTTGTCTAAGCGAGTCTTGAGTCGTTTGAATATAGCTTTGAGCAAAGTTTCAGAGGATGCCATTAAGTGCCTGTATTAAGACTAGAATTTTAGAAGATTTTCCTAGAATTATGACTTCTATGAGTTGACTTTTTCTACTTTGGACTGATAAACGTAAAGGAATTTAGGACAGGTTTAGTAATTTTAGCCCTTTTAAACAATTGGAAGGTATTCGAATCACTTTTCAATAGATCTTTTTATTTGATTATTTGAAATGATCTTAGAAAAATAACTCTGCATATTGTTTACCTTTTGCAGTTAAAACACTTTCTTCTTGGAGAGATTGGCTGCTATACATGGTTTGATTTGGAAGTCTAGTTAAGGCTTTACGAGTAATTTTATATCCTATTGCTAGAGATCCACCAATTAAAAATGGTAAAAGCCAATAATTGATGAATGGTTGGAATTTTTTTTTGATTTTTTCATTTCCTAGATTTGGGAAATTGAAATTGCCACAAAGCATCTCTTTAAGTTGGGAGCAAAAATTTCTTCTATTTAGTTTTTCTAATTCTATTGAGATATCTGGTTCATCATGATATACGACACCATAATGAATTAATGCAGTTTTAAATTTTCTAAAAGGGATGTGAGGATTGATTATTGCTCTATGCCTTGGTCACTTTTCCTTTGTTAGTCTTAATATGCTGCTCTCAGTAAAAACCAATTTTTAAGGAGCGTCACAAATCTTGGAAACAATTGAAACTGATGTGGTGATAGTTGGGGGTGGACCTGCTGGCTGCAGTTGCGCTCTCTATACATCCAGAGCGGATTTGAAGACAGTTATTCTTGATAAGAATCCTTCAGTAGGGGCACTTGCTATAACTCATCAGATTGCAAATTACCCTGGTGTGCCAACAGATATTAGTGGAGAAGACTTGCTTAACTTAATGAGAGATCAAGCTGTTCAATATGGAACTGATTATCGACGAGCTCAGGTTTTTGGCATAGATACCACTGGCGATTGGAAGACAGTGTTTACTCCTGAAGGTACATTTAAAGGCCGGGCCCTAGTTGTTGCGAGTGGTGCAATGGGCAGGCCCGCTTCATTTAAAGGTGAAGCCGAGTTTCTTGGTAGAGGTGTGAGTTATTGTGCAACTTGTGATGGGGCATTTTATAAATCACGGGAGGTTGCTGTTGTAGGAGTCAATAAAGAGGCAATAGAGGAAGCACAAGTACTTACAAAATTTGCTTCAACCGTACATTGGATTACATCAAATGATCCTAAAGAAGACAATATTGAAGCGATGGATTTGATCTCTAAGAAGAATGTAAAGCATTGGAGCAAAACGAGATTAATGAAAATAGATGGCAGTGATGCTGGTGTAACAGGGGTTGTTTTGAAGACCCGCTCTAATGAAGAGACTCAACCTTTACCAGTTGAGGGAGTATTTGTTTATATGAGTGGTTCAAAACCTATTACTGATTTTTTGGGTGATCAAATTGCATTAAAAGAAGATGGCGGGGTAATCGTGGATGATTTTATGTCAACAACTTCTGAAGGTGTTTGGGCTATAGGTGATATAAGAAATACTCCTTTTAAACAAGCAGTAGTAGCTGCTTCTGATGGATGTATTGCTGCTATGGCTATAGATAGATATTTAAATAGTCGTAAGTCAATTCGTGTAGATTGGGTTCATTCTTAACTTAATTAGATATATTTATTGAATTGAGATTATTGAGCTAGATTTTATTTAGTCAACTTTTATAGTTCAATCGCTTCAGAAACATAAGCGACTCCACCGTAATAGCTAAGGATTGATTTGACATTATCTTTTAGCTTACTAATAATGTCTTCTTCACAGAAGACTATTACATGAGCATTTGCTCCTAGACCAGAAAACTCCATATCTTCTGAAACTACTGTTTCAGGACCTCTCCCAGTAGCATGCTTTGTAACTGTATATCCTGGGACATCTGCAGCTTCTAATGCTTTTAAAATGGCATCCAACTCTCTTTCACTAAAGATAAGATCTAATCTTTTCATTTTTTAACCTGCAGAAGGAATGATGTTATTCACAAGACCCATATATAAAGGAATCCCAATAACAATGTTAAATGGAAAAGTTAGTCCTAGAGTAGTAGAAATGTAATAACTTGCTTTAGCTTCAGGGACAGTCATCCTCATGGCGGCTGGGACCGCAAGATAAGATGCACTTGCGCAAAGTACAGCGAATAGAAGTGCATTTCCAGGTTCAAGAAGTAATGCTTTCGCTACAAATACGCCTAAAACAGCATTCAATAGAGGAATTAATACAGCAAAGAAAATCAGGAATGAACCTGCCTTTTTGAGACCAGGTAATCTTTGTGCTGCAACTATACCCATATCAAGTAAAAAGAAACATTCTGCACCGTAAAATAATTTTCCGGTAAAGGGTTGCATTTTTTCTACTCCGCTTGGATTATGAGCTGCAGTTAGGAATCCAATTAACAGACTTCCAAGAAGTAAATACACCGAACCATTAAGAACTGATTCTCGGAATATTGAACTCCATTTCATTTCTCTAGAAATGGGTCTATTTTTTGGTGCTGCAAGCTTTACGAGGAGCAACCCAACAATAATTGCTGGTGATTCCATTAATGCGAGTGCTGCAACCATGAAACCATCAAAGTGAATATTTTGACTTTCCAAGAAACTTTCTGCAGTTATGAATGTAACCGCACTTATGGAACCATAGGCTGCTGCAATTGCGGCTGAATTAAATACATCAAGTTTTAGTCTAAGTATCACGAAACAAATCAGCGGAATCACTAAAGACATTGCTATTGCAGAGGACACTGTCGGAACTACTTGTCCCCCAAATCCACTTTTTTCAAGTTCCATTCCTCCTTTAAACCCAATTGCCAGAAGAAGATATAAAGAGAACAGTTTTGGAAGCGGGGCTGGTATTTCTAAATCAGACCTTAAAAGAACAGCAATTATTCCTAAGAAAAAGAAAAGAACAGGTGGTGTTAGTACGTTTTGAAGAACAAGGTTAGTCTCCATAGCTTTCTAATATATAAATGATTTTTATATTGCTTGAAGCTGATTCTTGGCTAATTCAAGAGCTTCTTTTCTGGTACTAATAAGACCTTCAACTCCAAACTTTGAAAGCCTTTCTTTTACTTTTCCTGTAGCACCAGCAACATATGCTTTCCTAGAATTAATTTGAGCTTCTTGAATCATATCTTCAATAGCTAGGGTTGCGGTCACTCCTAAACGAGGGACATCAGTTATATCTAGAATTAAGATTTTGTAATTTCTAATTAACATCATTCTTTCAGTTATTCCTTTTGCTGCACCAAAGCTCAGAGGACCTTTAAGTCTAAATAACATTACTTCTCCAGAGCAGCTTTCTAACAAAGTTTGCTCATCTTGAGGGAGTGGGAAATCAGTTTCATCAGAATTTCCTAAGGGGTTGTCAGCTTCCATTCCTTCTAATTGAGTTTGAGTAATTGAGTCGATAGTGAGCATATTTGCTACAAAAACCCCGACTAAAACTGCCCAAATTAGATCCCAAAAGACTGTCATCAAAAGGACTCCATACATAACACTTGCGGTTTTAAGCGAAAGTTTATGTGCCCTCATTAGAAATCCCCAGTCAATAATATCTAGTCCAACCTTTATAAGAATTCCAGCAAGGAGTGCAGTTGGAATTTGTTCAGCGAGAGGTCCAGCACCTACAAGAACTATTAAAAGAACTATGGAATGCATCATCCCTGATAGAGGAGTGCTGCCTCCTGATTTCACATTTATAACCGTTCTCATTGTTGCTCCTGCACCTGGTAGACCTGAGAAAAGACCTGCGACTGCATTTCCTATGCCTTGTCCGATTAATTCTCTATCTGAATCGTGCCTACTTTGAGAAATATTATCTGCTACAAGAGAAGTGAGTAAAGAATCAATTGCTCCGAGAACTGCGAGAACTAAGCCTGCTTTTAGAATGATTGGGAAATATTGAGTAAAGCTAGGAATACTAAGTGAGGGTATTCCTCTTGGAATGTCACCTATTCGATCTAAATTCGTATCACCAAAAAACAGTATGGAGAGCGGAGTAACAATTAATAAAGCTAATAGTGGGGATGGGACCCATTGGCTTATGCGTCTTGGCGTAAGAAAAACAATACCTAAGGTCATTATTGCGACTGCTATTGCTGATCCATTTGGTTGAAAATTGGAAAAAACAGTTGATAGAGAATCAACTACTCCACCTCTTGTAATTATTCCAAGCAATGGCCCTATTTGAAGGGCAATAATAATTACACCTATTCCAGACATAAAGCCTGAAACAACTGAGTAAGGAACAAGAGTTATATATTTCCCAAGCTTTAGGATGCCAAATAAAATTTGAAATAGCCCACCAATTACAACCGCTGCCATGACAAGGGGCAGGATTTGTTCCGCTGATAGATCTCTTGGGACACCAACTGCTGCAAGACTTGCTACAACTCCAGCAACCGTGACACTCATCGGGCCTGTTGGACCACTTACTTGAGATGGGGTTCCACCAAATAAAGCTGCTAAAAAACCAACAACAACAGCACCATACAGTCCATAAATTGCACCGCCTGGACCAAGCGCAGCATTACCAAATGCTAGAGCGAGTGGCAGTGCAACTACTGCTGCGGTCAGACCACCTAATACATCACCTCGAATATTTTTTAGGTGAAAGCCATGAATTAGGTTCAATTGCTTAGACTCCATCAGTCACTTATTCTGTAGCACCTTATCTTGTTAAGGGTCCTTAGTGTGATTTTTTAGGATGAAAAGTTAGTTTCAGCGAGTTCGCTTAGTAATTTTTAGTATTTTTAAGGTCATTTTTATCAGAATAGAATTAATTTAAAATCCTTATGGCTGTAGGTGGTTATCGAGATTATTTCAAGGTTCTTGGGGTTGAGAGGAAGGCAAGTCTTGATGAAATTAAAAATGCTTTCCGACGACTTGCTAGAAAGTTTCATCCTGATGTCAATCCAGGAGATCAGGATGCAGAAGAACGCTTCAAAGAAATTAATGAGGCCTATGAAGTTCTATCTGACCCCCTGAAGAAAAGAAAATATGAACAATTTGGCAAATATTGGAATCAATCTACTGGTGTTGGTTCGGGATTAGATGGTTTTGATATTGATTTTGGGCGCTATACAAATTTTGATGATTTTGTTAAGGATCTTCTTGGAAGATTTGTTAGTGGAAGAGGGATGGAAGGATTTTCTCAGTCTTATAATTCTTCTGGTACGCAATATAGACGGCCAGCAAATCTTGATGTGCACATTACATTGAAAATAAGTTTTGCTGAGGCATTTGCTGGTACTCAGCGTTCTCTATTTGTAAATGATGAACAAGTTGAAGTGAGAATTCCGAGAGGAGTTGTTAATGGGACTCGTCTTAGAGTTAAAGAAAAAGGGAATTTGCAGCCTGGAAAAGGACGCAGGGGAAATATATTGATCAATCTTGAGGTCGGAAATCATAAGGTTTGGCAATTGGATGGAGTTCAGCTCAAAGCAGAATTACCGGTTTCCTATGATGAGCTGCTTTTAGGCTCAATTGTTACAGCTATGACACCAGATGGAGAGACTCAATTAACTATTCCACCTAGGACCTTACCAGGTTCAAGCTTAAGATTAAAAGGTAAGGGTTGGCCTCTTAAGAATTCTCGTGGCGACTTGATTCTTGCTCTTTCATTACGATTTCCTGCTTCTTTGTCTTCTACTGAAATTGCTCTATTTAATAAATTAAAAGAGACTAGTCTTTTTGATCCTAGAAAAGAGTGGATTAACTCTGCTCGTCTATAGAAGGCTTTACGATCATGATTAATTGGTTTGGTTTTTAACCATATGGAACTTACTTATCGCCCTCGTCGTCTTCGCAGAACATCTGCTTTAAGAAGCATGGTTAGAGAAAATAGCCTAACTGCTTCTGATTTTATTTATCCTTTGTTTGTTCATGAGGGAGATTCGATTGAACAGATTGCTGCAATGCCTGGAGCAAACCGGTGGCCCCTGGATGCTTTGATCGGAGAAGTTACAAGGGCATGGAATTTAGGTGTTAGATGTATTGTCTTATTTCCTAAAGTTGATGATTCGCTTAAAACCGAAGGTGGTGAAGAGTGTTTTAACCAGAATGGTTTAATTCCAAGGGCTATTAGACGTATAAAACAAGAATTGCCGGAAATGACAATTATGACTGATGTTGCATTAGATCCTTATTCAATAGATGGTCATGATGGGATAGTAAGTGCCGAGGGAATTGTTTTAAATGATGAGACAATTGATCACCTTTGTAAGCAAGCAATTGTTCAAGCTGCTGCAGGTGCTGATTTGATTGGACCTAGTGACATGATGGATGGACGTGTGGGGGCTATACGTGAATCTTTGGATGATGAAGGTTTTGAGAATGTTGGAATTATTAGTTATACAGCCAAATATTCGTCAGCCTACTATGGCCCTTTCAGAGAGGCACTCGATTCGGCCCCTAGATCTGTTAATGAGAAGCCAATCCCTAAGGACAAAAGTACTTATCAAATGGATCCTGCTAATTCAAGGGAAGCTATTACAGAAGCTCAATTAGATGAGCAAGAAGGTGCTGATATTTTGATGGTTAAACCTGGACTTGCCTATCTGGATATCATTTATAGATTAAGAAAAGAATCTGAATTGCCTATTGCTGCCTATAATGTTAGTGGAGAATATTCAATGGTAAAAGCTGCTGCTGCAAAGGGTTGGATAGATGAAAGATCTGTAGTTTTAGAAACTTTGTTGAGCTTTAAGAGAGCTGGTGCTGATCTGATTTTGACTTATCACGCATGTGATGCAGCAGCATGGCTAAAGAATAAGTCATGACTATTTAACAAAATTGACTCTAATCTTCTTTATTTAAGTTGTGCAAACTTTTTCAAAATGGCTGAGCAAAATTTAGAGAACAGTTCAATTAATGTTCAAAGACTAGGGCATGTAGCTATACGTGTTAAAGATGTCGATAGAGCAAAACAATTTTATCTGAACTTAGGAATGAAACTTACTTGGGATGACCCTGATTGGTGTTATTTAGAAGCAGGACCTGGTAATGATGGCCTTGCTTTATTGGGACCAGGATATAAAGCTGCAGGACCGCATTTTGCCTTTCACTTTACTGATAAACGTGAAATAGAAGAGCTGCATATACAGTTGATTGCCGCTGGAGCCAAAGTTGGGACTTTGCATGATCATCGTGATGGGACTTCTTCTTTCTATCTCCGAGACCCTGAAGGTAATTGGTTGGAAATGCTTTATCACCCTCAAGATGGTGTCCCTTCCAACCAATGAAGTCGTGAGGTTTTGAATGAGTTCCCAAGATAAAGAACTTCAATTAACTAATAATGCTAATGCTTTGGAAGAAACACTTTATTTGTTGGAGTGGGCTAAGGTGTGCGAACACCTTTCAACGTTTGCTAGCACTACGCAAGGTAAGAGAAAATGCATCACTTCATCTATTCCTAATGAGTTAACTCATAGTCGTAGATATCTTGCTGAGACTATAGAAATAGGTGCTATAGATTTAGAAGAGGAAGGTGGGGTCCGGCTTGCTGGAGTTCATGATATAGAAAAGATTTTGCTTAGGTGTTCTAAAGGAGGTGTTGTATCTGCTCCTGAACTCTTAGAAGTCATATCTACATTGAGATCTGCCCGCAGGTTGCGTAGGCAGCTTGAGGATTCAGAAAAGAGACCAACTATCTCAAAACTATTCTCTAATTTGTCAACCTTACCAGATTTGCAGAAGCTTATTCAATCGGGTATAGAAGAAGGTGGACGTATTGTAGATAGTGCCAGTGATAAATTGGCTAGCTTACGTCGACAATCTCAAGTATTACGAATAGAGAGAAAAGATCTCTTAAAAGATCTCATCAGGAGACAGCATTCAGTCTTGCAGGATACTGTTATTGCAGAACGCTATCAGAGACCAGTCGTGGCTTTGAAAGCTGGTGCAGTCGATCATATGCCAGGAACTGTCCATGATATATCGTCTTCAGGTAATACTGTCTTTATTGAACCTAAGGTGGTTATACCCTTAGGGAATCAGATCGCTAAACTAGAAGCTTCGATTTATATCGAAGAGCAGAGATTATTAGCATATTGGAGCAGTCAAATTGGCGATAATTTTCTTCCTCTTCATCATCTTTACAAGATGCTTTTGGAATTAGATTTTGCTTTAGCAAGGGCACGTTATGGTTATTGGCTATCGGGAGTGGCTCCTAAACTCAAAGAAGAACCTGAGGCTCCGTTCCTCATTAAAGATTTCCGGCATCCATTACTTGTCTGGCAAGAGCATTATAACCAAGGCTCTAAAGTTATTCCTATTACATTTGAAGTTTCTTCGACGTTGAAAGTTCTTGCAATTACAGGGCCAAATACAGGTGGAAAAACAGTTGCTATAAAAAGTTTTGGCTTAGCGATTCTCATGTCAAAGTTTGGGTTGCTATTGCCATGTGCAGGCCAACCATCTTTACCTTGGTGTAATCAAGTCTTGGCAGATATTGGTGATGAACAATCTCTGGAACAAAATCTATCGACATTTAGTGGACATATTGTTCGAATTACTCGGATTTTAGATTCAATCTCTAAGTTCCCTGGACCATCAATCGTTTTACTTGATGAATTAGGTGCTGGGACTGATCCTACGGAAGGGACTGCTTTAGCTACTGCGTTGTTAATGTCATTAGCCGATAGAGCTCGCTTGACTATCGCTACTACACATTTTGGTGAACTTAAGGCTCTGAAATATAGTGATTCTCGTTTTGAAAATGCCTCTGTTGGTTTTGATAGTGAAACGATAAAACCTACTTATCATTTGCAATGGGGCATCCCTGGAAGAAGTAATGCATTGGCAATTGCTCGAAGACTTGGACTTGATGATGTAGTGATGGATAAAGCACAGCAATTTATGCAAAGGAATGGTATAGATAATGTGAACAATGTTATCGAGGGTCTTGAGGCGCAAAGACTAAGGCAACAAGAAGCAGCAGAAGAGGCTGCTTCTTTATTAGTTCGGACTGAATTACTTCATGAGGAGTTAATTAGTCGATGGGAGACGCAATGTCGTCAATCAGAGAATTTCCAAGAAAGAGGTCGAAAGAAATTAGAGAGTTCTATTCGACGTGGTCAATTGGAGGTGAGAGACTTAATTCGTCGATTGCGTGATGATTCGGCTGATGGGGAAATAGCTAGAAGAACCGGAAAAAGATTAAAGCAAATGGAAAATACCTTTCGTTCAGAAAGATCTATTAGCAATCATCAAAACTGGCAACCTAAAAAAGGTGATCGAGTTAGGGTCAGTGCTATAGGTAAAACTGGTGAAGTTATAGCAGTTGCTGCAGATGGCTCACAATTAACAATTATGTGTGGTGTTTTTAGAAGTACGGTTGAGTTGAATGAAGTGGAAAGTCTTGACGGACAAAAACCTAGTTTCAACGCTCAGGACTCAGTGGTAACAATCAAATCAAAAGCTTCTTTGAGTGTTCATTCTAATTTCCGGACTAAAAAGAACACAATTGATGTTAGAGGTTTAAGAGTCCATGAAGCTGAGGCTGAGGTTGAAGAGAAAATGCGTAATACATCAGGACCAGTTTGGGTTATACACGGTATAGGGACAGGTAGACTGAAGAGAGGATTGCTTGAGTGGTTACAAAAACTTGAGTATGTGGACAAAGTTACTATTGCCGATCAATCAGATGGAGGAGCAGGTTGTAGTGTTATTTGGTTGAAGTAATTGATTCCTTAATTAGCTAATATTTTTTGACGTTATCTAGAACCTTTATTAGATTTTTTACTTGGATTGATTCTTGCTAATGCATAGGTTTTTTTAATGACGTATTTTCTGATGTTAATATTTTCTTTTTGAATAACGGAAGATAGGAAATTTATTTCTCAGCATTTCTCTCTAAAATGGGGCCAATTTTTTAAGTAGTATTTGAGCTTGATATTAATTACTAGGTTTTCTCTTTATAATTTTGTCTTATGTGGTAATTAGGTGAGCCTATATCGGCTCTTATCCTTTAAACCAACTGCAGCAAAAGCTAAAAATGCAATTTATTGATCAAGCTATTATAAAAGTTAGAGCTGGAAGAGGCGGTGATGGGATAGTAGCTTTTCGCAGAGAGAAGTATGTTCCCGCTGGTGGGCCTTCTGGAGGTGATGGTGGTAATGGTGGGAAGGTAATTTTTCAAGCTGATTCAAATCTCCAGACCTTGCTTGATTTTAAATTTAAGCAATTAATTGTTGCGGAAGATGGCCGGAGAGGAGGGCCGAATAAATGCAGTGGAGCTTCTGGTACTGATCTTGTGTTAAAAGTTCCATGTGGTACAGAAGTTAAAGATGCACATTCAGGAATAATCTTTGGGGATTTAAAAATTAATGGAGAAAAACTAATTGTTGCATTTGGCGGTATTGGAGGATTGGGTAATGCGCATTATTTAAGTAATAGAAACCGTGCACCTGAGAAGTTCACAGAAGGAAAGGATGGTGAAGAATGGCTATTAAATTTGGAATTGAAATTATTGGCAGAAGTAGGAATTATTGGTTTACCTAATGCAGGCAAAAGTACATTGATATCAGTTCTTTCCTCTGCGAAACCCAAAATTGCTGATTATCCTTTTACGACACTAATACCTAATCTTGGTGTGGTACGAAAGCCCAGTGGAGATGGCACCGTATTTGCTGATATTCCTGGCTTAATAGCAGGTGCAGCGCAAGGAGTTGGTTTAGGGCATGAGTTTTTAAGACATATTGAAAGAACCAAATTGTTAATTCATATTGTTGATGCTTCTTCTTTAGACCCTGTAAGAGATATTCAAGTTGTTGAAAAGGAACTTCTCGCTTATCAACACGGTCTTATCGATCGACCTAGAATTTTAGTTTTGAATAAGAAAGAGCTTTTAAATCAAAAAGCTTTGAGCAAGTTAAATGAAAATTTCAAGAGAGAAATAGGCATTGATGTGTTATTTATTTCAGCCGCAATGAATGAAGGCCTTGAACTTCTTCTGCAAAAAATCTGGCAAAAACTAGAGACTTAATATTCTTTCCATATTTTGGGGCAGATTAAAGGTTGTCGAGAGTCAAAGAATTAGTCATAAATAAGTATAAGGCTATCATTCTTATGACTTTTTACACATGCTTTGATGATGAAGGAGGTGTCATCGCACGATGTCAGACTTCTCAAGATATTGAGGTTTTGAGGCGAATGGGAAGACCTATAAAAAGAATAAAGGAAATGAGAAATGAAGAATCTGTTGTTTGTTCACTTACTGGAAGTCCATCAGATTTTAATATGGATTATTAAATTTAATTTTGAGTAAATTTGCATTAAAAAAAGTGGGCGATTGCCCACTTTTTTTAATCATCGTATACAAGGCATTCCGGTTCATCTGGATTGGCATCGCAGAATAATTCCAAAGCATTGGGATCGTGCTTATCTTCTGGATGATGCTCTTTATACTCCTCAAGGGAGTGAAGCTCTTCTTCAAGATGCCTCGCTTTGGCAGCATTACCTTCTGCTTTGGCAGAAAGAATCTCGCTTTGATCTTTTTGAATGTGTTCGTCGATTGAGTTCATTGGGTTTGTTGCTTTAAGCCTTAGCTTTCAACTTTCTTACATTAAATAGATTATTCAATTATGCCACTAAAAGTTGGGTTGGTTTACAACACCTTTTCTTCTAACAAGTAGCTATAAATACAATCTAGAATCTAAATGTCTGGCTTTGATGATTAATTAAAATTTTTCTAGATCCTGTTAGTCTTTTCCTATAGTCAAGATTCAGCTGGCTGATCTTTGTTTCTGAGATATTCAAAAATACTTTTATCTCCTATATCAGAGGCTGCATCCATACCAAATTTTCGTATTGAAAGAATTAATAAAAGTAGTGCTGACAGATATAGGAAAATCATTTCTATATCCTGACTGAATACTCCAACTAAGTGACTGCCAAGACTAATTGGTAAAAATAAGGTCAGCCCAATAGCTTCGGGACGTTGGAAACAGAAAAATTCTTTAAATCCTAAGCCAGCCATTGCTGCAAAGTAAGGTCCAACAAGTAAAGTCAACATAGGTCTAGATACAAGATCAGAAATTAATTCTTGCGAATTGCCTTTTAAAATTAGAATAGTAATTCCTAAGGAGCCTATAGCCCAGAAGATTTGAAGGGTGCGGTGAAGAAATTGAGCATATATATGTATCCATTTCAGGGCAAGCCCTAAAGATATGCACATTGGTATAAACCAAATCCATGCATCAGAAGCTCCAAATAATAACCAATGACTTAGACCAGAAGTAAATGAGATTCCACAAACTAATAGAGCTAACCTATAATTCCTTACCTCTAATTCATCACTTCGTGTAATTTCGTATTTTCCATAAACCCCTTCGAACTCTAGCTCAGCTGTATTTTCCATGAATTTAGAATAAACTTTGTGGCTTCAATAGTTATTAACTATTTCATTCACATTAGGCCCTTTTGGAATAATATTGCTTGGATTTAGAGGAAATAAAGCTCCAAAGTAGTCATTTCTCCAATTTGTAGCATTACAAGTTTCTGAAACTTTTGGAATATTGAAAAATTTCTTTCGCCAATTCAAAAGTGCTGGGAAAGATGATAAAGATTCCTGAGTACATCCAAATAAAGGAGAGTAGACAGATTCCCATCGAATAATGGTCGGGAATAATCTTATATCTGCTAGCGTTAGTTTCTCCCCACAGAGCCAAGGCCCTTTAAGAGAAAGACTTTTTTCTACTACATTTAATGAATGAAATAGTTCTGTGCTGGCTTGATTGTAAGCTGACTGGTTTCTAGAAAAACCACATTTATAGACCCCATTGTTGATTGATTCTTGGATTAATTCTTGCCAGTTATCTATATCTTTTTTGAGTTCTTTAGGGTAAAAATTAGGAACTTGTTTTTGAGCGGGCCATTCATTCAAAATCTCTACTAATTGGGCACTTTCATTCCCCAATAATTTAGGTTTGATTTTGCTGGTTTGTTTTGGATCAAATAAAGCTGGGACAGTAGCCCTATGCGTCGGAGGCGAATTACAGAATTTATAAATTTCTAGAAGCGATTCACAGCCCTTCCAGCTTGGATAAATTTTCCATAGGCCCTCTTGAGGCTCAGGTTGGGCGATTAAGAGATTTAAAGAACTCCTTAAATCTCTTAATTCATACATTAGCCATGTCCTATGAGCCCATGGACAGCTTCTTCCGATCACTAGTAATGGGAATTTATCTGGCGATCGATTTAAGAGATCTGTTGCATTTGGAAGAACGGCATTCTTTGCTTGACTAGGTTTGCGGCAAAATCTTCCTGATTTGTCTGCAGGGGCAAGGCCATTCATTAATTGATTCCATTGCCATTTCCAACCCATTCGGGCTGATGAAACAATTGCGGGAGGTATTGACATGAAAATTATTTTGTCGATATTTTCGTAAATAGGACACAACTTAATATTGTTTGATGTCAAATTTTCAGGTGCTTTTGGTTGCAGGCACCCATGGAAATGAAATAAACGCCCCTTGGGTTTTTGATCAGTGGGAACAAAATCCTGATCTCCTTGATAGACACGGTTTGCAGGTTATTCCAGTCATAGGAAATCCTATTGCACTTGAAAAGTGTCAAAGGTATCTACAAAGAGATCTAAATAGAAGCTTCACTCCAGAGTTCCTTAATTCTTCAAAGTTTACTGATTTGGAAATTTCTCGAGCAAAGTATTTGTTTGAGCTTTTTGGGCCTAAAGGTAAAAGTTCTTCTCAAATTGTGATTGATTTTCATAGCACCACTTCCTGCATGGGAACTAGTCTTGTGATTTATGGAAGACGTCCTGCTGATCTGGCATTAGCCTCTTTAATTCAGAATCGTATTGGTTTACCAGTATATTTGTATGAAGGTGACTCATCACAAAAAGGATTTTTAGTTGAAGCTTGGCCTTGTGGATTTGTGGTAGAAATAGGACCTGTCCCTCAGGGAACTCTCAATAGCAGAATTATTAAGCAAACCTTCCTAACATTAAAGATTTGCTTAGAAGAAATATCTAAATCTATTACCGGTAAGAGCTGTTTCCCTGAAAATTTAATAGTGCATAGACATTTGAAGAGCATTGATTTTCCAAGAGATTTTTCTGGAAAACCCATTGCATTTATCCATGGAGATCTTGAAGGTAGAGATTGGAAAACAATTACTCAAGAATCTCCATTATTTGAGGATTTAAAAGGAGAGATTGTGCGACTCTCTGATTATTCTTGTCAAGATGAAGTGGTTCCAGTTTTTGTTAATGAGGCTGCATACACTGAAAAAAATATTGCTATGAGTCTTACTAAAAGGGAGGTTTGGACTTTTGATGAAAATTGGAAAGATGCTTTTTATGAATTGATAAGTTGATAAAAAGTAAATAATTTTACGAAAGTTTTTCTTCAATATTCAATTCAATTTGCGTTTATTTTTGCAGTTGGATTTCAAATCAAATATTAGGTTGTAGATCTAAGATAATTGATATTCCAGTAAGTATTTTTAAGAATACCTCCCTTCTAGTACGAATCAACCACATTGAATTTGAGTGAACATATATATTTTCTTTATAAGAAACAGGTCCCTTTGGCTCGCGAAATTGCAGTTTTTACTATAAACTCCTCCTGGCGGGGATCTCTCCGTTCTTACATAATGTCCCTTTCGGGA
Source organism: Prochlorococcus sp. AG-436-M02 (assembly GCA_003212515.1). Taxonomy (GTDB): domain Bacteria; phylum Cyanobacteriota; class Cyanobacteriia; order PCC-6307; family Cyanobiaceae; genus Prochlorococcus_E. The sequence goes on from QCPL01000005.1 coordinate 55,088, forward strand.
TTTAATTCACGTCCTCATGACCACCATTCAGAAGCAACGTTCTTCGTTGCTCGGCGGTTGGCCGCAGTTCTGTGAGTGGGTCACATCCACTGATAACCGTATTTATGTCGGTTGGTTCGGTGTATTGATGATTCCTTGCCTTCTAGCGGCAGCAATCTGCTTTGTAGTTGCTTTTATAGCAGCTCCTCCAGTTGACATTGATGGCATCCGTGAGCCTGTTGCAGGATCTTTCATTTATGGAAACAACATCATTTCTGGTGCTGTAGTTCCATCTAGTAATGCAATTGGTCTTCACTTTTACCCAATTTGGGAAGCTGCAACTCTTGATGAGTGGCTTTATAACGGCGGTCCTTACCAGCTTGTTGTTTTCCACTTCCTCATTGGTATTTGTGGTTGGATGGGCCGTCAGTGGGAGCTTTCATATCGTTTAGGTATGCGTCCTTGGATCTGTGTTGCTTACTCAGCTCCAGTTTCTGCTGCTTTTGCTGTGTTCCTTGTTTACCCATTTGGTCAGGGATCTTTCTCTGACGGAATGCCTTTAGGTATTTCAGGAACATTTAACTTCATGTTCGTCTTCCAGGCTGAGCACAACATTCTTATGCACCCATTCCATATGGCTGGTGTTGCAGGTATGTTTGGCGGAAGCCTGTTCTCAGCTATGCATGGTTCTTTGGTGACTTCTTCACTTATCCGTGAAACCACCGAGACTGAGTCTCAGAACTATGGTTATAAGTTTGGGCAAGAGGAAGAAACATACAACATCGTTGCAGCTCATGGCTACTTCGGTCGTTTGATCTTCCAATATGCAAGTTTCAATAACAGTCGCAGTCTTCACTTCTTCTTGGCTATCTTCCCTGTTGTTTGTGTTTGGTTGACTTCTATGGGTATTTGTACCATGGCATTTAACCTCAACGGATTCAACTTCAACCAGTCTGTGGTTGACGCAAATGGAAAGGTTGTTCCAACTTGGGGAGATGTACTTAACCGTGCAAACTTAGGTATGGAAGTTATGCATGAGCGTAATGCTCACAACTTCCCTCTTGACTTGGCAGCTGCTGAATCCACTTCTGTGGCATTAGTTGCTCCTGCAATAGGTTAATAATTGGTTTTAAAAGAACCAAAAACTCTATTATTGAGTTTTCAACCCCTCTGAACTTTCAGAGGGGTTTTTTTTTAGAAAAATTTTTAATTTCTGCTAAATGGGTAATGATTGATTAGGCTTTCACTTAAAGAACACTTCTTAGTATTTTAAAAAATTTATGGGGAGTAGTTTTGGGAATTTTTTCAGAGTTACCACATTTGGTGAATCTCATGGGGGTGGAGTTGGTGTTGTTGTTGATGGTTGCCCTCCTCGCTTGGAATTAGATATTCAGAAAATACAAGATGAGCTTGATAGAAGAAGACCTGGTCAAAGTAAAATAACTACTCCAAGAAAAGAACTAGATCAAGTAGAAATTTTAAGTGGAACAGTTGATATGAAAACTCTTGGGACACCAATAGCAATGATGGTTCGGAATAAGGATCAAAGACCTAGTGATTATGGTGGAATGAAAAATGTTTTCCGACCTTCCCATGCGGATGGTACATATCAGTTGAAATATGGTATTCAGGCCCAAAGTGGCGGAGGCAGGGCATCTGCAAGAGAAACAATTGGACGAGTTGCAGCTGGAGCTATTGCAAAGCAAATACTTAAGAAAGCTTATGGTACTGAAGTTCTCGCTTGGGTAAGGCGTATTCATGATATTGAGGCACAAATAGATATCAATAAGGTTTCCCTTGAAGAAATCGAATCAAATATTGTTCGATGTCCAGATCAGAAAAATGCCAATGTGATGATAAAACGAATTGAAGAGATAAGCCAAGAAGGCGATTCTTGTGGAGGTGTTATTGAATGCATTGTTCGTGATTCACCAGGAGGTCTTGGGATGCCAGTGTTTGACAAATTAGAAGCTGATCTTGCTAAGGCTGTAATGTCATTGCCTGCGACCAAGGGATTTGAAGTTGGATCAGGCTTTGGAGGTACATTCTTGAAAGGAAGTGAACATAATGATGCATTCTTGTCTTATGAGTCGAACAGATTACGTACTGCATCGAACAAATCAGGGGGAATTCAAGGTGGTATTAGTAATGGCGAGCCAATAATTCTTAGAGTTGGATTTAAGCCAACAGCGACAATTCGGAAGCAGCAGCAAACTATTAATTCAGAGGGCACTCGCACTGTACTAGCGGCAAAAGGTAGACATGATCCATGTGTTTTACCAAGAGCAGTTCCTATGGTTGAAGCAATGGTTGCAATAGTGTTAGCTGATCATCTTCTAAGAAATAAAGGTCAATGTAGCCTTTGGTAGCCTTGGCTTTTATTTAAATATTATTTCCATTACTTATAATTTATTAGAGATAAATAGTCAATTAGTTATTCCCGATTGATCCATTTTTCTAGGCTTGGATCTATTTGAGAATTGTTTATTAAATCTCTCCCAATAACTATCGCTCCGTAACCATTTGAAAGCCATGAGTTGATATCTTTAATTTTAATTCCACCTGCAGCAATAAAAAAAGGAAGTGGTTGCATTGATTCTTTTATTTGATGTATATAGTTTTTCCCTAGTAATGATGCAGGAAAAATTTTTACTACTCGATGCCCAAAATTAATAGCTTGTTGAATCTCTGAAGGAGAATAAACACCTGGAACAACTAATTGATTCAAATCGCGAGCTTTTGATTGAAACTCTAAGTCCCAATATGGAGACATAGCAAAGCTAAATTCAAGTTCAGATATTAATTCTAAGGAGCTTGGTTCAGTTAATGATGCTGCACCAAATGAAATTCCCTGAAATTGACTCTTAAGTTCTTTTATAAAAAAAAACCAATTAGAATGTGGAGACCATGCTATTTCTATATTCTTAATACCAGAACTAATAAGTTTATTTATTAAATATATAAGATTATCAAAATATAAGTTTTCAAGATTTCTTTGAGATATCCTTAGTAATACAATTAAGGGTTGAGAAACTAGCGAAGAAATAAGTTCGTCTTGCTTCTCTTCCCAAAGATTAAATGAACTTGATTTAGATATATTCAGCAACTTTTACTTCTCTTTTAATTAGTAACTGTTGAAGGTCTTCCGAATCAACTGTTTCTTTTTCTATAAGCATATTTGCAAGCTCATCAAGAACAGATCTATTGTCTTCAAGAGCCTTTGTTGCTCGTTTATAAGCGATATCAACTAAAACAGACACTTCTTCATCAATTGTGGCAGCGGTATCTTCTGAAAAGTCTCTTTCAGCAGCAATATCTCGACCTAGGAACATTCCTCCTTGAGAGCGTCCTAAGGCTACTGGCCCCAGCTTTTCACTCATGCCAAAGCGAGTGACCATTTGCCTCGCAACCTGAGCAACTTGCTTGAGATCGTTAGAAGCTCCAGTTGTCACCTCATCTTCACCGTAAACTATTTCTTCTGCTACTCTTCCTCCGAGTGCAACAGCCATTTGGTTTTGAAGATAAGATCTTGAATAAAGTCCAGACTCCATTCTCTCTTCACTTGGAGTGAAAAATGTTAGCCCCCCAGCTTGGCCCCGTGGAATAATGGAGATTTTCTGAACTGGATCATAATCAGGCATAACTGCACCAACCAGAGCATGTCCAGCTTCATGGTAAGCAACTAGTTCTTTTCTTTTATTGCTCATAACTCTGTCTTTCTTTTCAGGACCAGCCATCACTCTTTCAATTGCATCACCGATTTCGATATTGCTTACTTCAGTGTGCTCTCTTCTGGCGGCTAATATTGCAGCCTCATTTAGTAAATTAGCCAAGTCAGCCCCTGTAAAACCAGGGGTTCTTCTTGCAACTTGATCAAGGTCAACATCTTTTGAAAGAGTTTTTTCTCTAGCGTGGACTTTGAGAATTTGCAGACGTCCTAGATAGTCAGGTCTATCAACAACTACTTGTCTATCAAAACGACCTGGTCTTAATAGTGCTGAGTCAAGAACGTCTGGTCTATTTGTTGCTGCAACTATAATGATCCCAGTATTACCTTCAAATCCATCCATTTCGGTTAATAATTGATTTAGCGTTTGTTCTCTTTCATCATTTCCTCCACCAAGACCAGCGCCTCTTTGCCGACCAACAGCATCAATTTCATCAATAAAAACTATGCATGGTGCATTTTTTTTCGCTTGTTCAAAAAGATCTCTAACTCTACTTGCTCCTACTCCTACAAACATTTCTACAAATTCAGATCCAGATATAGAAAAGAATGGAACTGCGGCTTCTCCAGCAACGGCTTTTGCTAATAATGTTTTACCAGTTCCTGGAGGGCCCACTAGAAGAACTCCTTTAGGAATTTTTGCTCCAACTGCAGTAAATCGGTCAGGATTTTTTAAAAAGTCAACAACTTCAGCAAGTTCTAGTTTTGCTCCTTCAATGCCAGCAACATCACCAAAAGTAACTTGAGTGGAAGGCTCCATTTGTAATCTTGCCTTACTCTTACCAAAGCTCATTGCTGGATTACCACCTCCCCCGGCTCCACCTTGGGAACGACGGAAGAGAAAAAATAGACCTCCGAGGAGTAGAACTGGAAAAATTAAACTGCTAGCTGCTTGTTGCCAAGGATTCGCTTGCTGAGTTGGTTGAACAGCAATATCTACATCGTTTTCAGTAAGTAGTTGCAATAAGTCTTGATCTGGAGCAAGATTTACTTCAGCTCTACTTCCATCATTTTCAATAATTTGTGCAGTTCCATTATCAGGTGAGATAAAGACTCTGCTGACTTGCTTGTCTTGCACTGCTTCAATAAAATCACTATATCGAAGTGTTCTTGACCCTTCAGATTGATTGGGCCTGTCTAAGAAAGCAGTCCCAACAAATAGTATTACTACAACCATAAGGAAGTAGAGAGCTATGTTTCGCCAGCGTTTGTTCAAGGTTCTTACTCGTGATGAAGCAATATTAATAGGATTATGACCTATCTGTTAGGCACTTCGCAGTACCTCGACCACACTTCTGAAAGCAAACCATTCTGGTATCTCTTCCCCATTACGAAGCATTTTTCTAAATTGCGTCCCGCTTAACTTTCTGATATTCAAGCCAGTACTCTCTGCATGAGAGGCAGTTACGTATCCTTCTTCTTCGGTATAAACCAGGTTTAATGAAGGAACTGTTTGCATTCCCAGCTCTTCAGCGCATTCTTTTGCAAAATTTTGAGCATCATATGGACCATAAAAATCTTCACCAGTTAATTGAGACTTACAGCCAGCCATGTCACGACCAATGATGAAATGTGAGCATCCATAGTTTCTGCGAATAATCATATGTTGAAGAGCTTCTCTTGGCCCTGCCATATGCATTGAATAAGGAAGATAGGCCCATCTAATCATTGGGTTGTTTACTTCTTCTGCGAGGCGTTCATAAGTTTGGAAACGAATTTCTCCTGGAATATCGTCTTGTTGAGTAGGTCCACACGTTGGATGAACAAGAACTACAGCATCTTTAGTTACATTGTTAGCATGAAGAGCTTGGGTGAATAATTCATAATGTGCTCTATGAATAGGATTTCTACATTGAAAAGCAACTACATCTTGATCTTTAGGAAGAGTTTTTCTTACTTCTAATGGGGTTTTGCAAGGAAAAATTCTCTTAGGAAGTTCTAAACCCTGTAAGTCCCCTCCTAGATAAAATTTCTTTCTTTCCATTGAAATCATCCTTACAGCAGGATGTTCCAATGAAGTTGTTCCATAACAACCTTTAGCTTCAAGAACTTTATCGGGCTCCCAAATATCATTGATCGTTAAAATTGCTAGTTTTTGTTCTTTATAACTAAGAATAACTTTCTCACCTATATCTAAATCTTGACGATTGGTGTCCAAAACTATAGGTAGACCAAATAATCTTCCATCACAGGTTCTATTTTTTTTAACTACAGACTCATAATTCTGTTTGTTCATGAAGCCTTTTAGAGGAGAAAAACCTCCAATTAGAAGTAGTTCAATGTCACAAGCATTGCGATCTGAACATTCGATTGTCTTGTTAGCACTTTGAAGGATTTTTTCATGAGAATCCTTCTTTAGCATTAGGTTTTCGAGTTTCCCTCCATATGCTGCTATTACTTCAGATCTTGAATTTGATAATGCTTGTTTAAAGGTCATTAGCAGGAGTTATATCCGAGAAATTCTCCCAGATAGGAGGGAAAAAAACTAGGGGGAATAATTAAACAACAAAAAAGGGGTCATTAGACCCCTTTTTTGTTGTGCGGTCTTTAATTAAAGATCAGAAGTGTTTCTAGGCTTTACGACCATATAGTTCACCAATGATTTTTACATCAACTGGTTCTTTTGATCCCAGATCGTTATCTGATGGTTGCACTGCAACAAAAGTTCCAGCAAATTCAGAAGTATCAGAATCGACACTATCAATTGAAAGGGTTATAACCCCTTTCCCATCAAGGTCTCTTTTGATGTTTTCTTTTGCAAGTTCTTCATCATCACCACCTAAAGCAACTAGACCTTGTGCGTATTCAACACCAGTATCTTTAGCGCGGCTTTTTGGATCTAGGAAATCACCTGTGCGATAGCTAGGAGTATAAGTGGTTCCTGAAGCTTCAGTGCCTGGAGCTATAGATTTCCCTTTGAAATCTACTGCCATTTCTTTAGCAGAGAAGACAAATGGGAATTCTTCTCCAGTAGGAGAAAGAACGGTAATTAATTGAAAGTCAATACCACCTTGTTCTTTGAAGGTGCTTCCAGAAACATCACCATAAACCTGTTCAACAGTTGTGTTGTTTCTTGGACTAATGATTTTTGCTGGTACAAATTCAGCTTCTGCTCTTTTTGATCTAGCAACCTTCACATACACCTCTGTTGGGTGCATGCAGATATCGGTAAGACGTCCATCAATGCTGAATGATCCTTGAGATCCAGCAGATATTGTTGGGCAATCATTTGCTTTGCCGGTATTAACAACATCGGCAAATCTTGCATTGCCTCTTTCTCCAGAGGCAGAGACACTACTTGGGGCAGCTATGAAGGTGAGACAGAAAGCAAGCACCAGGGCTAGCAAAGGACGAAATCTCATGGATGGGAAGCCTAAAGGCCAAATGTATGCGGTATAAAAACCGCCCTATTACTCAGTTGGGAGCTTACAGGGGGAATCGCGCCTTATGTATAGCCTTTTGCAGCTCTAAACAACTCGTAGCTTAATTATTTCGCTAAAAAGTGCCTCGAATTCTCGAGATCAATTCCAGTGCAGCTCTTTTTGCTATTTTAAGACTTGTGAACGGGATTGTTAACTTTTTTTGATTTAGCCATTAATTGAATTTTTAAAGCATCCAGTAAATGGTGTGCAATGGATATTTTTGAATTTACTTGGATATTTTGCATTTCATCGCTTGGACCTAGCAACCAACCTCCATTGAATTCTGATTCAAACCCTTGATTCATTCGGTCAATGGGGTTTGCCATTAAAAGATCACATCCTTTGTGTTTTTTTTGGCAAGTGCAAGTTTTTGTATTTCATTATCATTCCCTGCAAGGGCTGCAAAGCCAAGGAAAACCTGATTTGATTGCTTTCTTTCAATTAGTTTTTTGAGTAAATCCGGGACGATCTCAAAATTTTCTTGCAATGACTCTACAAGTCTTTCCTTACGTATTTTCCCTGAAACTTTTCCCTTGATTTGTATATCTGCAATTGCTGCCGCCATTGCAATTACATCTGCAGAACTTTGTAAGTTTTCAAGTGCTCTAAACATATCTTTAGAGCTTCTAGCTTCAATACAGTTTAATCCCTCTAGCAAAGCTGGATTGATTTGAAGTGATCCATGCAATAAATCAACTTTTGCACCTCTAAATCTTGCGGCTTGTGCTAAAAGAACGCCCATTTTTCCACTACTTCTATTACTGAGGTATCTAGCTCCATCAATATCTTCGATTGTTGCCCCTGCAGTTACCAAGATTTTTAACCCTTCCCAGTCTTTTTCCAGTGGTAATTTCTGAATTGTTGCACTTTCTAAGGCCAGTTGAATTAATTCAGGATTAGTCATTCGACCCTGCCCGATGCGATCACATGCCAAAAGTCCTTCTGATGGGGACAATGTAATTACATTTGGCAATCCTTTAAGTTTTCGCCAATTACTTTTTACTGCTTGGTTTTTCCACATTCCTGTATTCATTGCAGCTGCTGCTATAACAGGCTTCTCTGATGCTAAAAGTAAACTTGCTGCTAAACCATCACCAAGACCAAAGACCCACCTTGCAAGAGAGGATGCACTTAATGGTGCAATCACAATGAGATCTGCCCATTCCGCAAGTTCAATATGTAATGGTTTGCCTCTTTGAGGGTCCCATTGATCTGAATCTTGATAGCAGCAATTTCTACTTAATGTTGCTAAAGAAACTGGGCTAACTAATTGAGAAGCACTAGGAGTTAGAACGCAACGGACTTCAGCACCAATCTTAATTAAATTACTAATTAAGATCGGGGTCTTTACAGCTGCGATGCTCCCAGAAGCTATCACAAGGATTTTTCGCCCTTTTAAATTTTGAGTCTCCTCAGTCTTCATCAAATGGTTCCTGATCTATTAAATGATGGTAATTAAGAGTTAATTCTGGCCTATGTATCGCTAGAGCTCTTAAAAGGTGCCAGTCATTTAAGCTTTCAAAAGGATTAGGGTAATCCTCTTCTTCTAGCCTTTCGGCTAGTTTTGCAGTTGATTGGTCATCAAATTTTAGGAGGAGCTCTTCAGTAATTTTTCTGGGGGAGCAATTTAAATCTATATTTTTTTTAGCCATGGTTTCTTTAGTTGAACTGAATCCACTGCCATTTATTTATTCTATTTAAAAACGGTACTAAATAAAAGCTTTATTTAATCTGTCTCATTTAAGAATAATGCAACCATTCTTTTCCCTTAAAGATTTAATTCTAAATGTTTGATGTTGATTTTATCTTCAATTCCTCGGTTCTTCCTGCGAGAAGTAAATTAATGAGGTAAAAGAAGCTAATAAGAAAAATAATTATGTCTCAATCAAAAAGGGAGCAAGTCGTAAGTCATCTTCGGTACATCAGGCAAGAGCTTAGAGAAATGCATCAAGGAGTATTGGATGATGGATTATTACCTGAGCCAGGAGAAATAAGAGGCGTTATGGCACAAATGGAGGCTTTACATGAATTACTGGAAGGAAAATCAAAGTCCAAGACAAAACAAGAAGATGCATAGTTGTTTTTTCTTGCATTGTAATTCTCATGTTATTAGGATGAATATTTTCTATAAAAAAACTTTAGCCATTTATATGGAATGAAGTATCAGCAAACTGCATTTAGCCGTAATATTTTAAATATCATCAACCGTTTAGATATTTGGTCTTCCAATCCATGGAGGAAGTATTCTCTCTTAATAATAATATTTTTATTTGCATTTTTTTTAGGAAGTTCTATAGGCATGATAAATGGAGCATTGTCTTTAATGGATCCAGTTGGTGCATTCTTCACTGTGATTCTAATTGAAATATTTATACGTTTTAGAAAATTAGATGGTAATACAAAAGAAGTAAGTTCTATCTCTAGATCTATTATGGATAGCTTCAGGATGGGACTTGTATATGGTTTATTTATGGAAGGCTTTAAGTTACTTTAGCAAGAAGGACTATCTTCTTATTATTTAACAAATAATTAATTATTTACGGCAGCAAGAAGGTAGAGCAGGGCCATCCTGATTGGGATCCCATTTGAAACTTGCTGGGCTACTAAGCAAATAGAATTATCTTCTAATAACTCGCTACTAATTTCAATTCCTCTATTTACTGGACCTGGATGTAATACAGGTATTTTTTTCTCACACCATTGTAATTTCTGATGCGTTATTCCATATTTTTCATGATATAAATTTAGGTTTGAGATGAGATTCTCACTCATTCTCTCTTTTTGAAGTCGTAATGTAATTAGAGCATCTGTATTATTTAATGCCTCTTTTAACGATCTACATATTGTAATTTTCCCACGTTTCTTTATTGGGTCTTCTTTTTGCTCAGATGGAGGTTCTTCAGCAAATCTTGAGAAGTCTTCAGGGAGTAGTGATTGAGGCCCGCAGAGAATTACGTTTGCTCCACAACCAGTAAGGCTCCAAAGATTTGATCGAGCAACTCGAGAATGAAGAATATCACCAACTATAGTAATTGTTTTCCCAAGAAGACTTTCAGGAGAACCTTGACTATTGTCAAAGTAATTCGTCAATGTAAATAAGTCGAGTAGAGCTTGGCTTGGATGACTATGTAGTCCATCCCCACCATTGAGAACTGAAACTTTTTTATTTTTTTGATCTAGGTATTTTGCAAGCTGAGCAGGCACGCCAGTATCCCTATGACGTATAACTAGAACCTCTGCTCCCATAGCGACATAGGTCAAAACAGTATCAAGAGGCGTTTCACCTTTAATTAAGGCACTCGATGATGGTGTAAAGGATTGAACATCTGCAGATAGTTTTTTCGCTGCTAGTTCAAAACTGCTTCGGGTTCTTGTGCTTGGTTCAAAAAATAAAGTTGCTATGAGACGACCCTGTAAGGCAGGTAATTTTCTCGATCCAGTTTGTGGAAGTCTCTTAAAACGATGAGCAAGTTCTAGAACTTCTTTATAGTCCTCAAGAGAGAAGGAGGACAAATCAATGATGTGTTTATGTGCCCAGTTGCTCATGGTCCTTCTTCCAACCTAGGTTCCCAAGATCGCAAAGTTGATGGGCAGTGATCTCCTTTGGCTCTTTTGCTAACGCTTCGACTGCTTTTCAAATACCATCGCCATGGCAAGCTTTTTGCTTTTGATATTCCAATTCTTGTTGTTTGAACAATTTGGTTCATATTTTTGGCAGATCGCCCTTTGCTGATCCATATACCATTCTCCACAGAGACTAGTAAATTGTCATGACTTCTTTTCAATCCAAATCTATTTGCTAATAATCCAGGACCTGCAGCTATACGTTCATCTTCATTTGGCATAGCTATAGCTCTAAGAAGCACCCCATTAGCCCAACCTGATTTGTAAGTAACTATATTTACGCAGTGATATTTGCCATATGTTAGATAAACATATAGATGACCAGGTTCCCCAAAAAGGGTTTCATTTCTAGCAGTTCTGTTTTTGAATCCATGGCATCCAGGTTCAGATTGACAATATGCCTCTGTCTCAACAATGACGCCCCAAAGAAGTTTATTGTTAGGTTTGCGTTTTATAAGTAGACAACCTATTAAGTTAGGAGCAACTAATTTTGATTGCTTGCAAAAAAATTCAGTTTTTAAAGGTGAATGATCTATTGTTCATGGAGTTAATGAATTTAGTCTAATTACTTTTCCATAAAATCTTTTCTAAAACTATAAGTCCCTTCTCAAAATATATTCAACAAATAGACAAGTAAATAAATGAACAAGAAAAGCAAATCCACTCATCAGTTATTTGATCAGAATAATCCCAACATGAGGTTAGAACTTTTTACTTGGCCAGAGGTTGAGGAATACCTTAGACAGTGTAAAGGAATTATTTTGCCAATTGGATCCACTGAGCAACATGGACCTACTGGCGCAATAGGTACTGATGCATTAACTGCTAAAGCTGTAGCGCATGAGGTTGCCAAGAGAACAGGAGTTATTGTTACTCCTACTCAACCATTTGGGATGGCCGAACATCACCTTGGCTTTCCTGGAACAATGAGTCTTCGACCGTCAACATTGCTTTCATTGGTGCATGACCTTCTGGTATCTCTTTCTATGCATGGATTTGAAAAGATTTTTATTGTTAATGGACATGGAGGGAATATTGCAACTATTAAATCTGCATTTGCACAGGCTTACAGAACTATCTCAAATATGGGATCGCCAACATCACAATCATTTCAATGTAAATTGGCTAATTGGTTTATGACTCCAGAAGTTTTTAAAGAGGCTCGTTTGATTTATGGTGATAAAGAAGGGCAACATGCAACACCTAGCGAGATTGCGTTAACCTTGCATCTTGAACCAAGTTTATTAAGCAAACAATGTAAACTTCCCCCAGCTTCTCCAGTTGGCCCTATATATGATTATAAAGACTTCCGTCAAAGATACTTTGATGGAAGAATGGGCTCAGATCCATTTTTAGCTACTGCAAAAGATGGAGAAAAGTTTCTAGATAAAGCAGCATCTGCTTTATCTAAGAATTTATTAGATTTTCTTGAAGAATCATGACTAGGATCACTTCAGATGATGTTAGAAAAGTTGCAAAACTTTCTCGTTTGGAAATTCCTGACGATGATGTTGAAAAGTATTCAAATCAACTTGAAGATATTTTAGAATATATTGCTCAACTTGAAAGAATTGATACTACAAATGTGCCCCCAACTACAAGAGCTGTGGAGGTCGTGAATGTATTTAGAGATGATAATGTGAAAACTTCTTCTAATGATATTAGGGATCAACTTTTGAGTCTTGCGCCAGAAAGAGAAGGAGAATTTTATAAAGTCCCAAAGATACTTTCAGAATAATATAGCTTAACTCTTATCTGGTATGACTGCGGTTTTATGTAGAAGATAAATCCATTTTTTCCGCCATCTCTTAGTTGGGATAAGATTTGCTAAGGGCCTCATCTTACTCCTGCTTTTTTTGTGACTTCTTACTCCTAGAAAAATGTCATATAGAAAGTTTAAACTATCTTTTTTAGACTCAAATATTCCCATTCTTTGGGGTGAACCTTTCTCGTCTAATAACGGTTTAGTTAGCTCATAAGCAGGTTTATATTCAAACCAGGGAATTGATGGCCATAAATGATGAACAAGATGATAGTTCTGGCCCATAATAAGTATATTCATGACTCGACTTGGATATACTCTTGCATTCTTCCATTTATTTCTAGCTAAAAAAGGTCTATGTGGTAAATAATCAAAGAATATTCCTAGAGTTACGCCAACCATTAATGCTGGTCCAAACCATAAGTTATAAATTACATTCATGAAATTAAAATGTATCCCTGCTATTACAATTGTGATAAAAAAGGATCTTTCTAATCCCCATTGCATGAGTTCATATCTTCTCCATAACTTTCTCTGAAAAAAGAAATATTCATGATAAAAGAACCTTGGGGCAATTAACCATACGGGACCAAAGGTACTGACAATATGATCAGGATCATTTTTAGGATCATTTACATGTGAGTGATGTTGAAGGTGAACCCTTGTAAAGACTGGAAAGCTAAAACCCAATAATATTGCGGCACCATGCCCCATTGCTTGATTGATCCATTTGTTTGGATGTGCTGCTTTATGGCATGCATCGTGAATAACCGTGCCTTCCATATGAAGCGCAATGAATGCAAGAGCCACTAATATTTGAAGTGGCCAAATTCCTTTGTACCACTGCCAAATGGCCAAAAAGGCTATTGCATAACCACCAATGAATAAACCCACCGTTGGATTTAGAAAACCTGGAGGATCTAAATATTCTTTAATACGTTTTTGCCAAAAAGATGAAGATTGAAAATGCAAGGATTGATCATCCTTTTGAATAGATTTTATTTTTGTTTTCATTGCGCTTCGGAATCACAATTTAGAAACAAACACATACCTATTAACGCATTGAATGATGCCCACCGGGAGACTTGAACTCCCACGACCGAAGTCACTGGTACCTAAAACCAGCGCGTCTACCAATTCCGCCAGATGGGCCAACGGATCCTGGGTGTTAAGAATCGTTAGTCTTGTATACTATAGCGGCTAATATGCCACTTTTTTTAAGCTAGTAGAACATCTTGGAGAGATTTATCAAGATCTTTTAGATTGTTTTTTTTACTTTAAGAACAAAAAACCTATCAGAGTAATTTAAAGGCTTTAGCTAAAATAGGTTCTAATTAATCTATTTTTTATTTTAAAAATGAGCTTATTTAGCAACCTTAGACAAAATAAGTATATGAATATCTATTCTTGAAATTATGCTTGCAGTGGCGATTGGATATCTTGCTATTGCTCTAGGCCTTTCAGTTTTGTTCGTTTCTTTACTGCTTACAGAGTTAAGCAGGCCTAGAGATGCGCTTTGGGGAGCAATAATTATGCTTCTAGGTTTGGTCCTTATTACTAGCTATGAAAGTCTAGATGGCTCGCCAATGCTTGCGGTTTTGTTTAGCTTTTTAATTATGTCAAGATTTCTTGTAGAAATCTCGCAATACAGATGGCAGCAACTTAGTGAAGAAGAGAAAATCTCAGTAAAGACTTTGACTCGTTGGAAAAATAGTTTTAAGCAGGTTTTCTTAGCGGGTGCGAAATTTGGTTCGATAGTTTTTGAGGTGTTCAAACTTTTTAAGCCTAAGCCCAAGCCAAGCGAAATTGGCAAGAAGTGGATTAGGTCAGAACTTGATGATGAAAAAAGAGCTGCAATAAGTCCTAGGCCCTCGAATGAGGTTAATATTGAAGAAAATTCTTTAGCCACTGATCAGATTTCATCACTAAAACCTGGAGAAACATCTTCCGACGCTTCATAATCTTCTCTAATCAATCTTCACTGTGAATAACGAGAAAAAAAAGGACAGTGGTAATTGTTCTTCCTACAAAGAAACTTTAAACCTTTTAAGGACAAATTTTGGAATGCGAGCTAATGCAATTGTTCGTGAACCAGAGCTGCAAAAATTTTGGAATGACCAAGGAATAGATTTATCTCTTGGCTTAAAAAATAATGGAAGGATTTTCACTTTGCATGATGGCCCACCTTATGCAAATGGATCTCTTCATATGGGCCATGCTCTTAACAAAGTTCTTAAAGACATTATCAATAAATATCAGATAATGAAGGGTCGTAAGGTTAGATTTATTCCTGGATGGGATTGTCATGGATTACCTATTGAATTAAAAGTACTTCAGACACTTGGCAGAAAAGAGCGGGAAGAATTAACACCAATAAAGTTGCGAAAAAAAGCTGCTGATTATGCTCAAAAACAAATAGCAAGTCAGAAAGAAGGATTTCGAAGATGGGGAGTTTGGGCAGACTGGGATAACCCTTACCTGACGCTTCAAAAAGATTATGAAGCTGCTCAGATTAGATTGTTTGGTGAAATGGCTCTTAAGGGATATATCTATAGAGGTTTAAAGCCAGTTCATTGGAGCCCTAGTTCTAGAACAGCTTTAGCAGAAGCAGAGTTGGAATATCCAGAAGGTCATACTAGTCAAAGCATATATGTGTCATTGCCAGTTGTACAAATTTCTAGGCAATTAGATCAATTATTGAACGATCAAGGATTGTCTTTGCCTCGTGATGAAAATCAATTAAGTTCCAAACTGAAAGTTGCAATTTGGACAACAACACCTTGGACTTTACCAGCAAATGCTGCTGTTGCTGTTAATGAAAATGTTGAATATACCTTTGCTAAGAATAATATAAATCAACTCATTATTGTAGCTTCAGATCTTTTAGAAGAATTAAGTATAGAGGTTGGTTATTCATTTGAGAAAGTTGCATCTATTAAAGGCATAATGCTTGAGGGTTTATTGTACAAGCATCCTTTATTTGATAAAATTTGTCCTTGTGTTATAGGAGGAAGTTATATTACAACTCAATCAGGGACTGGTTTAGTTCATACAGCCCCTGGTCATGGAATAGATGACTTTAATACTGGAATTAAGTATAAATTACCTATAATATGCCCTGTAAATGAAAAGGGTATATTTACCTCTGAAGCAGGTCGTTTTGAGGGTTTAAATGTTTTAAAAGATGCTAATAATGAGATAATTAAAGATTTAATAGAATCGGGTAATTTGTTGAAAGAAAAACCCTATATTCATAAATATCCTTATGATTGGAGAACAAAGAAAGCAACTATTTTTCGCGCAACTGAACAATGGTTTGCTTCTGTTCAAGGGTTTAGAAGTGATGCTTTAGATGCAATTGAGAAAGTTGAATGGATACCTGCAACAGGAAAGAAACGAATTAAGACGATGGTTTCTGACAGAGGTGATTGGTGTATTTCAAGGCAACGTACTTGGGGGGTCCCTATCCCAGTTTTTTATGCAAAGGAAGGGGATGAAGTGCTTCTTAATGAGACCACAGTTAATCATATTCATGACTTGGTTAAGAAAAATGGTTCTGATATTTGGTGGGAATTAGAAGAATCTGAGCTTTTGCCTACTCCATATGCCTTGGAAGCAGATAAATGGCAAAAGGGTACTGACACTATGGATGTATGGTTTGATTCTGGGTCTAGCTGGGCAGCAGTAACTTCTTCAAGCAATGATATGAATTACCCAGCTGATCTTTATCTAGAGGGTTCAGATCAACATCGAGGTTGGTTCCAATCTTCATTACTTACTTCAGTAGCTGCATCTGGTCATGCGCCATACCTAAAAGTTTTGACACATGGGTTTGCCTTAGACGAAAATGGAAGGAAGATGAGTAAATCTTTGGGTAATATTGTTGACCCTTCAGTAATTATTAATGGAGGAAATAACAAGAAATTAGAGCCTGCTTTTGGAGCAGATGTTTTGAGATTGTGGGTTAGTTCAGTTGATTATTCAGCAGATGTACCAATTGGCTCTAATATTTTACGTCAATTGTCTGATGTTTATAGAAAAGTTAGAAATACTGCTCGTTATTTACTAGGTAACCTTCATGACTTTGATCCTTCTAAGAATTCTTTTCAAGTTAAAGATTTATCTATTTTAGATCGATGGATGCTTAATAGAATGGCAGAAGTTATTGAAGAAGTATCAATTGCATATGAAAATTATGAATTTTCTAAATTCTTTCAAATCCTACAAAGCTTTTGTGTAGTTGATTTATCCAACTTTTATCTAGATATAGCAAAAGATCGTTTATATGTAAGTGCATCTTCAGATAATCGTAGAATTTCATGCCAGTATGTTTTATCTTTAGTTGTTGAAAACCTAGCTGGTATTATAGCCCCTGTTTTATGTCATATGGCAGAAGATATATGGCAAAATATTCCATATAAATTGCAGGAAAAATCAGTTTTTCAAAGAGGATGGCCACAAGTTCTTTCTATCTGGAAAGATGACTCTTTAAATGATGTAGTACAAAATTTGCGTCAGTTAAGAACCTCAGTTAACCGGGCTTTAGAAGAGTGTAGAATTAAACAAGAATTAGGTTCTTCTCTGGAGGCATCACTAAGAATTCAACCACTTAATGATTCTTTAAAGGATGCACTGATTTATCTGGAGAAAAATGGAGATCCAGAAGTAGATAGATTATTTGATTGGTTAATTGTGTCTAAAGTCCAAATTGGAGGCGAGCCATGGGCGGAGATTTTATTTAGTGATGAGGATACTACTGCTATTATTGAGGTCTCCAAGTCAAGAGGCGTTAAATGTGAAAGGTGTTGGCATTATGAAGTTGATATCGGCGATGATCCAATTCATAAATCCATATGTGGTAGATGTATTAAAACCTTGGAACGCATACCTTGAAAGGATAATTATAAGGGTGATAATTTATTAAGCCTAATTTGATATCTATAAGCTAAACAAAAAATCTAAAAGTCTCCGGCAATCCTGCCTTGTTTGGGAAACCTTATAATTAACCATTGTATTATTCCTGCAATATAAATAATCAAACCAAGATAACCAATGAAAGCAGATAATGTTTCTGTCCAGTTGGCACCAAATAGAAAGTTAAAAAGACTTTTAATCATGTGATTCAGTCCTGAAGATGCCTCCCGCCATAGCACACATTGCGAACCTTCTATTTGATTGAGGCAATCTAAGCTTCTAAAAGAAAGTGATGCATAAAAAAAGGCATAACAACTCACTGCCCATCGCCATGCTTTTAGAACAAAAGGCAATGCTTTTTTGTTGGAAAACTCGCTTATCTCTTCATTAAGATCGATCCAAAACCATAGGCATATAATCATTAACAAAGGAGATAGAAAGGAACTTAAATAACCTATTGACCTATTTCCTGTTAAAAGAAGCATGCTAATGAGCATTAGACTTGAAACCTTCCAATAGATTGATAAAAGTCTCGTTATTGAGGGCTCTTTTTTTATGGATGACCAAATGAATAGTACTAATGGAATTCCAAAAGCAAATGTGGCGCCAAGCCTATAGCTGAGCCAAACGAGTGTTTGGTATGAAATCTCTGACACGGCTAGAAAACTTTTAACTTAGTTGTTATCAACCTACAACGTCATTATGTAGGCTAACGCTAAGAAATTACAAGAACTTCTCAATAGTGCGTCAACACGTTAATCCATTGAGCCGTTTTTTCCAGGTCGAAAAAGACCTGCCTGAAATTCAGGAATTATTTCATAAGACTGATTTGCCTATACATCTTGATATTGGATGTGGAAGAGGGCATTTCCTTCTTCAGATGGCTTCCACTAATTCTCAATGGAATTTCCTAGGTCTTGAGATTAGGGAATCTTTAGTAGTAGGAGCTGAAAAAGAGAGAGTTGAATTAGGATTAAATAATTTAGGTTTTTTATTCTGTAATGCAAATGTAAGTTTAGAGAATTGGTTTTTAAAATTAGATAAAAGAAATGTTAAAAGAGTATCTATTCAGTTTCCTGACCCATGGTTTAAAAAAAGACATAAGAAAAGAAGAGTTTTAACTACTTCTTTATTAGATTTAATAGCTAATAATTTAGATTTTGGATCAGAACTATTTATTCAGACTGATGTACAGAGTATGATGAATGAAATGAATAGATTGATAGATATTAGTGAATGCTTCAATATTAAATTTCCAGATAGTGATCTATCTTTAATTTCCAATCCTTACTCAATACTTACAGAAAGAGAAAAGTATGCAATATCTAAAAATCTAAAAATCTACAGGCAGCTTTATTTCAGAAACTTAAAAAACATTCAATAGTTTTAAACTTCATTTTTTTATTTGTTATTAATAATGCACATTTAATTAAATTCTTCTGATGCAATATTTGAAATTGTAGATGACCAAAACTCTACTATTGATTCATCTATTGATTCAACCATTACTCTAAGTATTGATTCTGTTCCACTCTTCCTCACAAATACTCTTCCTCCCCCACCCATTTCTTGTTCGGCTTTTTTAATAGATGCTTGAAATTTTTCTGATTGGATCAAAGATTGTTGAGAAAATATTGGGCTTACAGGGACATTGATCAGTTTTTGGGGAAATGCTTTGAAGCTTTGATCAAATAAGTCTTCGAGTCTTAAAGCTTTTTTTTTGCAGATATTTGAAAGTTGTAGAGCAGTTAAAAGACCATCCCCAGATAATCCATTTAACGTTGACAATATATGACCTGACTGTTCTCCTCCTAGGATTGCTTTTTTTTCTACCATTACTTTACGAACATTTTGATCACCAACTGCTGCTCTTTCTAGTATTCCACCTTGATCAACCCATGCTTTTTCAAAGCCTAGATTGGACATAACAGTAGCTACAAGTCTTTGCTCTGGCAGCGCATTTTTTTCTTTTAGCTCTGATCCCCATAAATAAAGGATGTTGTCTCCGTCGACAACTCGGCCTCTCCCATCAATTGCAATCATTCGGTCGGCATCACCATCAAACGCAAAACCCATCTCAGAGTTTGTTTCTAATACTGCTTTTTTTATATCTTCCAGATGAGTGGAGCCACAGTTGACATTTATTTTTCTTCCATTTGGTTTTGCGTTAATACATGTAACCTTTGCTCCTAATGACCGAAACAAATTTTCTCCACATGCGGTTGCAGATCCCCAGCACAAATCGAGAACAATAGAAGCACCTTCAAAATCATCTATTGGAATAGATTGAATTAGACTTTTCTCATATTCCTTTAGCAGGTCATAGCGACAAATACAATTTTTTCGTGTATTGGACCTAATTGTTTTTTTTGCTTGTAAACCCTTCTCAATAAGACTTTGCTTTTGCGAAGAAAGTTTTTCGCCATTCGAGTCAAAGATTTTTATTCCATTATCCTCTGGAGGATTATGACTTGCCGAGATCATAAATCCTCCAGCTGCATGATTTTTTCTTATTAGAAAAGCAACTGCTGGGGTCGGACAAAGTCCTAATAGCCAAACTTCTCTGCCAGATGCCATTAATCCATCTGCTAATTCATTAGCAATTCTTTGACTACTTAACCGGGAATCTTGACCTATAAGTATGGGCTTCTTTTTGGGCAGGACTTGATCGGATAGAAAACCTAGTTTCTGAAGCAATTCATTAGTAAAAAGTGTTTCTGCCTTACCTCTAATACCATCAGTACCAAAAAAAATTATATTGTCTTTTCGATTTTCTCTACTAATAAGTTCCATTGACTTGTTTCTGTAAAGAAAAAAGGAAAAGTTCCATTGTTTTCAAAGATTAGCTCAAATAAAAATATTTCACACTAAAATTGTTATTAGAATGGCAAAGTATCTTTACTTACTTGAATAAGTGGAAACTTCTAAATTTGTTGAATTGGGCAAAGTTCAGAAGATTGTTCTGCTTATTACCTCTTTGCTATTTTCTTTACTTTTACTTTTTGCAAGAACTAGTTTGAGTTCTGATCAATCACTAGATCAGTTGGCTCGCGATTCTCTAAAGCCAGAGATTGCATTTGAAAATGGTCGTCCTACGGTCGTTGAGTTTTATGCAGACTGGTGCGAGGCATGTCAAGAAATGGCTCCTTCAATGTATAGATTAAAGAGAAATTTTCAGGATGAGATTAATGTTGTCTTACTCAACGTTGATAATGATCAATGGTTAGATCTTATTGATAAGTATGAAGTTAATGGCATTCCACAGCTAAATCTATTTGATAGCAATGGTCAATTGAGAGGTAGATCAATAGGGCTCAAGTCGCAAGATCAGCTAAACCAATTAGTATTTTCCTTAGTCAATAATGAAACTCTTCCTAAGTTTTCTGGAGTAAGAGAAAGTGATTCGAGTAAATTATTATTTTCACCTTTACCTGATAATGTTGAGCCTAATTATGTTGGCCCTAGAAGCCACGCTTAATCTACTTGCCAATTTAGAGCCTTGGAAACAGTTGGAAATTGATTAGAAAATATTTTTTTGCATTGATTTGCAATAATTAAGTGCTCCTTTTGTGTCCCATGCCCAGAGCGTAAGTTTATATAATGAATCCATGATCTACATGATCCAGTCATATAAATCCTTGTTGGAGTTGCTAATGGAAGAATAAATCTTGCACACTCTTTTGCTATTCCCTCTTGGAGCATTTCTTTATAAAGGTTTAATGCCGATTGAAATTGGACTTTTATTTTGTCTTCAAAATCTTTAGTAACATTGATTGGTAAATCAGATATTGAGTTCTGGCGATTTTTTGTATCTTGTCTTCTTAATTCTGGAATTGGGATTTGACCAAGTTGGGTGCTATCTGCATATCTTTGAGAAAACTCTTGAAAAGTAAATGATCTATGTCGTAGGACCTGAGCCGCAATACCTCTAGTTGTTTCTATTTGAAGAGTCATATAGGCTTGTTCAAATACACTCCAGTGCTCATGAGTGATGCAATATTGAATTAATTTCTTGAAGTCTTGATTATCTTGATTCTTTGGATTGCTTACTCTGGCTATGTAGGCCATAGTTTTCTCCGCATCTGGAGTAACTGTGACCAGTTGTACATTATTCATCGTTAGATTTTTGCGAGAGTAACTTTTTCAGGCTGGTTTTGATATTTCCCTTTCCGATCGCTATATGTTGTTTCGCAAGGGTCTCCTTCAAAAAATAGCAATTGACAAATACCTTCATTGGCATATATTCGACAATCTGCTCCTGAGCTGTTGCTGAATTCAAGCGTTAAATGCCCTTCCCAACTTGCTTCTGCTGGAGTTGTGTTTACAATAATTCCTAATCTTGCATAAGTGCTTTTCCCTAAACAAATTACAGTGATATTAGATGGGACCTTCATTTTTTCTAAGGCCACGCCTAGTCCATATGAATGAGCTGGAAGAATGAAATATTCTCCATCTTTATCTTGTTGAAGTGGAGTTGATTCTAAATTTTTAGGGTTAAATTTCTTAGGGTTCATTATTGTCCCAGGCACATGTCGGAATATAAGGAACTCGTTTGGAGAAAGTCTTAAGTCGTATCCATAGGAGGAGCAACCAAAACTTAAAACTGGCTTTTCTTTAGTATTTGGATCTAAATGTCTCACCAAATTAGCCTGAAAAGGCTCAAGCATCCCTGCTTCGGATTGTTTAATAATCCAGCGATCATTTTTAAGCATTATTTAGAGCTCCTCAATTGAGTGACTTGATCAGCTATAGAAAAAACTTTACTGGGTATAGATGGTCCTGTAAGAATTACATCTATTGAGTTATTACGATTTTCTAATGTATCTAGTAAATCTTTTTCAGAAATAAAGCCAAGCTCAATAGCAAGGCCTATTTCATCAAGCACTAATTTATCTAATTGATTGGCTATTAATTGTTGTTTACATATTTCCCAAACTTCTTTCACTGCATGCTCATTCTTTAAAGATTTGTCCTGCAAATCCTTATTGATTTGATTTTTATTTATGCAACCATTGATGTCTGGTCTAAGCCATTCCAATTTTCCACAGAGTCTTATCGAATTCTTAGGTCCTTGTGAAACACCACCTTTTAAAAATTGGGCTATTAATACACGGCTTCCAAGCCCAGCAGAGCGAAGAGCTTCACTAAGTACAGTCGAGAAACTGCCTCGATAAGGTGCTGAATATACTTGTAACTGACCTTGTGAGGAAATAATGTGCAGTCTTGGTTGACTAGTTGCCGAATTAATAGGGCTTAAACCGTATTGATTTATTGAACTGGTTTCAGTTTTTGGTCTAGGACTTGCGGTCATGAAAGCTGAAAATCACTCTTTTGGGTAATCTTGTTTAAATCTAGCGCCAGTATGCTGTTTCACAAGTAATTTGACACTATCTATAGTGCCAATCTTTGGAAGAATTGATCTTTTATTAATATGAACAAGCCCTTTTTACAAGGTTTTTTAATTAGAAATCGATCTAATCCACTGGTCTAAGTGTAAAAACGTCGTTTTTGCTACACGTAATTTTAGCTGTACTCCTTAATCTCTGTTGCATTGGTTCCTAAGATGGCAGCTACAGCTACCTCATTCAGTCGTTGCTCGAACCACTCACCTGGAATGCAATCTCACAATCAACTTAACGAGAAAACGCCAGTAAAGAAGACGCTCCTCGATGTAATTAGGGGGCTCGATGGTTCTTCTAATGAAATAGTTGAGAGATCCAAAACAATTTTCTTCCCAGGCGATCCAGCTGAAAGAGTTTATTTGATAAGAAGAGGCGCGGTTCGATTGACTAGAGTTTATGAATCAGGAGAAGAGATCACTGTTGCTTTATTAAGAGAAAATAGTTTGTTTGGCGTTCTTTCTCTTTTGACAGGAAATAGATCTGATCGTTTTTATCATGCTGTTGCTTTTACTAAAGTCGAGATGATTTCTGCTCCTGCAGGTTCAGTAAGGAATGCTTTAGAAGGTGATAGTGGAGTTGGTCTTCTTCTTCTTCAAGGTTTGTCTAGCAGAGTCTTGCAAACAGAAACCATGATTGAGACTTTGACTCATAGAGATATGTCTTCACGATTAGTTAGTTTTTTACTTGTACTTTGCAGAGATTTTGGAGTTCCAAGTGATAAAGGAATTACTATTGACCTAAAATTGTCTCATCAGGCTATAGCAGAAGCTATAGGTTCTACGCGAGTTACAATAACCAGATTGCTAGGGGATTTACGAAACCTAGGCATGCTGCAGATTGATAGAAAGAAGATAACAGTTTTTGATCCAATTGCGCTTGCTAAACGATTTAACTAATAAGTTGTTATTTCAGGAGTAAGTTATCTAAGTACTTTAATTAATACTTTCTGAAGTGGCTGGATGGTTGCTTATTATTGTGTTGCTTCTTTTAGGAGGAACTCTTTCAACTCTAGGAGATTTGCTTGGGAGTCGAATAGGCAAGGCGAGGTTGAGTATTTTTAAATTAAGACCTCGTAGAACAGCTGTTTTAATAACTATATTGACTGGAAGTTTAATAAGTGCTATTTCATTGAGCTTGATGCTTTTAGTTAGTCGAGAACTTAGGGTTGGATTATTTGAATTAGATGATATTCAGGCCAAGTTAAAAGAGAGCAAACAGGCTTTGTTGCCTTTAAAAAAACAAAGAGAAACATTAGAGCTGAAGATTAAAAAGGCTGAGACAGAGTTAGTGAAACTTGGGAAAGATTTATTTGCTTTCCGTCAAGGAGAAGTTGTCATTGCAAGTGGACAAAGTCTTGGAACTTTTACAGTAAAGTTAGAAAATAAATCAAAAGCAAAAGAGGAGATCGAAAATATATTGGGTAAGGTAAATTTCAATGCATTTATTAGGGTTAAACCAGGCAAGAAACCTATTTCAAGGATAGTTCTAGTAAGACGAGATCATATTAAGCGTTTAGAGGATCAGATTTCTGATAAGCGAGAATGGGTTATAAATATTCGTTCTGCAAGTAATGTTTTATTAGGAGAAGGTTTTGTATATGCTTTCCCTGAAGCACTTCCTAATAAAAATATTGTTCGTAAAGGTGAAATAATAGCAAGTTTAAATATAAGGAATATTAAGCTCACGAGAAATTTTCTTCAAAAGCAAATCAAAATTCTACTTGCATCGACTCTTGCTGAAGTTAAGCGAAGAGGTGCTTTTACTACAGAAATACAAGTTGACTCTAATTCTTTGCAGAAGCTTTTTGATCAATTGGAGTTCAAAAAAGAAAGCATTTTGAAATTAGATAGTATCTCTACAAGTAATAGTGATACAGCAGACAAAGTTTCTGTAAGATTAAGAGTATTGAAGCAACCTATATAGACTAATTTTTTCATGAAAAAGGTAATTGCAATTGATCCAGGGAATAAGAAATGTGGATTACTATTAGCAGATATTGATGATGCTATTGCTATAGATGGGAAAATATCTATAAACTCATCTGTTATTAATTTAATAAATCATTGGAGAGAAGAACATTCAGTTGAATTAATTCTTCTTGGTAATGGAACAACTAGTCAATATTGGTATTCAGAACTTCATTCGGCGAGAATTGACCCTGTAAAGCTTGTTGATGAAAGGATGACGACCTTGCGAGCGCGTGAAAGGTATTTGGAAATATTTCCTCCAAAGTCTTTCATGCAATTTATTCCAAAAGGATTAATTTTAACCCCAAAAAATATAGATGTAGTTGTCTCATTAATTCTAATAGAAGATTATTTTAAAATAAAACTGGAATGGTCAAAATCTATTGACTTTAGAATTTGGATCTGATTGTGAAATGATAATCACCTCCAGTCTCTAGAGAGTAATCAGCTTTAACTAGAAAACGCAGTAGTGCATCTTGGATAAGTGCTCTACCAAGTGGTGGTTCTACTAATAACTGATCATTGCTAAATTGCCAATTAAATTGCCAATTAAAGCCACCTGCAGACACTTCCCCTTCAATCGATTTGCTTGCAAAGCTTTGTCTATTTATTCTTATATGAGCTGTAGTTGCAGGGGGTCTGTTCATTGGCTTATATCTATATTTCGGATTCATATGAATTTATAAAAGTTATCCCTCGCTCTAACCCAAATTCCTGAACTATTTCCAATCCTTTTATTACTTTATCAAAAACAATATCGACTATTGAACTTTCTTTTTTTGTAAATTTTCCTAGAACATGACTTACCGTTTTGTTTTTTCGTTCATGCACAATTTCTGATGGAGGACCAATGCCTATTCTTAATCGGCAAAAATCTGTTCTTCCTAACTCAGTAATAATACTTTTAAGACCGTTATGCCCGCCAGAACCACCTTCTTCTCTCAGCCTTAATTTTCCTAATGGTAAATCCATGTCATCAACAATTACGAGAAGTTGAGTGATGTCTAGTTCAAACCATTTCATTGCTGCATTAATGGATCGCCCACTTTCATTCATGTAAGTACTTGGCATTAATAGTCTTCTTGCTCTGGGACCATTTTGAATAGACGCTAATTGACCATGAAGCTTTTTGTTCATATTGAAAACAGCAGACTCTTTATGGGCAAGCTTTTTTAAGACCATGAATCCAATGTTGTGTCGAGTATATTCATATTTTGAACCAGGATTACCAAGGCCAGCTAATAACCGGAAATCACCTGAATCCATTTAGTTGCTCTAAGAGAATTACTGAAATTATATTTTCTTATTTTGTTCAGAGGAATCCACCTGAGTTTTTAGCTCAGGGGCAGCTTCATTACCAATATCGTCTGTATTGGTTACAGCTTTTTGGAATTCACTTTCAAACTCTGATGAAGCTTTCTGAAGTGTTTTAAGTGTTTTCCCAAGGTTCCTTCCCAGCTCAGGAAGTTTTTTGGGGCCAAAAATAACCAAAGCAAGGGCAGCTATGACTGCTATCTCAGGCAGCCCTACTCCAAAGATGTTCATTGGCTAACAGCTTGAGTTGGATAATGCTGACTTAATTCACCCCGTTCCAATCAACTGAGAAGCCCTGTAATAGAAGGGATTGATTGTAAATTTGCAGCATGATTACTAGGAAAACAAGCAGCAATACTCCAATCAGAGCCATTACGGGGACTGCTCCCCAGCCTGCTACAACTTTGCCTTGACCTGAATTGCCAATTGATTTAAGGAGTGAGCCAAGAGGGGTTTTTTGTCCCATTTTGAGTTTCGAGCCTCAGCTAATGATTGATTTTGGATATTGTATGTGAAATACCCTCTAAGGTTTACAACCTGTAGAAAGATTTGATGCAAACTTCAACTCCCGCTCTTTCATTAGCTGTAACTATTGTGGTGCTTTTGTTAGGTTTAACTGGCTTTGGCCTCTATACAGCCTTTGGCCCGCCTAATAAGAGCCTGGAGGATCCTTGGGATGAACATGATGATTAAGACTTGCAAGCAATCCCAAAGAAATCCTTATTATTAAGCTCAACAGCATAGAAACATTTCAATCCAAGGTAATAATTGGGCCATTTTGGGTGCAACTACCCATAAGATACACTTGTTTCCATAGTTAAATTAGCTAGTCATGCTTGCCCTAAAGATTTCCGTATACACGGTCGTCTTCTTTTTTGTTGGTGTTTTCCTCTTTGGCTTCTTGGCTAGTGACCCAGCAAGAACACCAGCAAGAAAGGATCTTGAAAGCCCTCAGGACTAAATAATTTAGTCTTGCTACTTATTTCAACTAAACTAATATTGGTTTAATTCAGATCAATATTAGTTTTTAATGTCATTCGATTGCTCGTCGAAAGGTTTATTTTGGCGACTATAGTTTTATGCGATTGCTTACAGGCTGCATATCTGTGGCCTTTTTTCTTTTTATACCTTTCGAAGCAAGTTTTGCTTCGAATAGGCTTACAGGTAATTTTTCTTCTAGAAAAAAGGTTCTTCTTCCCCCGATTGATTTAGAAGATGTAGTTTTTAACGCTTATTTAAGAAAAGAAGACTTAGATCTTGAAGAGATTGATATTCAGCCTAATGATTCATTGATTGATGAAAGATCTAAAATTTACTTGATTTCCCAGAATCTAGAAAGTGCACCTTTTGTCGAATTGGAAATTATCTCTGATAGTCAATCTTGGGAAAATGAGAACCTCTTTGTTGCGGAGGGAAATGCAAAGGCAGTTTTGCATGGGGGTATTCTGAAGGCAGATAAAATTGAAATTGATAAATCAAAAAATACTATTTTTGCATCAGGAAATGTCTATTTCCGTAAGGGTAAAACTAAATTTTCTGCTAATTCTTTTAGATATAGCCTAAAAGAAAAGAATGGTAATTTTAATAATGTATTTGGAGTAATTGATTTAAAGCTTATTGCTAAAGATTTAAATTTAACCAAAATCATAACTTCTAATGAAGTTTATTCTATTGATAAGGGTGAAGATTCAATTAGAGATGTTGAATTGATCGATGGTTTTATTCTTCAAGGAGGCTTTGATCAAAATATGGAGATGATAAAACATGCTAAGAGTAAAAAGAACTCTATAAATAAATGGCGTATAAAAGCAGAGAAGATTCTCCTCAACCAAGATGGCCTTTCAGCAAACAAAGTTAGTTTCACTAATGATCCTTTTAACCCTGCTCAAATACGAATTGAATCTTCCCAGGTTGAAATAATAGCAAATGATGGGAAAGTAGAAGATGCAATGATTACTGCAAAAAAAAGCTATCTTATTTTCGAAGATAAACTAAAGTTACCTCTTGGGAATAGGAGCTTTAGACTTAGTAAAAACTGGAAAGTAAGAAGAAAATGGACTTTTGGCATTGATGGTAATGATAAAGATGGTATTTTTATAGGTAGACAACTCAATCCTATTAGGTTAAGTGATAATTATATATTGTCACTTCAGCCGCAGTATTTAATTCAAAGATCAATACAAGGTAAAACATCATCTTATCCTAAAGATGGTTTTTCAGTTAATAGTAGTAAAGTATCAACTCCTACTAAATTTGATGATTTATTTGGTTTAGAGGCTGAACTGCAAGGCAAGATTTTTAATTGGGATAATAATATCGTAGGAGATATTAGTACATTTAATAGCAAAAGATTTGCTAATGGATCAAGGTTTTCTGCAGAATTAACAAGAAAAGTGAATTTTAAAAAGTTTAAAGAATTAGACTTAAGTCTTTTTGGATTATATAGAGATAAAGTTTTTAATGGATCTATAGGAAGTGCAGATATATATACTGCTTATGGTCTTAGCCTGAGTCGAGATAGTTTTTGGAAATCTGGTAAGACTGAATATAAAGATAAATTCAGTACTGGATTGGCTAAATATCAAGCAGAAAAATTGTCAAGTGTAGAACTCTCTTCGTTATGGAGATCTAGCTTGACTTATGACTTAGATATTAAATATCCTCTTAAAGAGTTTAATCAAAAAGAGGGACCTAAATATAACAATTCACCTTACTCCCCAAAATCAATAAATCCAGGACTTTATTTAAATAGTATTTTTAATGTGTCTAGTTTTATTTATGAGGGTAGTCGTTCACAATCTTATATGACTTTCGGTTTAGGACCTGAAATAACATTTGGGAATTTGAAGAAAAAGTATTTTGATTATACAAAATTATCAATTATCCCTTCCTATACATTTAGATCAGGTGAAAGCCCTTTTAAATTTGATAATCAGAACGATTTGGTCAAGTTGAAGATAGGTCTTACTCAGCAATTAGTTGGACCAATCATTGCAAAAAACGTTCAAGAATTTAATATTGATTCGAGCTCTGAAAATTATGGTAAATCTATTAATTCTAAATTATCCATAATGTGGCAAAGAAGAGCTTACGAATTTGGTCTTTTTTATGATTTTAAGAATGACTCAGGTGGGCTATCTTTTCGTTTAAATGGATTTAATTATAATGGTATACCTGAAGAATTCTAATTTTCATAAAATGATTAATTAAAGTCATTTATATAAGGAATACTATTTTTAATCCTATTGATTTGTTCTTTTTCTTGAAGCAGATTAGTGGTTGCATCCCATTTCCCAGATAGAAGCATTTCTCTCATGCCTAATTCGATTTTTAGTGGCCATGATTGGTGTTCACAAATGATTTGTTCTAAATCAATATCTAAAGTGAAAAGTAGTTCAGGCTTAAATTCAATTGCTTTAGTTAAGCTTTTTATGCAAGATTCAGAAATGCTGGCACAAGGTATACCTATAGATAGGCAATTACCATAGAAAATCTCTGCAAAACTTTGGCCAATAATTGCTCTTATTCCCCATCTCATTAGAGCTTGTGGTGCATGCTCTCTGCTTGATCCACATCCGAAGTTTTTATCAACTAACAGGATTGAACTTTTTTGATTTTTGATTTGATCAAAAGGGTGTAATCCTTTTTGCTCAATACGATCATCTGCAAATACGCTTTTACCAAGGTCATCAAAGCTTATACATTTTAGAAAACGTGCAGGGATAATACGATCGGTATCAATATCATTTCCAGTCAGGTAAATACATGTCCCTTCTACTTTGTGAATAGGTCCTGTTGGGAATAGTGGTACTTTGTTCATTAATTTAAGATTTGTAAGAAGTGCTTTCAACAAAAGAGTTTTCTGACATCTATCACACACCCTGAAATAGCCGCTGCGGCAACCATTGCGGGACTCATTAATAAAGTCCTCCCTTTTGAGGATCCTTGCCTCCCTTTAAAGTTTCGGTTGCTTGAACTTGCACTAATTTGATCATTTTCAAGCTTATCTGGGTTCATTGCAAGACACATCGAACAGCCAGGTTTTCTCCATTCGAAACCAGCATTTCTGAAAATCTCATCTAATCCTTCTGCTTCTGCTTCTTGAGCAACTTTTTCTGAACCAGGTACCACAAAAGCCTTGACTCCTTGTGCTACTTTTTTGCCTTTGGCTATTTTTGCTGCTATTTGAAGATCACTTAACCGTCCATTTGTGCAACTACCAATAAAACAAACGTCTATTGGTAATCCCTCTATTGACCTGTCGGGGGATAAGTCCATATATTGATAAGCCTCTAAGGCAATTTGTTGTTCTCCTGGATCTAGAGATGCTGGATTTGGGATGGTTGAATTTATTGCTATTGATTGTCCAGGAGTAATGCCCCATGTAACAGTGGGAGCGATTTCAGAAGCATTGAACTTTATTTCATCATCATATATTGCACTTTCATTGCTACAGAGTGACTCCCACCATTTAATTGCTAGGTCCCAATTTGCACCTTTTGGGGAATATCTTCTTCCTTTAAGATAATCAAAAGTCACTTGGTCTGGATTTATATAGCCACATCTTGCTCCACCTTCTATGGCCATATTGCATATAGTCATTCTTTCTTCCATAGATAGTTTTTTTATTGCAGGTCCTGCAAATTCATAGGCAAAACCAACTCCATCTTTTACTCCAAGTTTTTGAATTACATGGAGAATTAAATCTTTAGCAAAAACACCTTTTTGAAGTTCTCCGTCAAAAAATATACGTCGAACCTTGAGTTTTTTCATAGTTAAGGTTTGACTTGCAAGAATGTCTCGAACTTGACTTGTTCCAATACCAAAGGCAATAGCTCCAAAAGCACCATGAGTAGAGGTATGTGAGTCCCCACATGCAACCGTCATGCCAGGTTGAGTTAAACCTGCTTCTGGAGCAATGACATGTACAATTCCTTGATAGCCAGATCCTAAGTTGAACAATTCGATCCCACTTTTTTTGCAGTTTGATTCAAGTGTTTGGAGCATTTGCTCGGCTAATGGATCAGCAAATGGTCTTGCTTGATTCGTAGTAGGGACAATATGGTCGACGGTAGCAATAGTCCTGTCTGGGGAATGTACTGAAAGCCCCTTTTCTTCCAACGCAGAAAATGCTTGAGGACTTGTGACTTCATGAATTAAATGCAAGCCTACAAAAAGCTGTGTGGAGCCTCCAGTAAGTTCTCTTACTCTGTGGAGATCCCAAATCTTGTCATAGAGCGTTTCTGAGCTCACAAATTAATTCCATTTATTTATAGACACTAGCTTTGCATAAGCAGTGATAAACGAAGTCTATCTAGGGCTCTTACAACACTCAATTTTTGTATGCAAGCCCTTGACCTATGAGGGCCAAAATTCTCTTGAAAAGATTTCTGCAAATTTTGACTGGAAATAAATATTTCTACTCTTCCTACAGGCTTACTGTTGCTGCCACCGCTTGGCCCTGCAATTCCACTGATCGCAATAGACCAATCGCTATTAAATAAATGTCTTGTTTTATTTGCCATAGATTTTGCTACAGGTGAAGACACAGCGCCATGCTGTTGTAAAAGATTAATAGGTACTTTTAAAATATTTTCTTTAATGAAATTGTTATATGCGATTATCCCACCAAGAAAGACATCTGAAGCCCCTGGGATAGAAGTGAAGGCGGATGAAAGTTGACCTCCAGTACAAGATTCAGCTAGTGAGATTGTCTCTCGTCTTTCCCTTAGCAAGTCAACAACACTTGAAGCTAAGCTTTCGTTATTTCTCCCGAAAATATTTAGCCCAATCCTTTTCTCTAATTCATGTTCAATAGGTTTAATAATTTTATTAGCTTCTTGAGTAGTTTTAGCTTGTGCTGTAATTCTTAATTTTACCTCCCCTAAAGATGCGTAAGGCGCAATTGTGGGATTCTCTTTAGTAAGTAAATCGGAAATTTTTTCTGTTAGAGCAGACTCTGGGATGCCTGCGACTCTAATTGTTTTACTGGTGAAGGTTTTTCCAGAAGGATGATTTTCTAGAAGCCAAGGTTTAGCAGTCTCTTCCCACATCTTCTTCATTTCTGATGGAACACCAGGAAAGGTAATTATTGTGAAGTTATCTTTTGGAGACCATATCATTCCTGGAGCAGTCCCTAATGGATTCGGTAGAACTTTTGCCCCTTCTGGCAAAAGGATTTGTTTTAGATTGCTTTTAGGCAAGCTATCAAGATCATTAAATTTTTTTTTGATATCCTCTAAAATATGTTTATGTTCTACGAGATTAGTTTGAAATGATTGAGCAATTGCCTCTGTAGTTAAGTCATCAAGTGTGGGACCTAATCCACCTGTAGTTATTAAAATTTTACTTCTTTGAGATGACTCAATAATTATTTCTTTGAGTCGTTTCATATTATCTCCAACAACACTTTGTCTGTAGTGGGCTAAACCAATTATTGCAAGTTGATCCGCAAGCCATTGAGCATTGCTATTTACTATATTGCCTAGCAATAATTCTGTCCCGATAGCTAGGATTTCAACCCCTTTATTACTTTTATTCTTTGTCAAGATTGATTGTTTTTAATTGGATTATAAAGAGGGAAACTATTACATAACTCAAAAACTTTTTGTTTGCATTGCTCTTTGATTGAAGAGTTGTCTTTATTCAAAAGACGATCAGCTATGATATTAGCTACTTCAACAAAAGCTTCATTATCAAAACCTCTTGAAGTTAATGCGGCAGTTCCCAGTCTTAGCCCACTCGTAACAAAAGGGGATTCAGGGTCAAAAGGAACAGTATTTTTGTTAGCTGTTATATTCACTTCGCTAACAAGCGAATCTGCTTCTTTCCCTGTCATTTCAATACTCCTGAGATCAAGAAGCACAATATGATTATCAGTACCTTTGCTAACTACAGCAATGCCTCTGGCTTGAATCTGTTTTGCTAATGCTTTAGCATTAGATACTACTTGGTTGATATATCCTGTAAAGCTTGGATGGAGAGCTTCCTTAAATGCAACAGCTTTTGCTGCAATCACATGTTCTAAAGGACCGCCTTGATTCCCTGGGAAAACAGCCTTATCAAACTTTTTCCCAAATTCTTCGTCTTTGCAGAGTATTAATCCACCTCGAGGTCCTCTAAGGGTTTTGTGAGTAGTAGTTGTCACTACATCACAATCAACCACTGGATTGGGATGTATTCCTGTTGCTACAAGACCTGCGATATGAGCCATGTCAGCTAATAAATAAGCCCCTACTTCGTCTGCTATAGCCCTGAATGCCTTGAAGTCGATAGTTCTTGGATAAGCAGAGTACCCACAAATTATTAATTTGGGACGGTGTTGAAGAGCAATTTCCCTAACTTGCTCCATATTTAGGATCTGGGTATCGGGATCTACTCCATAATGAACTGCTTTAAACCATTTCCCACTGACATTTACAGGGGAACCGTGGGTTAAATGACCTCCATGAGCAAGGTCCATTCCCATGATTGTGTCACCTGGTTTAAGCAGTGCTAGAAAGACAGCAAAATTTGCTTGAGCACCACTATGAGGCTGAACATTTGCCCAAGCTGCATCGAACAATGATTTTGCTCTAGATATAGCTAGCTTCTCAATCTCATCAATATGTTCGCATCCTCCGTAGTACCTTTTCTCGGGAAGACCTTCAGCATATTTATTTGTTAAAACAGTCCCTTGTGCTTGCATAACTGCCTTGGATGCAAAATTCTCACTAGCTATCAACTCCAAATGGGTTTGTTGCCTTAAGAGTTCCTTACTAATCAGAAGGGATATGTCTGGATCGGTACTTTCTAGATTTGAACTAATCGAAATCAAGTTAATAGTCTCCTTATGGAGTTACTTATGAGATAGTAAACAAAGCTTGGCAATCATTAAGAAAAATCCCTCTTAATTTCCCTTTTTATGTGTTGATCACATTAAAAACTTTTAAAACGCGCCTGGAGAGATTCGAACTCCCGACCCTCTGATCCGTAGTCAGATGCTCTAATCCGCTGAGCTACAGGCGCATATGATTTTAGTTAAGAGTTTTGAGATCCTCTTCGTCAACTATAAGATGACGTAAAGACCACATTAATACAAAATTCAAATGCCTCTTAGGTGGTATGGCAATGGGGATCCAAATGATCCTCTTTACTTACATTTTTCCCGAATAGTCAATTTCACTATTCATGGCATGGCCTTCGCAGCCACAAATAGTGGTCTTTGGCTGGCTCAACAGATTCGACATAGTTGGACGCATTTGGGATGGTTTACAGGCATCTGGTTGTTTTTTCTGATGTCTCATCTTGTTTACGTCATTATTAGAAAACCCGTTCCATCTGAGGATTCCCTTCAGAAGGAATAAAACATTCTTATTTTCTTGATGCTTATGACTGCTGATTTAGAGCAATTACGCGAGATAGAGGCCTTAATTGCTGATCGGTTGTATATACAAATTGAGAAGTGGAATCTTTACTTGGGGAATGCTGGCTTAGCAGAAGCTCTTGCTGTTGAATGTCAAGTAAACCTTAAAGATGGCCCAACTCTTGCTGCTCGCAAGGCCTTAGAGGCAGTTCAAGTTCAATTGGGTGGTGGGAAGAGTCAAATGCCATTGTCTAGATTGATTTCTTCTACCCTTGTTTTTGAATTAGAAGAGATTTTGGACCCCTATTGCAGATAAGGTTTATTTACTTGGGTTGTTCATATGCTCATTATTGAAGTTACTAATGCTAGAGATGTGGTTCGTCAGCAAATTGGCCGACTA
>QCPL01000006.1 GCA_003212515.1 Prochlorococcus sp. AG-436-M02
GCAGATCAACTGCGTTAGGCTATGCAGCAAAGGCTTCTGGGGTGGCGTCTATCGCCTTAGGTGATGCAGCACAAGCGACAGCTCACTATTCAACTGCATTAGGTGATGGTGCAAGAGCTACTAAGAGCAGATCAACTGCGTTAGGCTATGCAGCACAAGCGACAGGTTACTATTCAACTGCGTTAGGTGATAGTGCAAGAGCTACTAAGAGCAGATCAACTGCGTTAGGCAAAGGAGCAAAGGCTTATGGGGTGGCGTCTATCGCCTTAGGCGATGCAGCACAAGCGACAGGTCACTATTCAACTGCGGTAGGTGATGATGCAAGAGCTACTAATAGCAGATCAACTGCGTTAGGCTATGGATCAAGAGCAGCTTATACTAATTCAACAGCGATCGGGAATGGTGCTAGAACGACTGCCAATAATCAAGTGGTCTTAGGAACTAGCAGTGACACTGTCTACGTCCCTGGTGCTGTAAGAGTCGATGGAGAAATCACTACTGCTAACGGCACTAATCTGATTAGGCAAGACAATGGTGGTATTCACCTTGGAGAAAATTCTTGGCATACAAAAGAAGAAAATGGACGACAAAAAGTCTGGGCGACTGATGCAGGTGGTAATGCAATCCCCATTGATTACAGCAATGGAACTAAGTTATTAATCAATGGTAGAGACGTTGAACAGTCCATCGACAATGTTGGTGCTTTAAGTGCTGCTTTAACTGGATTACCAACGGTTCCAGACGACTCACCACTATCATGTGGTGTTGGCTTTGGGATGCACAGTGGCAGTAATGCAATCTCTGGTGGTTGTGCCTCAAAAGTTAATGAACGATTAACGCTCAATTATGCAGCTTCTATTATCCCTGCTAAGCAGGACTACCAAGGAAGTGATAGCTCCTGGTCTGGTCGTGCTGGCTTTGTTTTCAAGTTGGGCAAAATTAACAAACCAACCTTGATTAGTAGGAATGAGAAGAAAGCACTTCAGTCATCAAACCAAGAGCTAAGAGAGTTAGTCGCGAAACAAAATGAGCACATAGCTTTACAAAACGAACGTCTAGAGAAACTTGAGCAGATTGCTCTCGCCACCCAAAAGGATCAGAAAACTGCTTTCTCCTTCTTCAATGGATCTAATTTGTTTTCAAGCATGAAAAGTTTTTTCATATCCAGCAAGTAATCAAGTCAAGGCTCGCAGAAGTCTGGAGAATATATAAGGTTGACAGCCGATTGATCTACAGAGGGTTGGACTAGTGCCAGCCCTTTTTTCATAGATCAGCTAGAAAGGGAATATGAGATGGCCACCTAACCAAGCTTGGACTTCAACTTTTAAAAGGGAGGGCTATCGCCATTTTGAGGTTAAACAATTTGGAGGCAAAAAAGATCAACGGTGGGTCGAGCTATTTCCCATCAATAACAAAGACATTCTGATTCGAATTTCGTGGGATGAACTCAAGACTCGTTCAAAATGGACCACCGGTTGGCTCCAATTACCGAAAGATGAAGATTGCAGTGGATAAATGAACTTTGCTGATAACTGGGCCAGGATTTTTGTTGTGATTACGTTTCTTACTTTTGGAGAAGCTCAGGTTATTGGTGGTATCGTTCCCAACCTGATTGCTTTTGGATTATTTGTTGGAGCAATTGGTTATTTTGCTTTAACTGGAAAGATGGCAAAGATGTTCGGCTGGAAAAACAAGAAATAAAGCTATCACTAGCAAGTTAATACTTCTCGTTTTTGGCTGATCTAGCGCAAGACTTCAGGCAGCTAAGAATCCTTCTTCTTGAAAAACTTTTGGAACATCCAAACTAAATAAAGAGTTGAGCCTATAAACAAAATCAAGCTAAAGGTACCAACTGCTGAATTTGCTGCTTCTACTGTTGGCATTTACGTCTTTTTCCCAATTACACAAAACATACTTTACGTAGATGATCTGGCTCAAGTTTTCAGACAGTCTTCGTTAGTAGAGCCATAACGGTTTACTTTTCTGCCAGCCTTCCTTCAATAATTCAGCCCAAAGTGATATCGCTTCTGATCTAGGAAGATTTTTACTTTCAATAATTACCACGTCTGGAGTAATGCCATGCAGAAATAAGTTTTTGCAAAAAGCTCGGTGAATATATACATGCGGAAAAGGATGGTGAGGGTTTTGGTAAAACCTCATGGCCCATGCCCTACTTGGGTTAATCAACCAGCCTTCTCTTATCTTCAAGACCTACTTCTTTTCTGACTCTTCTACTTGCTCAGTTTTGGTCTCTTGATTGGATTTGTCTTTCGAGAAAGGGCAATCGCCTTCTCCACCCCATCCCCAAGCAAGTGCAGGACCAGCACTAATTGAAAGTGCGAAAACTAATGGAAGAACTTTTTTCACTGTGAACTTAAAAGTAGAAACATCTTAAGAACTTTTTCAGCAGTCCGTTAGATCCCTTTATTTCCAGTGATCTTACTTACCTTTTGCAGGAGTTTTGCGGGAACGCTCAAAGCCCTATTCCTTGAAAACCTAGTCGGAACAATAGGGTTCGAAGCTGCCGCTTAGTGCCCAAAGCAGCCTCGCGGTTAAGAGAAAAATGCTTTACATTCCGCAACAATAAACGCAATCTTTCTTAACAATTGAACTTCTCTTCTCGGGCTGTTTTTTTTCAAAGCAATTCATCTAGTTATAAGAAGCATAATCAAGAAAGCTTAAGGCCTGTTATTGCAGTAACAATGGCCACCAGTCGACAGGGATCTTCAGTCGTAAGGCATTTGTCCAAAAATGGTATTTTTCGGATTCGAGCAATTACTCGTTCTCCCTTTAGTAAGCGAGCTGAGCTTTTGGCCAAGTTGCCAAATGTCGAAATTGTCCAAGGAGATCTCCTGGAACCAGAAAGCTTAGAAAGAGCTTTTTCAGGGGTTTATGGAATATTTGGCAATACGACTCCCACAAAAGGGTGGATATTTGGCCGTGGAAGCATGGTTCGTGATTATGAGATAGAGCAAGGGAGAAACTTAGTAGACGTAGTGAAAAAACTTGCTGACTTGGGAACATTAAAGCACTTTGTTTTTAGTTCAGTATGCAAACCCAAAGACCCTCTGAAAAGTCAGCCAGCGCCTGGACATTTCACAAGCAAGTGGAGTATTGAGGAATATATCTTGATTAATGGGTTAAACAAACTTTCGACAATTCTTCGACCTGTTAGCTACTTCGAAAATTTCGATAGTGATCTTCCTGGTGTGCAGATTTCTCAATCAAGTTTCCCTGGAGTTGTCCACAAAGACAAAGCTTGGCAAACCATCGCAGTTGATGATGTTGGACTATGGACAAGGGCTGTTTTTGAAAATCCCCAAAAGTTTTGGGGAGAATCAATGAATATTGCTGGAGAAGAGATGACTGGACAAGAAATGGCAGCTCTTTGGCAAAAAATAAATGCTAAGGACTCTACATCAGTACGCTATTCAATGGTCCCGCGCAAACTTATTAATTTCATTGAACACGATATTGCACTAATGGCTAGCTGGATAGAAAGAGCAGGTTATGGAGCAGACTTGAAAGCACTAAAAGTCCTAGCAGATGAGCTAGGCATAACTATGACCCCGCTATCTTGTTGGCTTAGAGAAAAGATTTCATCAGGCAATACTCAAAAAAGATTACCTAATATTGATTTACAAAGAAAATTTGTAACTGCGACCTAGTGCTCCCAAAGCCCTGGTACGGACCCAGTGAGACTGAGCTTTTCCTAGTTATAACTTCAATCAGGGGCTAAGAAGTTTTGCAATGATACGCAGACTAGACACAACTTTCGCTTGCATTTACACGCATCCGTGTGTAAAAAGAGTGTAGTTACGACCCGGTGCTCTTTTGATTGAAAAGTGGACACCAACCAAAGAACAAAGCGAAGGCGTAGTCACTCGGACTGTTGATTTCTTCTTAGATGAACTGAATGAATTGCAGGAAGAATTGGATTGTCCTGATGAATTTATTTTTGATCTTTTAGGAGCCATAAGGAATAGATGGTCTCCTGAGAGCTGCCATTCACGCATGAGAGAACTTAAGAAGGAGAATCCTGATGCCTTCTAAAGAAGTTCAGCCTGCTTGGGTCAAAGAATTTAGGAAGGCAGTTAAAGCTTCATGCCCTAAAGGTTGGCTTGTGATGCCATGCAGAAAAGAAAGCATGAGGGTGCAAGTTTGGAAAAAGAGTGTCCGTATTGCTGACGTCACTATTCCCTACGCATGGAATGAAGCGTCATGGCCCGATGCACTTCTAAGAATTAGAGCTGCTGCGAAAGCATATGAAGAGTCAGACAGAAAATTAGAAATTAGAAGTTGCTTCAATATTGCTCATACTGTTTCCAGCAAAAATAAAACTGATTGGGATAGTGCGATCAATTTATATAGAGAGCACAAAAAAGATCGCGTAAAAGATTCAACTTGGAAGAGTAAATATGACCCCGTTTTTCAAATTGCGCTTAAAGCACTTAAGAGTTCAAAGAGTCCAAAAGATGGACCTGCGCTTTCCAAAATTGCGTTGAAGAAATGGAAAGCAGGAACGCCAATGCATCGCCACATGCGATTAGCGCTTTATGGGTTCCTCAGATTTTGCGTACAGGAGCAAAAGTTTGAATCCATATGGTTGCCGCCGGCAGTTACAGATAAAGATGTCGTTACGACTAAAAAGAGAATTGGCTATCCACTCACTGATGCTCAGATACTCAGGCTGTTGGATTCATTCCCTGAAGATGAGAACGGTTGTAAGTGGCGCTTTGCCTTTCAGTGCATGGCTGTTTATGGCTTAAGACCAGAAGACCTCCGCTACTTACATACAAGGAACGGAGGCCAAGAGATCTGGTCTAATTATGAAAAATCTAAGGGTGGAAAGAAAGGAGAAACAACTGATGCAAGGCGTTTATATCCCTTGCTTGTACATGATGTTGATGGTCCTGTTAATTGGAATTTGAAGGAGCAACTGTGTATATGCGAGCAAGAGGGGAAAAACTTGTTGCCTTCTTTAGGTGAGCCAGGGAATGCAGGGGATAGATGCAAGTCTTACCTCTCTCGTCGCAAGGTGTGGGAAGCCATTCGAAAGGAAGTGGCTAGAGAAAATCAGGAGTTGACCCCTTATAGCTTTAGGCATCGATATGCCTATTACGGACACAACCGACCAAAGGTAGATGGAACCTATAGAGCACCCAAACAGGTTGCTGAAGCAATGGGGCACGAATTGGATACGCACCTTTTGGCCTACTCCAGATTCAAAACTAAAGATCTTGCAGATCAGTTTGATGAGGGAGTAATACCTGTGAAAGTGGCGGCTTGATTATTTAATTATTGCCGGGGGATGGATAGCGCATACAACGCCCCCTGTATTCACGAGTCACTCGCTTTTGTATTGCAGGCTCCCCGGCAAGAATTTCTCAGAATAAACCTTTGTTTCTTTCTCAGGAAAACCTGACTAGGCGATCTAGATTGAAAGAAAGAACTCTTCTCTTTGGACCTCGACAGGCAAGCAATTACTGATCCAAGGCCTTCTTCTTTCGAGGGCAATGAAGGCTTTGGGCTTGTAGAAGCAACAATCGTGTTGAGGGTTATCTCGATTTTTTCAAAAGAAGTGAATGAATAATCAGGCTTGTCTTCAATTAAAGGTAATTGTCCCTTTAATAACGGGAGTGCTAAGTGTGATAGCCCTACCTATAACAGTTAGATCAGGTGGAAGCATCCAAGACCCCACGTACTGCAAGGACGTAGTGGGTCCTCCTCAAGATTGCACCACCACTCCAGAACGTTACGAACTTACCATTTATGAAATGGGCATATGCTCATCTGATCCTCTACCAGGTGGAGACAATTCAGAATTTGATGACTCCAGTTGCGTAAAAACATTAGATAACCCTAATGGTCAAAAAGCTGATCTAACAAACAGAGCATCAGTTGATTTGACTGCTGGGACAACGTATCGGCCTCCCAATGGGACCTACACCCATTCCTATCTTAAATTCAGCAATGTCATTGGCATGAGGGGTACTGTTGAAACTTCCCAGGTTTATTATTCAAAATCAAATTTGGATGTAGATGGAGCTTCCATACCATCAGTGACACCTCCTGCCGAAAATTGGGACGATACAGTTACTGATATAGGCGATACAGGAGGATGTGGTGGCACTGTTTCATGGTCAGGTGAAGAGGGAACGATGAAGGCTTTACTGTCTTGTACAGACGCGAGCTCGTCAGATGCCAGGCTAATCGCTGTATATAAACCTGATTCGCAACTTATAATTGATGACGATACGGAAGGATTACAAGCAACATTCTTGGTTGAAAATTTGGGGCTGGAGGCAGGAGTAGATGAGGAAGGTGACGGACAACCAGATCAATTTGACAGTGCTCCATTCAGGGTGCGTATAGAAACGTTTTAATGATCTTCTCCGTTTCTGATTTTTATCTGTAGGCGTCTCTAGGTGTTCATTTGACACAAAAACCTATAGACAAATTCTTAATTACTTTCAATCTCCTTAATATCGGTAGCCAATTATCAATAATGGGTCCTTCTTTGGCAGTTCTTCATGGGTTGTCGCAGCGGCTCAGCTTGCCTCTAGTTGAGAATTAACAAAAGCATGGACGGTTTACTTTTATTGAGAAAAATTAGTTACAGCAACCCTTTTACCGGAACATATGAAGCCTTTGGTTAACGACTACTGTGTAATACGCCGTCTGGTCTCCATTGAGCTATTCCTGCCATGTGTTCACCTAAAGGTGGCTTCCCTGGAGGCTTTAAATTCAGATATTTCGTGCCTTCAATTTCACTGACGTAATCATCTAGCCAGCCGTCTTTAAGCATTCGATAAATCTGACTTCGAGACTTATAACCAAGGATTCGGCTCGCTTCTGTGATCGTTGCAAGAGGCATAACAGGACCTGGCGAAAGGAATAGAAGTGTCCATACTTATTTCTCCTAAAGCGCTGCTAATACTGTTTAATTTGCTCTCTAGAAGACCTGTGGTT
This sequence comes from Prochlorococcus sp. AG-436-M02, assembly GCA_003212515.1. Lineage (GTDB taxonomy): Bacteria > Cyanobacteriota > Cyanobacteriia > PCC-6307 > Cyanobiaceae > Prochlorococcus_E. The sequence goes on from QCPL01000006.1 coordinate 6,973, forward strand.
GTTAAGTCGTCCCTACTTTAAAAGCCCGTGCCTAGGAAAATTCCGCGCGAACGAACGACCCACCGGGTTTCTCTTAGGAAGGACCCATTAAACGCATAGGACGCAAAAACCGGGGTTTTTTAACAGAGAGGGGGTGGTGAAAAAGAGTGGGGCCAAACCAGGCAGGACTACCACGAACTGCCTTTTGGGAGGCCCAACCACGAACCTCCCACCCCGCTTAAAGCACCGACTATGCAGCGATGGCGTCCTTAATCAGACCGAAGGATTCACCATGGCGAACACCTATATCGATAGTGGTCAAAGCACGGATTCCGATGGTGCCCTTGGCAAAATCTGTGAACGGATCGATTTCTATCTCAACGCCAGACCACTGCCCAATGAGGAGATCAGAGAAACGACCGTAGAGAATCGCGCTCAAGTTGCTACCGCTTCCTTTAGAGAGATTGCTTGGAACGTTGTTAGAAACGAGCATTCTTCTATTGGCAAAACGTGCCTCGCCTAGCTCTCCACCAAATGGATTGAGGAAGTATGCACCGTTGGAATCTTTCAACTGACTGATAGCTGATTCGACCTTGCTATCGGATACACCAAGTATAGCGTTGGCAAACCTCAGAAGAGCAAAGAAAACCTGTATTTCTAAAAGTCGTGTGTAAAAAGAAGCCTCAAACCCCTTTCAAGAAAGAAGCCCTACACGCATTTCTACACGCAGGGCGTTGAGACTGATCTTAGAAACCTAGTCGGGGCGACAGGATTCGAACCTGCGACCTAGTGCTCCCAAAGCCTCGGATGATTTACGTTAATTGACCAAGAAAGATCTATTTAATCGAATGTTCCTTTATTAAAGTTGATAGTTTGTTTACTCGAGGCTCATCTATAGGCCTTGTAGCGTCAAGTACAGCCGCACAACATAAAAACCAACTTGCCCCACTTTCTAAATCCAGGCTTTCAGAAATGTTGGGAGGAGCAACAGAGAGAGAAGTTATTTCTCCAATGTGCAGAAAAGTCTCCCATAGCTCAGCTTCTAAGAAATCGAGCTCGACTTTTGAAAGAAGCTTTGTTGCTACAAAATCTTGTACTAAGTCGGTTAATTCAAGAGTCATATCTTTATTATGGCTCTTATTCCCATTAGAAAAAGCGTTTAAAGATGGAAGGGTTGAAAGAGCATGTAGAGAGTCTTATTCAACCAAGATCGACAAGTATTCAGTTCAGGCAAAAACCAGACATTGATCTTGATACTTGGTTAAGGATGGGTGAAGCGGCAAATGCTATCTGCCAAGAAATGGGATGGGTCATTAGTAGTCCTAAGACTGCTGCTGAATGGTCACTAATTTATGAAGCTATGGAGAAAGCAAGAGAAGAATCAGTAAAATAGATATGTCGTAGCGCAGAGCTTGTTGGCTCTCCATCGGCACTAAAAGCATTTCTACAAACTAATGAACACACTTAAATGTGTGGCAGCATTTTGCATTGTCATTTTGCTATTGCCACACCTGATTCTTTGGTGGGCCTGCGAGAGTAGACCTACAACAATTAACAAGATGCGTAGCTGGGGCTACACCTGGAAACAAATTGGCGAGAGATATAACGTGAGCGCTTCTACTGCTAGACGCTGGAGTCTGGCTTAATTAGTTATTTGCACATCGGTTTGTTTCTATAAACAGGTGAATCACAATTGATTCCTGGTGGTGATTCCTTGGTGGTTTTTTCTGACCAATCCATAATTGGAGGATTTTCGTAAGGGTTTAAACCTTTATCTCTACCTTGCGTATCTTGTGGACCTTGGCTATTTGGTAAGCGGTAATTAGGAGTTAATTCGAGGTTGGCTTTTAGCAATTAATTTTAGATGCTTTCCCTTTATCTTTTGATAAATTAACTTGGTTTACTCCAGTTTGAGTATTAAAACAAGCAGAAACACCTAAACCTCTATTTGAACAACCACTTTCTAGTAAGTAGCAATATTTTGATACGTGTACTGGATCAGCAATAATATGAGTCCTGGAACTATCAAACCTAATCCTAATGTGATGATGTGCACTAGGACTATGCCATTCATTTGATGTGCCTACTACCCTCATCCCAACATTGTTTTTACAATTTTTGATATTCGTTTCAGGGTGTGAACAGGCTATGACAGAGACATATTCATCTAAATGTTTGGCATATTTAGCTATAGAGCCATGCTCAGCGAAGTAGGACTTAGCTGCCTTGATATATGAAGACACAAGAACAGCGGCTTCCGCTTGTCTTGCTTTTTCTTTGAAAGACAAAAATTGTGGGATTGCAATGGAGGAAAGGACTCCGATTACCATTACAACAACTATTATTTCTACAACGGTGAACCCTTCTTCACCTTTCCTATCTTTAAGGTAACTGAGTAAAAGTAATTTTTGTTTAGCTTTTAAAAGCATTATTCCTTGATTTTTAGTTGCTAGAGAAAAGATAAACCTATTTGATTTTGTATCAATGAAGAAGCTAGCTTTCTTTATTGACATGTTATTACTTCTCGTTTTTGGCTGATCTAGCTCAAGTCTTCAGGCAGCCTTTACAGCTTTATTTCTTTTGGCGTAAAGATCAGCAAGAAACAGAAATCAAAAACCTTAAAGGTCAACAAAAAGCACCTTCGTTCAGTCTCTTCCCTTGTACTTAGACAGCTTATGGGGACACTTTTGGGGACAACCCTAAACGCCCATTCCTTAAAAACCTAGTCGGGGCGACAGGATTCGAACCTGCGACCTAGTGCTCCCAAAGCACTATGTTGTACGAGTAAGACTGATCATTTTCTCTAGTTATAGCAACACTTCAACCCATTGGCCTGGAATGGGCTTGAGACTAGGCATTGCCTAAGTAGAGCTAAGTATTTACCATGTACTTACTACGGAGAGTGCAAAGAGAGTGCAACTCCACAACCCAGTGCTTATTTCTTATGGATAAAACAACGACTTGGTTAGTTAGAGGTGCAGCTGTTGTTGTAATAGGGTTTGGTGCTGCCTCACTGTTCTCCCAAAGCCCAGAACAAAAAGAAGAATTTCAAACAGACAGAATGTTCGAGAAAAGCTATGCAAGAGCTGAAAAGGAATTAAAAAAATATTGCGCCCCACTCTTTAGAAAATGTTTGACTTATAAGTACAGCGAGTTCAAACAAGCCGTCAAGAAGGGGAATGTAGAGAAAATAGTAATTTTCATAGACGCAGGAGCAGCGGTTGTTGAATTAAAAGATGGGAAAAAGGGGAAAGTCAATCTTGCTCCTGATCAAGATCTTTTGGGGCTATTAAATAAGCACAATGTCGAAATCAAAGTGGGCAATTAAATAAATGAAAGCCAGAGAAGCATCAGAACCGTGGGTGCAAAGTCTAAGAACTTTCCTTAGAGACTCTGTAGGCCCAAAATGGCAAGTTAGAGAAATACGTGGAAAATCATATCTTGCTGTTCGCTATGAAGGTGAAAAAAGAGTTTTTAGGAATCTTGGGTTTACTTGGTCTAGGGGTAACGCAGCCCAAATCAGAGAAGCCGTAGAAGAGATTTATGACTTAGTAGTTAGAAAAAGTATTTCACTAGAAGAGGCAGTAGAGCGAGTTAAAAAGACCAAGGTGGCTACACCTAAGACAGCAAAAAGAGCTAATCCCAAAGCTCTCTTAAATGCTTGGGAAAAATACGAGTCCTTCAAAGTAAAAGTTGCAGGAGACGTAACTCAAGACACTTGGAACAAGGAATATGGGAAGACTTTTAGAAGGCTGAAAGAAGTTGCTGCTGCAAATGCAAACGACCTACTAATAGAAGTAGGCAAAAAATATGAGCCTGGAACTCGTAGCAGGCAAATCAGAGTCCAACATGTAGCAGCTTTTCTACGTTGGGCAGTTTCTAAGCAATCGGGCTATTTACTACCAGAAGATGCATGGACACCACCTCCTAAAAATTCTTTAGGTGACTATGTAGGACGCAAGAGCAAAGAGAAACAAGCTCAAGCATCCGCTCCAACGGTTGTGATAGAAGACAAAGACTTACTAGAGCTGGTTGACTCACTACCGATTGACCTAGACACCTATGAGAAGAAGCACCGCTTAAGAGAGAGGGCTATGGAGTGGGACTTAGCTATAAAGCTTGCTATCACATACGGCTTAAGGCCCATAGAAGTTAGCTACGACTATTTAGAAGTCAGGAAGAATAGCAAGGAATACATGTTTTGTACCTACGCAAAACGAGCTGGAGCTGGCACAACAAAACCTCGAAGATTGTTCCCATTGCATCCTGAGTGGGAACAGAAATGGAACCTTATGAAACGGATCAAACAGAAAGATCCTTTACCAAAAATGACAAGTGGCGCAGGAGACAGTTTCAAGAATTATTTGAGGTTCAATAAAGTCTGGAAACGACTAAAGGAACAGAATAAAGTCGTGGTTTATTCCTTCAGGCACAGCTACGCCAAAAGAGGGCATCAGATCTATAAGTTGAGTGATACAGAAATGGCCGCAATGATGGGTCATACAACTCAAGTACATAATCAGGCCTATGCCCAATGGTCTAGTGAATCAATGCTGGAAGATTCCATGAAACGAGCTATCAAATTTAGAGATTTGACTAACTAGGCAGCTTTAAAATTTCTCTTTTCTAAGTCCCACATTTGAGAAGCAATCCTAGAGGTGAATTCTCTGTGAACATTTCTGGAAAGAGTGTTTACGTGCTTCTTTGCTCTAACTTTTTCAGCACCAACAAAAAGGCTTTCCATTGCCATTTCGATCTCTTGTTCTGTCATGGATATTTTGTGAGGGCACCAAACCTACCTACGGAAACTGGGAAGCATATCCGACTTTTTACCTAATTAATTGGCATAGGCACAATCGCTATATATGGAGTCATTTAGCACTAACTGGTACTACTTGTCCCTAATTGTGCTATAAGTAATCAACCTTTCGGACACCTCAGCGAACAACGTTAAGTCGTACGCGTTAACTGGTATGGGTGTGGATGATGAGTGGCTCTGTCCTCCCTTTTAGTTTCATGACTAGAAAACAGAATCGTTACTTCAACAGATTCCAGATGAACGGCAAATCACATGCCATTTCATCTAAATCTGACCTATCCGCATCTAACATCAGCAAAAGTCTTGACCGCCTTACTTCAGGGCGTGAAGCAATCCGATGGGAAGCAATAGGTTTACTAGAAGACGAAGCTGTTCAAGAAGTCATGCGAATTAAATCAATACCACTCGCTTAATACTTGTCTGACAACTTAAGACCCAAATGGCTCACAACTTCTCGTGCTGCGAGAGAGCTGAGCATTTCACGTAAGCTTTTGCTTAATTCAAAGGATCTCTTTGAAAAAGAAATCCATTACAAGCAAATTGGCAAAGCACCTAATAGCCCCTTTGTTTGGAACTTAGAAGAAGTTCTGAACAAAGCTCCCTGGTTGCCCTCCTTAGGGAGAGGTAAGGCCGATGCCAGTTAGAAAAGCCCCTTTGCCTTCCAAGAAGGAGCCAATTGAAGACTAATAACAATTAAGAGTTGTTAATTAGTTAGCCCTAAGTAATAACTAACTAGCCCTAAAGGGCTTGGGATCACTCTTAGGCCCTTTTTTATGTCTATTTTGTTGACAATGACCACAACACCTAAGTGACTGAACAAGAAAAAATTGATTTTTACAAGCAGGATATTACTGGTGCGCCAATGGTTGAACATCTTTCTTTTAGGTGTACCAAAAGGCTTGCAATATTCCTAAAAACGCTTGCCCTCACTGAAGGGAGAGAATGTAGCGCAATTATTCGCAGGTTAGTTACTACAGCAGCTATCGAAGAGGGCTACAACATAAATGGCTACTAATTTCATTACTGCTCACCCCCTAGAAGAACCTCCTGGCTTCGGTGAAATTCTTACAGACATAGATATTGCACTTGAACCTACTTGGACTCAGTTAGCAGTCCTTTGCGCCTGCATAGAGATTGCAAAACAAAATGACTTGACTCTCAGAGAACAACTTCATACATGGAGGCCCTTTGATGTCTAATGAACGGGTCTTTAATAAACATACTGAGGCTTTTGAAAGATTAGTAATACTTAAGAAGCTCCCACGAGATCACAAACAAGTAGAGGGCCATGATTACAGCACCGATTTAAAAGTCGCACTCAAAGAGATAGATCGAAAAGAAAAACAGCCAAACCTATCTGAAGTAAGGCAAAGATTTAATGCTTTTGAAAATAACTACTCCATTAAATCAGGAAAAGAAAAGAAAGAACCTCTTAACCTTTTAAAAGCTTCTAAAAATGCTGTTCATTTAATCAAAACTCAATGGGAGCAAATTCAAACTTTCAAGAAACCTGCCGAGAGAACCGCAGCTCTTGAATTTCTTAAAAAGGAATCTGGTCTAGGTCCAAAGGGATTTAATAATGTCGTCTTAGAATTAATAGCAGAGGAAAATGAAGATAATAAAAAATACAAAACCTTTGGGGCTTTAAAGAAATCCAAAGACCTTAAATCAGAACCTTTAATAGATCGCCTCCTACCTAAAGGAAGAACTGTTCTACTAGCTGCTGATGGTGGTACTGGTAAATCAACTCTTGGTTATGAAATTGCCGAGGCTATCAGTAATGGAGGCAAATTATTTGGTCAGTTACAAGCACAACAAGGACGAGTTCTAATTTATCAATGTGATGAACCTCCTGTAGATGCTGATACAAAGGCAGATGTCATGGACTTAAGTCTTGATGAAGCTAATCACGAAATTCAATGGGACTTCAATCCCTCCATGGTTCCCGATATGGAGCAAAAGATCATTAAAGAGAAATGGGATCTCGTAATACTGGATTCCTTTACAAAAATATTTGGCCAAGGCAGTGATATGAATACTCCTGAAGTGGGTCTGTATGTATATGAACTAAATAAAGTTGCAAGTAGAACAGGGGCAACAATATTGCTCCCTCATCACTTAAATAGAAATCAAGCTCAAAAAAATAAAAAACAAGACGGTGATAAAGAAAATTTTCGTAGAGATGTTTCTAAAGATGATCTCTATGGCAGTGTTTTTATCTTTAATGGCTGCTCTGATGTATGGGGCTTATGGATTGCTGGTAAACATGAAGGGCAAAAGTTATTTCACATGAAATACCTTAAGACTCGTTCTATGATCGCTCCCTCCAATCACCTCTATCAATTTAAAGGTAATGATGAAACTCTTCGCTATGAAATGATCCTCAAATCTGATGGTGATATTGATGATGCTGAAACCATAGAAAAAGCTGTATTAATTCTCCTGAAGCAACATATTGGTGAGAAGTTTTCTATTAATCAGATCTATCAGAAAATTCCTAAATGTAGAGATAGTAAAGATTACTTGGGACAAGTTGTTAGTCGTATCTATCGAAATAGAGACGTAACTGGCGTGGGTCGTTGTAGGTCTCCTCATCAAACAGGTGGTAGACCTTCTTTCCTTTATTTCAAAAGATAGACGTTATGAAATTGGTTGATTGCTTGGGGACAATTTATCCTTTGCAATATATATCAAGCAGGTAGGAACTATCCATCCAAAAAATGTACTAAATAGATCAAAAATAATATGAAGAGGTAGATTCGCACTTGATGCTTCCGTAATTCCAATCAGAATCAATGCTAAAAAGAAGAAGAAAAGATTTGAGAAAAATACTACCCATCCCTTATTCATAGATAATTCTTTACTCTTCCTCAATGACTCCAAGGGGCCGAGAGAATCTTCCTCAGCAATTAATAAGGCATATTGATACCTCTTCAACAAGACAAAGCCTGGTACTATAAAACATATAAAACCAAGCCCTACAAATAGAGCAACTAATAGCTCTACTTTTAATAATTTATAAATTTTAACAAGGTTAAAAGAAACTTTGAATTTAGTTGAATTTTTTATCGAATTCAATGCATTTACTACTATTCTAAAAACGAAAAAGTATATGAGACATAATAGAATAAATCCTAGAATTGTAAGGGGAGTAATTAAAAGTGGGCTTATATTTTCTATGCTATACGGTATCGAATAAAGGCAAAGCCAACAAAGAAACAAAGGTAATGTAATTAATCCCCTTAGCTTAAAACTAGCTGCTTGTTGAAAAGTACTTTTAATTAAATTAATTGCAAGCATTTTGCTAATTTCCTTTAGTCCAATATTAAGAGAATATCATCTGAACCTTCTATTTCTTAGGGTGTCAGTAAAAAACGTAAAAAGTTCCAGACTATTTAGTCCCAGAGGGGGATTACAGACATAAAAAAGTACCTTTTTAAGGTGTTAGACCTTTTTAAGTTCCTTTTTAAGGTCTCTAATTACTTACTACTACAATCTTCTCTCTACCTTTTTGATCTTTCTTCTATACACACCCCTAGGTATCAGCAATGCTCAATTTTTTCACATTTTAAAAAATACATTTAAACTACAGGAAATAATTTTGGTCAATTCATGGGTATTGAAAGAGAATTAGCGAATTTATGTCGACGTTTAAATAAGATTGTTCCAATAGTATCTCCACCTGAGTTAAGGATGCACATCATTCAGGCAGGGATGAAGGCTCCTAACGTAACAAGTCATTGGGAAATGATTGTTTACGTAGAACCCAGAGAGGCCCTTTCATAAAAGAATTGCCCATTCATGCAAAAGCTAGGGCAGCTTTCTTTTTAGCTTCAGGAGAGACCTCTAGATAACGCTGAAGCGTGCCGAGGTCAGAGTGCCCTGAAAGCTCCATAAGATCTCTCAAGGGGATGTTCTTGGCGCTTGCTGCTGTCAATGCAGATCTTCTGAAACTATGAGTCGAGAGTCCATTAAAACCGCATGACTTAGCCGATTTTCTTAATACATAATCAAAGCTTTGGCGCGTTAAATGCTCCCCTGGAGCCTGACCTGGGAATACCCAGTCCATTGCTTTAACAGGTTGATTAAAATCAGCCTTCCAGGAATGAAGAATAATTTTCAAATCTGGATGTAATGGTATTTCTCTACTTTTCTTAGCTTGTTTGGTAATTGGAGCTGGAAAGACAATTGAGTGGTCGTTAATGTAACCCCATTTAAGTTGCAATCCTTCCGAGACTCTTGCGCTTGTTCTCCTAAGAAGATGAGCCAAGACGCGATGCGAACCTTCTGGAATCTCTTGAAGAAGGATATTCAATTCCTCAGAGGTTAAGACCCTCGCCCTTCCATAGCGATTGATCTTCATAGTTAATTGTCGAAGCAAAGATAAGAGCTTTTGCTCTTATGTATATTAAAGCAAAATCAAGTCGTAAGTATCATTGATTAACTGCAAATCGTTGCACAATTAACTTTACTATTTCTTATCAAATTAGGTATTACTAATCAACACTATTAATTTGACAATTGGCGGGGTAATGGTTCAGAATTTCGGTAGATTTAGCGTGGCGTGGGTAACTTAAGCAGACAAATCAAAGGGCTTAATTATTAATTAGCAAACCTAATCAATTGTTGACGCAAATGTAATACAATGTCCACGTAGATCACTTGCTATAGTTGCTTTATCCCTCTAAATAGATTGCATGGATGATCCAAATTGGGAAGCATACATGCATCCTTCAAGCTTGATGCAACGATGTACTAAATGTGGGCTACAGATCTTTGGGCCTAACACTAAGTATGCATATCAATGGGCAGAAATGGCTTATCACAAAGCTCAGCAAGGGGGGTCAAGTCCAGAAGCACTTAGGGATAAAAGATTAGGTCAATTTAGACCCAATAAATCTCTATAAAAAACAAATTAGTTTATTACTTATTCTATGAACTCTCTAACAGTTGATTACACCGAAAAGTTTGCAGCCTTTTGGGCTAAGAGCTTCCCAGAAAGACCTTGCCCTCCTCTTCCAAAGCAGCAAGATGACCTACCACTAGCAGCTCAAATGCTTCTACAGAATGACGAGCCAATATTATTCCAGAATTTATTTGCAGGTAAGAAAGGAAGTGGAGCTTTGCCAGCAGATACGGCTACCAGGCTACAGAAGAATGAATTAATGCCTCAAGATGCTGTTGCACTACGAGCCGCAGGTTATGAACACTATGCACTTGCGTGTGAGAGCTTAGCTGCACGACTTGATGACAAAAGACTTGCAAATAGTGAGGCTGAAGGCAGGAAAAGATATTTAGAGCAAAAGAAAGCTAGAGAAGAATGGAATGCTTTACCACTTGGGCATCCAGCAAAAGCACCATCACCTGAAGCGGTTGCAAATGCTCGGAGGCAATGGGGCATCAGTGGTAGGCCGTCATGGGAGTTATAAATGACTTCCATCACACCAAAAAGAGAAAATTTGCCTGCTAATACTGAAGAGGCAATTACTTCTCAAATGGAAGAAGCGCATTTAATTTTAGCGGCTGCTATGCCTGCCCTTGCTAATGAATTAGTTGAGATTGGCCTGTCTCCAAAAGTGAAGCCTTACGTGAAAGTACCTGCAATAGCTGAAGCATACAAAATTCTTCAGACAGGAGTAATTGATCGACAAAACAGAGAGAAACTAGAAAGTATCAGACTTGCCTTAGATCAATTAGAGAATGGAACGACGCGTGAAGTAATTGATGTTTAATTGAACTAGATCAGCTAGAAAGGGCGTAGGGAAGAAAGGTAGCGTTATTAATTAATGGAAGAAACTGATTGGGAAAGAAAAGAACTTGAAAAAGGACGAAAACTCTTCTATGGATTTCTTGGCGTAATTTTTTTAATAGTTAGTGGAACTGTTATTTATCGTCATTCTCTACATCAACATCTAAAAAACAATCCAAGAAGCGCAATTCTTACCAGAGACGATCCAATGGAAAACAGAAAGATACGCACGCTTCTATTACCTAGTGAAAGCAATTATTCAACTTCAATTAATTTCAATAATGATGCGACGTTGTATTTCAGATGTACTGGATCGTACCCAGAGGCGGTTTTGGCAACAAAAAGGATTATGTCTAATGGCAGAATTCGACTTAAATGGGATGAGGGCAAAGTTGAATACTTTGCTTGGGCTATAAGTAATACGCACGAAGCACTCTTTGTTCCTGATCCTAAAGACTTTGTTTCAAAAGTGCTAAATCATAAAAAATTGATGGTTAGTTTTACGCCCTTTTCTTCAAATGAAGAATTTGCAGAATTTCGTTTAGATGACGAAAAAGGTATTGGTACTATTTCTTTCAAGGATGACTTGAAAACCATGAAATCATTTTGCTTTTAACTATGCCCCGCTTACTACTTCTCCTACTCGCTAATTAAATGTATAAAACAACTACTTGGCTTGTCAGAATCGTTTGCTTAGTTTTTCTTGTCGGTTTTCTAACTCAATGCAAATAGGTGAAAGAACAATTGATATAAGGCTTTGGCACTTAGTTGTCCTGTTCGCATTGATTCCCATTCTTAGTGCTCCAAAGACGACTCTTTATATCTCATATTTTGCTGTAACTCTGTTCATATCTTTAAAGACTTTATTTGCTGATAATTATGTAAGACATGGTCGTTATCCGATTTTGTCTCGACCAGGTGCAAAGAATTTGTTTTGGTGTTTTGGAATAAATGGACTTTTCTTTGTGTTGGGGTTTTGGATATTGATTGAATTAAATTCATGGCCTAATCCACTAGGAACACTTCAACTTTTATGGGGTTGTTACTGGGTTATATCTTTCTTCCTTTCAATGGGTTCAGGACTTGGTCTTCTCGTATGCCACAAGGAATAGGTTCTTTCTGAGCGAATCGATGTGGGTCATCCGAAAGGGTCTTCTATTAGTTAGTGTTAACCTCTCAAACCTGCAGACTGCTTGAATAAAGAAGGTTGACAGCTGATTGATCTACAGAGGGTTGGACTAGTGCCAGCCCTTTTTCCATAGATCAGCTAGAAAGGCAATAGAAGAGAAGTGTTTATGGCCTTTTTCATTGTTCTATTTCTTGGAGTAATTACAGGATTTTTATCTTCAACTGTTGCCTCCGATAAAGGTCATGATGGACCTACTTGGTTTTTCGCTGGGTTACTTTTTGGTCCGCTAGGACTTATTTCTGCTGCAGGTTTGTCTGATCGAAAGCTACGGAAATACATCAGACAAATTGAACAGAAGCAAGGTGACATAAAACCTGAAGAACTGCCAAGGGTTTCACAGGAACAGAGAAAGGAAAATATTGTTGGCCCCTTTCAATTAGTCAAAACTGCTGATGATGATGCCGTTTGGGAGAAGGTTCTCAGCAGGCTTAGCTCTGATATTGCCAATAAAGCTGATCGGTCAAAATCATATCTAAATGAATCTTTGTTTGGGAGCACAGAATTTGTAGTCAATGATTCAAATGGTGAGCTTCTTGCATTTGCCTCTCGAAAAGAATTTTCGAGTGATAAATATCAGTGGGAAGTCTCTTTAGGCTGACTTGGATCAGTACTTTCCTATTTTCGAGTGCTCAAGAAGGCACCTAAACCAAGCTGTACCAACGAAGCAATGCCTAGGGAGAGTGCAACGAGAGTGCAATCTAACGGTGAGAATCCTGAAAACCTAGTCGGGGCGACAGGATTCGAACCTGCGACCTAGTGCTCCCAAAGCACCCGCGCTACCAAACTGCGCCACGCCCCGTACAAACAAATTTTAGTTCCCCATCTGATCATTTAGGTAAAAAGTCTTCAAATGTTGTTTCATCAACAATGACAAAGGAGATCCATTAAGTTATGAAATACTTTTGCAAACAAATCTAATGAAAAATGATCTTTTTATATCAAAATAAGGATTTAACACTTTAGAGATCAATGAGACTTTTTCTACTTGCATTGTTAATAACAGTTTTAACGTTTGGCACTTCAAGTCAAGTAAATGCATCACAAGATATAGAGAAGCAATTAACGAAACTGGAAAATAAAATCTCTAAGAAATTCTCCAAGACATTCTGCAACAGCACAGGCTTTGGGATTTCTTATGAAGGTGCTCTAAAATTTGCATTAGGCGAAACAAAAGGAGAGTTCTCCAAAAACAAACTTATTGATAAAGTAGATGTTGATACTCTTAAGGATCAAATTATAGCTGATGTAGGCAACACCTGTTATTACTTTGAGCTTACTAAAGCTGACTTAGATGGACTAAAACTTGAGAAAACAAATTAAATTACCAATTAATTGGTAACAAACTCTTACCCTTATCAAGGGTAATTTCAAAAAGATTAATATTATTAGCAAAATAAAATTATGTTAGTTTTTTAAACTAATCATTAGGATCTTGTCCAAACTTTCTGACGCTTTGTCTTTTTTTTACCATTCCGTAAGATAAAAAGCATCAAAACCGGAGCTATCCCTATAATTGGAACAGCGATATTCATAGCCAAGCCATGTTCCATATTAAAGAAAAGAAGATATAATTACTTATAGCAATGAAAAATAGGGGTAGAATCAGTATTTGCTCCTATAAATTCCAACATTCTTAAGAAGTATACCTATAACAGCTAAAAGACATCTGCTTCAAAGCTTTTATCATCAGATATCTATTCTTAAAATCTTAAAATTACTTTTTACGTACAAGTTTTCTATTCTTTTTCAACGAAAGCTTTACCAAACCTAAGTTTTCAAGAATATCTATAATCTTTAGAAGATTTCCTGAAACTGAGTTTGCACATAATTTCTTTTAGACCAAAGTATCAAATTCTATTTAGAGCGAAGTCTGATCAAGAAAATCTATAATCAGTATTTTTAGCAGAGAATAACTAAAAAGCCTTTAACATTAGGAAGCATTATAAAAAACCAAATGACCAACTATGAGGCAAGTGATAAGCAGAAAGAACTAATGAATGATGCCTACAAAATAATTTCAAGAGTTCTCGCTGAATTGAGAGACGAAGGTCTCCCAGATGAAAAGATCTTTGAATTTGGTCAATCTCTTATTCGTCACTACGACCCTATAGAACAAAAGCGCCTCGAGAAATTATCCGACGAGAAAGACGCCTTATTCAAAGAAGCCAATGATTTATAAGCTTAAGAAAACAAGAAAAGTTCATTATCATTAAAAGCTAACTAAAAAAGTTAACTATTCCCATGGCTGCTTAATTTGATCTGAATTACTTTCTTTCAAAAAACCAGTAAACCAAATCCAAATATAATATAGACCTGAAAGAGCCAAAAACACCAAAGCGCCAATCATAATTTTTTCTTGATAATCCATAAATTTCCTTTTTTTTTATTCCCAGAATCAATGGTAAGGATAAACGTGTAAATAAGCCATTTAGAGGCTAATTCACAAAGTCTTTGCAAAACTCTATTAACAAAGATAGGATGATAAATCTTAGACCTTCTATAGCTTATTAAAAAGCCTCAATTTCATTAGCTTGTATTAAGAGTCACTAGGGAAGCGAAGCAAATCCCATCTAGAAGAGAAGATAAGCAAATCCCATCTGATAAGTATAAGCTTGCCCTAACTATTAAACTTATTGTTAAAGGAGTCTTGCAAAAAATTAACAAGTACGTAATTATTATGCTTGTGAGGAGTTGGCTTCACTAGATGGTGGAAACAACTAGGTAACACCTTCTATGGAGCTTAATAAAAAGGCTGCCTATAATGGGCAGCCTTTTTATTAGTAAATTTCTTTGTTAGGGAGTCTTGGTAGATCACAAAGACTCCCAACTATCAGAACCAAATAAAATAGTGTGAGGAGTCCATAAGGCTCTGATAATTAATATCTAAACGATCTCGTGCAATAAATAAAGAATTTAAAGTTAATTAATATTGAAAGTCTGACACATCATAGTGAGCTTCAAAAAGGCCTATAGGAAAGACTTGATAAGCCATGGAATCCGGGGGGAGGTCCATTGAATCTCAAATGTTTTTTTCCAAAAGCTTCCTTTTCTTAAATCACTCTATAAAAAACCTTTTTTCTTTAGAAACGAACAAATGATCGGAATGCTTCTAAAGCAATGCTGTTGAAATCCAAGCAAAAGACCTGAGAATTATGATTTGCCTTTAATTACTGCATTGCTATAAATTCTGAAAACGATGGTTTTATTTGATGTATACCTGTTAATGTGGAACATTGATTAATTTTCTTTTGACTCAAGTAATAGTTGGCGAAAACGAAGGCGTTGAATCTGCACTGCGTAGATTTAAACGGGAAGTTTCAAAAGCTGGAATATTTAATGAGCTGAAGCGCATTCGTCATCACGAAACACCAGTAGAGAAATACAAAAGAAAGCAAAGGCTTAAAAACAGAACAAGACGTCGCAAGTAAATTACTTTTTCATAAAAGTAAATCCTTTAACATTTGCAATGAAGGTCTAATTCTTAGTTAGAGAAAAGAATTGTCAAACCTTTTCATATATAATTGACATCAATTTAAACTATCATTTGACTACAGTTAGTTGCTAGAGTTAATAGTTATAATGCGTAAAAACAACTTAAAGGGTTTAGATAAAAGATATATTATTAGTTTAAATTAGATTAAACAAAAGAGTTTCATAATTCTTATTAGCATTCAAAAAAAATCAATAATCTTGATTAAGCAAACTAATAAGCTCTTCTGATGAAAGTCCAGGCTTGTAATTCCAAGTCATTCCATACTTCTCTCTCCAAGGACCAAAGACTTTATATAGAACAGATGCACTTTCCGCCTTACATATCACGGTCCCAGTTCCATCTTGTGGGGTATGTACCCAGGCAATTCTTTCATATCCCTCAAGTGCCTCATCAGATTTTCCACTTTCAACATATTCTTTTAAAGCCTGACCAGCAAAAGTTTGATACTCAGAAGATTGAAAGCACCAAGTAACTACATAAAGCTGCATTTTAGAAATAAATACAGAGAAAATTTACTTCTAATATAATTAGAAAATCAACTAATACCAAAGTAAAAATAAAAGAAAACCCTAATCTAAGAACAAAGGATTCTGTAAAACCTTGATGACCAAGTCATCCTTTAAACCAACCCTTTAACTTTCGTTGAATTGATGAAATTCTTAGAAGTGCTTGTCTCCCTGAACTAGCAAGCGAATACCTAACGGCCTTCCCAGATTTAAACATTGCTTCGCTAATGGCTTTTGCTCTAAGAAGTTCTTGCTGAAAAGCTCTATTAACAGCCCTTTCTGCATCAACATTTGCTAATTGAGCTTGTTTTGCTAGACGTTGAGTCTTTGATTTTGGTATTACAGTTAAAACACTCTCCTCCTCAGCCCAACGGAGTAGCCAAGGGCGTGTTGACTTTGAAAGAGTGGAAGATTTCTTAGGCATTTGATCTATTTCTATGTTCACCCTTCTCAGGATGAGTCTTAAAGTGCCATATCTACCTAAAAAGTTGCTCTCTGAAATTTCCTTTATTAATACTTAAAGAAAAATCACTCTAAAAATCAACCCACTATCAGGTAGAAAGTGCTAGATCATTAACTTTGTTTTTAATCTATACCAGCACAATATATCTCTGAACCTAACCCATCAAGAGAGAGGATTGTTCAGCAAAAGCCAAAAATAAAGGGAAAGATTCGCCGAGATGGCACACGCAACAGCAACAAGCTTCATTTTCTATATTTAAGAGGGTTGCTCTTCCAATCCAGCCAAGAGATTGCTTACCTGGCGAGTTTTTATGTCTATTTCAAGACAGATTTAAAGACGCAGAGCTGACTTAGTTAGAGAAATAGAGCAGTCCATTTCGGCATTTCTTAAGACGCGCTCTAACCTCTTTCAAATCATTCATTCTTGGTAAATCCGCAGATGTAATCCCTTCAGGCATAACAAGTTCATCATCCCTATCTAATCGAACATTCTCCGCAAACCAAGTTCCATTTCCTTCTAGAAATGCTCTACAAAAAATTGTTTTTGTTTCAGATTCATATTTTTGTTCAATCCTCCAGTCTCTATGCAAATCAATCACCGTAAAAGTATCAAGTCCAGCATCAGCATTATGCGCAACAACAAGGGATGTAAGCATATAAGTTGCTAGAAACCTTGTTAGGCGCTTTTGCATGCTCTTACAAGATTTTTCAAAAATGGGTCGCCTGAGATTCGAACTCAGGACCAGCCGGTTAAAAGCCGGATGCTCTACCGCTGAGCTAGCGACCCACACTTTTGAACCTTAAAGGTCCACAACGAAGTTGTCACGCGACAATCTTCATATGAAAAAGGATTATATGCATATATAGGTACTTGTTAAACAAATAAAAATTCACCCGCGCAAACATTTCCCAACGCTTGATTAAATGAATTCACTTAAAAATGACAAATATGCCACTCTTGAATGTAAAATCACGACGAAATAACTCATCTCCATGCTAAACCTCTTTGTTATAACTCTTCCAATCCTTGCTGCAGTTACTTGGGTGGTATTCAACATTCAAGGACCTGCTAGAGAACAATGGAATCGTCAGTTTGACGACAACAGTCCTTTCTAAGCTTTATCTAAAAAATTTATTTTTTTGAGGCCATCTCCCCATTTATTAGTAGTTGGTGCAGGTCTGGCAGGTTCAGAAGCTGCATGGCAAATTGCCAGGGCAGGTATTCCTGTCAAATTAATTGAAATGAAACCTCATTTGAGGTCTCCGGCTCATCACTCAAATAATTTTGCGGAACTTGTCTGTAGCAACAGTTTTGGATCTCTTAACAGTGATCGAGCCTCAGGCCTCCTTAAAGAAGAGCTTAGACAGTTAGATTCATTTATCATTAAAACGGCTGATAAATATGCTGTGCCTGCAGGAGGTGCTCTGGCTGTTGATAGAAGTAAATTTAGCCATTTCGTAACTCAAGAAATATCAAAACACCCATTAATTACTGTTGAAAGGAAGGAAAGTAAATTTCTACCAACTGAAGATCAAATCACTGTCATAGCATCCGGTCCTCTTACTAGTGATCACTTAGCAAACGATCTGAGAGAATTTACAGGTCTTGAAGAATGCCACTTCTTTGATGCAGCGAGTCCAATAATTGAAGGTGAAAGTATTGATCTTTCTTTGGCATTTAAAGCAAGCCGTTATGACAAGGGAGATGCTGACTACATAAATTGTCCAATGAATAAAGAAGAATATCTTTCTTTTAGAGAGGCTTTACTAAAAGCTGAGCAGGCAGAAGTGAAAGGGTTTGACAAAGAATCTGCTGCATTTTTTGAAGGATGCCTGCCAATAGAAGAATTAGCAAGAAGAGGAGTAGATACGATGAGATATGGTCCTCTGAAACCAATTGGCCTATGGGATCCAAGATGGGGTGATTTGAATGATAAAGAGCTAAGAAAAGCAAAAAGAGCTTATGCAATAGTTCAACTCAGACAAGAAGATAACGATGGCAGACTCTGGAACTTAGTTGGATTTCAAACAAACTTGAAATGGGGAGAACAAAAAAGAATTCTTCGCTTAATTCCTGGGTTGCAAAATGCAGATTTCATACGTTTTGGAGTAATGCATCGAAACACATTCCTTGAATCGCCAAAGCTTTTAGATCCGACTCTTCAATTTAGAAAAAGATCAAAACTTCTTGCTGCTGGTCAAATTACTGGTACTGAAGGCTATACAGCTGCTGTAGCAGGGGGATGGTTAGCAGGAACAAATGCAGCTTTATTAGCAATGAGCCGTGACCCCATAACACTTCCAAGAACAACTATGATAGGAGCACTAATTGATTTTATAAGTAATCTAAAATCAACAGAGAAGTTAAACCGGAAAAATCATTTCCAGCCAATGCCTCCTAATTTTGGCCTTTTACCTGACTTAGACCTACGAATACGTGACAAACGTTGTCGTTATGGTGCTTACCGTGATAGAGCATTAAAAGAGATCAAAACGATTAAAAAATCAATGAAAATCTCTTCCACCTAAGGACTGCCTACAGCAATGAACATAGATACTAAAAATCTTAAAAATAAAGATTTCTTATGGGATGCAATCGTTATAGGTTCTGGAATTGGCGGACTAGTTACTGCAACTCAACTAGCGGCAAAAGGAGCAAAGGTATTAGTTCTTGAAAGATACACTATCCCAGGAGGGAGCAGTGGGGCCTTTCATCGAGAAGGCTATACATTTGATGTTGGTGCATCCATGATTTTCGGGTTTGGAGAAGAAGGCTACACCAATCTGCTAACAAGAGCGCTCGCTGATATAGGGGAAAAATGTGAAACTATTCCTGATCCAGTTCAACTTGCTTATCATCTTCCTAATGGACAAGAGGTTGTTGTAAATAAAGATTTTGATCAATTCATTTCAAACCTAACTTCTCTATTCCCTCATGAAGAGGCTGGAATAAAAGCTTTCTATGAAAAATGCTGGAAAGTCTTCAATTGCCTTGATTCAATGCCTCTATTATCAATCGAAGACCCTGCATACTTAGCTAAAGTTTTCTTCAAAGCGCCATTATCATGTCTAGGTCTTGCCCGATGGTTGCCATTCAATGTTGGTGATATCGCTCGTCGTTATATAAAAGATGAGAGCCTGCTGAACTTTATAGATATCGAATGTTTTTGCTGGTCGGTAATGCCTGCAGAAAAAACTCCAATGATAAATGCTGGCATGGTTTTTTCTGATCGCCATGCAGGTGGGATTAACTATCCCAAAGGAGGAGTTGGAGTTATCGCTGAGAAATTAGTTCAGGGGCTAAAAGCAAAGGGAGGAGAAATAGCCTACAAGTCACGGGTAACAAAGATTATTGTAGAAGGGAGAAGAGCCGTTGGTGTCAAGATAGCAACAGGAAGCAGCTTCTATGCACGTACAATAATTTCCAACGCAACTCGTTGGGACACTTTTGGTGGCGAAGGAGTCAAAGAAGCACTGATAGAGAAAGAGAAGGTTCCGACTAGTGAAAAGAGATGGAGAAATCGCTATCAACCTTCTCCTTCTTTTCTATCCATTCATCTTGGAGTTGAACGAACATGTATTCCTGATGATTCTCACTGCCATCATTTAATTCTCAACCAATGGGAAGAGATGGAAGCTGAGCAAGGAGTGGCTTTCATTTCTATACCAACATTATTAGACAAATCCCTAGCACCAAAAGACCGCCATATTATCCACGCATTCACACCTTCCTCCCTCTCAGAATGGAAAGAATTGGAACCATCAAGTTATGCAAAGAAAAAACAACTTGACTGTAATCGTCTAATATCAAAAATCGAACAAGTTTTCCCAGAACTGAAAAATAATATTGTTCACCAAGAGATTGGAACTCCTAAAAGTCATCGACGTTTTTTAGGACGGCACAATGGTAGTTATGGTCCAATACCTAAGATGAGACTTCCAGGCCTTTTACCAATGCCTTTTAATAGCACAGCCATTCAAGGACTCTATTGTGTAGGCGACTCATGTTTCCCAGGACAAGGTCTAAATGCCGTGGCTTTTAGTGGCTTTGCTTGTGCTCATAAGATAGGGGCCGAATTAGGTATTAACGCATGGTCTCTTCCAAGCTAATCAGGAAGCTTTTAGAAGATAACACTAGATGTAAGAGTCAGGCCCGACACGAAAAGAATCCCTAATATTATTTTCTTAAACTGCCAAAAGTTTTTAAAGATAAATCTTCCACAGTAAATAATAAATATCTCAACTAGAAGAACCCCAATGAAATAACTAATTAATGGCGTTGGTTCAAGTCCGATCATTGCCTTAGCTAATACAAAGCCATGGCAGGCAATAGATATAGGAATAACTACAAGTGGCAATCTTTTCAATGCCACTAATACAGAAAAAATTATACTAACTCCCATTAAAATCTCTGACCCGGGGAAAATAGGTAGAAATAGGGAAGCAATCCCGCTCAACAATCCCAAGGTTATCAAGAAAGGGACTCTTATCAAAGGAGACAACCCGCCTAATAGGCCTACAGATATAAAAAAAAGCAAATGATCAAGCCCAAGTATTGGATGAGCTAGACCGCTTATAAAAGCCTGAAAAAGATTCAAATTCTCTCGTTCACCTTCCCAAGGGTGGTGAGCTAAAACTGGAACTGAAGTAAAAGTAAAAGCAAAAAATAAAAGCGAAAATCCTAAAATAAAAACAATTTCGTTTTTAATAAACTTAAAAAATTGGTTCTCAGAAAGTTGCATCATCATTTTCATACTAGTCAATATCTTAAGAAGGATTAGCTTCAAAAGAGTTAAACCAATCAGGGATTGATTCAAAATATGCAGAATTGAAATTATTTTCACTTGCTTTTGTTCTAGAACAGCAAGTTCGTCCAGCATCCCTTTTCAACAAAATTTGATTTGCCCATTCCCAAACTAATCTTGCAGTAGATTCCATTCCCACATTCTCCATTATACGAAGATCCAAAGCCTTCTCAGCATGTAATTTTTCCCAACAAGGTATAAGAGGATCATCCCTATTAACAAGAAAAGTATGGTCAAATTGCTCTTTCAATTTTTCATCTAATAAAGTAAGCCTAGAAAAGTCAACAACAAATCCATGTTGATCTAATTCCTTAGCTTTAAACCAAAACGTAAAACTCCTACTGTATCCATGTACGAAGCTACAATGACCTGAATGCTTCCATTGTCTATGGCAACATGGATAGCCTTCAAAATGCTTCCTGCAGCTAAAACCAGTAATTTGATTAGTCATCTAACTCGTACTTGAGGTAACTCAATAAAAAGATGATTGAAATCAATGTTTTCTTTATTCATTAAGAATATGACGCAACTGAACCAAGATTTCATCGAAAAACTTCGTTTTAATGAAAAAGGTCTAATCCCTGCAATAGCACAAGACTGGTTAGATGGAGCCATTTTAATGATGGCATGGGCTAACAAAGCCTCATTAATTAAAACTCTAAGCACAGGAGAAGTTCATTATTGGAGTAGATCAAGACAACAGCTCTGGCACAAAGGCGAAACAAGTGGACATATTCAAATTCTTAAAGACATTCGATTTGATTGTGATTCAGATGCAATAGTTTTTTCTATTGATCAAGTTGGTTCAACTGCCTGCCATAAAGGTTCAAGAAGTTGCTTCTTTAATGATATTGATCCAAATTCAGATAATAAAAATCCCATTTTTCTTCCACCACTTGCAGATTCTTGTAGTGAGCTCTTCGAAACTATTAAAGATAGATCAATAAATCCAAGGCCTAAAAGCTACACTAATAATCTTTTAGAAGGAGGGGAAAATAAAATCCTGAAAAAGATAGGCGAAGAATCTGCTGAATTTGTAATGGCATGCAAAGACAACGATAGTGATTCAATTTCAAATGAAGCAGCCGATCTAATTTTTCACTTACAAGTTGCTCTTAAATATCACAACGTAGAATGGAGGAATGTTTTAGAAGTGCTCACTAAAAGACGTACTGCTAAAAAAGAAAGTCTTAATGATTAATCTCGCAGTTTTTCAATTTTACTAGCCTGAGAGACCAATACCTCTGGCCATGGAAGTAGCCATTAAAGGAATCAATGAAAACCCAATTAATTCTATATTAATTATCATCCTAAACCTTAAGACTAGGTCTGACGAAATATTAGGCAGCTTATTTTTACTTAAAGGAATAGCCCATAGAATATATGTAATAGTTGGATAAAGTGAAAGTAGTCCAACAGCTATATAAGAACCCACCTTAAACCAAAACAATGGATTATGAGTATAGAACTCTGCTCCTTGTCCAAAATATTTAACTCTTAAAATCCCAGAAATTATTATAATTAAACCTGCCAACCCATAAACAATATCAGCTAAAATGATCGAAATTGTATCCTCTCTGCTTAAATCGACTTTCAAACGCAACCTTTCAAAAAGTAGCGCTCCGAAACAAAGAATAATGCATAAATAATGAAGATATGCAATGAATGCACTTTGAAAAATTGGTTGAAAAGTCAAGGCTCCTAAGACCATCATTCATAAATAATTCGATATGAGCCTAGCCAAAAGATGTCATTTCCGTAATAACCTGAGCAAAAAAGTGGCTAATTAGTGAGAAATATTCAGAATAAAAAAACACTCAATTAAGAACCTAAGATAAATTTAAAACTCTCGCTTGCATTACGCGAAGGTTAATACTTTTATCTGGATTTTACTTGTAACAGGAGTTTTAAATCGTGAGTTCTTTAAGTGACTTTCTTGGAGAAATAGGTAGACATCCTCTCCTGACACCTGAAGAAGAGCTCACCATGGGGAGAAAAGTTCAAGCGATGGTTGCCTTGATTGAGCGATGCAACTTAGCTGAAAATAAAGGTAGGCAATGTATTCTCACAGACCTTGAAAAAAAGACTATCAGAATAGGAGAAAAAGCAAAAAACGAAATGATCACTGCCAATCTTAGACTGGTTGTTAATTTAGCTAAAAAATATCAAGGCAAAGGTTTAGAACTACTAGATCTAATTCAAGAGGGTACAATTGGGTTGACTCGAGCAGTAGAAAAATACGATCCAAAAAGAGGGCACCGTTTCTCTACATATGCATATTGGTGGATTAGACAAGGTTTAAATAGAGCTTTGTCAACACAGAGCAGAACTATAAGAATTCCTGTAAATATTAATGAGAAGCTAACAAAGCTAAGAACTGCAAAGTCTCAATTAATGCAAGAGAATGGGACTCATCCAACGGTAGCGCAACTTGCCAAGAAAATGGGCATCGCTGAAGAAAACGTTGGTGAGCTTCTTGAATGTGAGATGAGAAGTATCACAGTCAGTCTTCAAGGCTTTATTCAATCAAAATCAGAACCTTCTGAACTTGGAGATATTTTACCTAGCGAAGAAGTTCCACCCATGGAACTTGCAGAATTAGCAGAAAGAAATGATTCTGCATGGTCCCTACTTAATAAAGCCAATCTGACATCTAAAGAAAGAACAATTGTTAGTCTTCGTTTTGGTCTTGATGGCACAAATGAATGGAGAACTCTAGCTGAAGTTGCTAAGCATATGAATTGCAGTAGAGAATATTGTAGACAGGTTGTACAAAGAGCTTTAAGAAAGCTTCGAAAAACAGGGATTCAAAGTGGCTTGGTTGATTCAAGCTTAAGTACATAATGATAACTAAAACTCTGAATTCCCAAGCTCTAAGTTCAACTAAAGAAAATCATTCTTGAACATGTCAGACAAAGCAGACAATCAACAGGAGGTATTTGATGCAGAAGTAATTGAAAGTTCAGTCATTGATGAAAATATCTTCAAAAAGGTTCTGCTAAGAGCTGGAAGGACTATTGCTAAACCTGCATTAGAAGCATTTGAAATGATTTTAGATCCTTTAACACCTCCTCAAGCAAGAGTTTCCTTAATGGCAGCGCTTACATATTTAATTATGCCTATAGATTTAATGCCTGATTTCATTCCAGTAGCAGGATTCAGCGATGATCTTGTTGCGCTTACTGCTGTAATAAGCCTATGGAGCCAACATATGAGCCCTGCTATACGCAATAGAGCTCGTAAGAAACTTGATACATGGTTCCCTCTTTAAAACCAATGGCTAAATGGAATAAATCACTCGAAGAAGAAATTACTCTTCTAATCAAGGATTGGCTTAAACAAAAAAAGAAAACACAAAAAGATCTTAAAAGAGTTCTGAATGCAAACTCAGAGAGAATGCCTGTTTTAATAGAAACTCTTAAATCAGAATATTCTATTGGAGGGTTGCCTCAACTTTTAAGCGTTCTATGCGCAATAGAGGAATCTTGGGCAAACAACAATGAACTCAAAAAAAGTGAAAGAGTTCTTGCCGATCCATTTGATCAACTTGATCTACTTCTAGAAGAACTCAAAGACGACTGTAATACTTAATTGAAGATGAATCATCTATGCCCAGTTTTGTGAAATTCCAAAATAAATTTAAGAGGTATTTGGATCAGCTTTTCAATACCCTTAAGTTGTTCATGTTAATTACTCTCATTATTTCATCGCTCTTAAGTCATCCTCACAAAATCTCAGCACTTAATGAAAATGAAGGAGAGCATCTATTCATCAAAAATTGCGCAGGCTGCCATATAAATGGTGGCAATATCATAAGAAGAAACAAAACCTTGAAGATAAAAGACTTAAAAAGAAATGGATTAGATTCGACAGAAAGAATTGCAGAAATTGCCAGGGAAGGGATAGGAAGTATGGATGGTTATAAAGAAGTTCTTGGAGAAAAAGGAGATCAGCTAGTTGCAAATTGGATATTGAAACAAGCTCAGAAAGCCTGGATCCAAGGATAAATATCTAATGAAGTCCATATTTGCTCTTTCCAATAAACGTCGTCTTCTAAAAGTTTCTTTACATCATCAATATTTGAAGCTTCAAAAACTCCAAATACATATTTATTACATTTCGTAGGTCCTAAGGTTATGAGTATGCCTTGGTCCTTGAGTTTACTAAGCCTAGATAAATGCTCATCACGAAAAGGTACTCGCTTTGAAATAGCATTTTTACAATAAGTACCAAAAAGAACAAATCTCTCCATTGCTATCAGAGTTTAATTAATTGGATGAAAATTACATTTAAATGATTGCACAATTGGCAGACTAATTGCTATGTTATTTAAGTAGATCAATTTATTACTTAACTATGCTAACAGGTAGCGACCTGCTCACTAAAGTCAAAGAACTTGGTGATGTCAGTAAATCAGATCTTGTTCGTGCATGTGGATATGTATCCAACAAGAAAAATGGTGGTGAAAGACTAAACTTCACAGCCTTTTACGAAGCTCTACTAGAAGCTAAAGGTGTAAGCCTAGGAGCAACTGGTGTTGCAGGTATTGGTAAAGGTGGCAGAAAGCTTAGCTATGTTGCAACTGTTCAAGGCAACGGAAATCTATTAATTGGTAAGGCATATACAGCTTTACTAGATCTCAAAGCTGGCGATGAGTTTGAAATCAAATTAGGTCGCAAGCAAATCAGACTTGTTCCTGCTGGAGCAGAAGATTCTGACGATTAAGTGAATTAATATGTAGCTTGATTATTCAAGAATACATAGCCTTTATAAATGATTAATTCTAAGCCTCAGAATGAACCTGAGGCTTTTTTATTTTTAATAAATATTCCAATGATATAATTTTCTTCTTAAATCTCTAACCAGCTGCTTTACGAAGTTCCTTGCAAAAAGCAACTGCTTCCTCTACTGCCTTCCCATCAGATGCATTGGAAATCCTTTTAACAAGCGCACTACCAACTATTGCACCATCGGCACCCCATTCCTTAACTTGAGTTATATGATTAGCATCAGAAATACCAAAACCTACAGCAACAGGATTAGAACTAAATTGCTTAAGTTTTTCTACAAGGAATTTAACACGATCTTCTAGAATTAAACGTTCACCAGTAACTCCAGTAACACTCACAAGATAAACAAACCCTTTGCTTCTTGAACAGATCTTTTCCATACGCTCTGAAGGAGTTGTAGGTGCAACTAAAAGAACTAAATCAAGTCTTCTTTCTGCTGCAATTAAAGATAGTTTCTCCGCTTCTTCTAAAGGTAAATCTGGAACAACTAAACCAGAGGCTCCAGCCTTAGCAGCCTCATCACAAAACTTTTCCATTCCACAATTAAGCAAAGGATTGCTATAAGTAAAAAGTATTACTGGAATAGTTAGTTTCTCTTTCAAATTTGACAACATTTTTAAAACTGCTTTTGGAGAAGTTCCAGAAGAAAGTGCACGAGAAGCGGCTAACTGTATTATCGGACCATCTGCCAGAGGATCACTGTATGGGATTCCCAATTCGACAATATCTGCACCTGCCTCTTGAAGACTTAATAATATTTGAGCCGATGAATTGAGATCTGGATCACCAGCCATGATAAATGGCATTAATGCAATTCTCTTTTCTTTTTTTATTTGAGCAAAGCAGGTTTCTAGGGCTGAAGGTTGAATAGAATCACTACTAAGAATTTCTTGCTTCAAATTCATTAAGGAAAAAATGTGATCGAAAAAGACCCTAATTAATTAGTTTCTTCATTATTATTGTTATCTTTTTCAACCTCTTTAATTAATCTAATCTTATCTTCGTTAGACATTGAATCAAATTTTGCTTCTAATTCTCTTTCTGTAATCTCTTGGTATTCTTTACGATAACGTTTACGTTGCTCCATAAAAGTCATTTTCCCAGTTACAACTCGTAGAAAATAAGAAAGGACCCAAATCAACAAAAGTACAACCAAAACTGATTGAGACGCGATTCCAGCTTTAGCAACATCAAGGCCATAAAACACGAACGTCACGTAAGACAATCCTCCTAAGAGGAAAAGTAATAGACCTAATTGAAGAACATTTGCCTTTGTCAAACTTCAGCTATCCTCTTGACCATGCATGCGAAGATTTAAGAAAGGGGCAAACAAGAGCATTCCTGGAAAGAAAAAGAAAACCAAGCCGTAAATAAATAACCTCTCATATTTGCCCATAAAGTTCCACCTAGCATTCATCCAATAGTAAAGAACGAGTGGAAAAGCCAACAAATAAATCCCTCCAAGGAATAAATAAGTTCCTATGACTAAAAATGAATTATTAAATGCCTCGATAGCTATCAAAAGGAAAACTCCCTAATTCATCCTTCTAGAATTCTAATATCAGATCAATTTTCTTGGCTAAAGATTTCCAAGTAAAAACTTTTCTTAAATTAACCAAGATCCTCCTAGATTGGGAAAACACTAATAGCCAAAGACATATGACTTGAAAGAGAAAGTTATTTATTGCGATTTATCTTGCTTAATCAGGTAACAATCTCCTATAAAATCAATCTATATCAATACATCTTCAAAAGCTCCTAAAATTGAGTTCGATTTGTTGAATGCTGTTTTTACTGAGAATGGGGATAGGTTCTTTGGAATCACGTAAGCAATTCCAAAGGAAGGCTATCTAATATGAGACAAACGAGAATTAGCAAAAGAAATTTCTCGAAAAGGAATTTGGTAATTAGATCTAAACCATTTTGATCAAATAACTTTTCAACTCTTATGAACATCTGATGCGAGTGGAGGGACTTGAACCCTCACGACCATTGCTGGTCTCAGGATTTTAAGTCCTGTGTGTCTACCAATTCCACCACACTCGCAACTATCGATCCTAGATATCCTAGGTATCTCAATCTATAATAGATCCACGCAAAACAAAATTCTGCAAATTAACAACTTTTTCTAACATCATTTAGCTAGCATTTAAAAACATCTTATAAAGGCATACAAATCAATCCAATTGTTCCTCTTCAGATAAAGAGAAGCTGAAACCCTTCGATATTTCTAACTCTTAAACTAATTGTAATTCTTATCCAAGGACCAATTAAGAGTCTCTCCCGCATGAAAAGGAACTATATATTCAAAAGGCTTATCTCCTTTTATCAACTGAAATTGTGAAGGAATAACATGAGGTTTTTTAATCAAAGAAATCACTTCTTCATTGACTGGCAATCCATAGAAATTAGGACCAAAAACACTTGCGAAGGCTTCTAATTGATCTAGAGCCTCTTCTTCTTCAAAAACTTGTGCATAACTTTCAATGGCATTTGGCGCATTAAAAATTCCAGCACAGCCACATGAACTTTCCTTTGATTCCCGAAGATGCGGTGCCGAATCAGTTCCAAGGAAAAAACAAGACTCTCCACTAGTAGCAGCACGTCTAAGCGCAATTCGATGGCGCTCTCTTTTTGCAACAGGTAAACAAAAAAAGTCACTTCTTAAACCACCTTGAAACATCGCATTCCTATTGATGTGCAAATGATGGGGAGTTATTGTTGCAGCTAGTTTTGCGGAAGTGGTCTTAACATATTCAACCGCCTCCTCTGTCGTAATGTGCTCTAACACGACTCGAAGAGCAGGGAACCTATTTAGTAATGGATGTAAATGCCGTTCAATAAAAACCTTTTCTCTATCAAAAATGTCAATAGAATCATCTACTACCTCTCCATGGATTAGCAATGGCATACCAAGCTCTTCCATTGTCTCAACAGCTGAGAAAATATTTTCTAAATTTATAACACCTAATGCTGAATTAGTAGTTGAATTGGCAGGGTACAATTTTGCAGCAAAAAAAACTCCTTTTTGAAATCCTTCTCTTAAAATTTCTGTTGAAATGTTATCAGTAAGATATACAGTCATGAGAGGAGTAAATAGATCTCCTTTAGGAACTGCGTGCAATATTCTTTGTCGATAATCAATCGCAGATTGAACACTCGTAATTGGAGGCTGTAGATTTGGCATTACTACCGCACGTCGAAACACTCTGGAAGTAGGTACTACTACAGCTTTCATGACATCCCCATCCCGAAGATGTAAATGCCAATCATCTGGTTGACGTATGATTATTCGGTCTTGGGACAAATTCAAGGGGCTCAGGCGTAAATTACTCTATGGGCTAAGTACCATTACCTTTAAAATACACTGAATTACTATGTAAGAAAACATTTGATCAAATTGGGTTAAATATCTATCCACACCCAAGCAATCTTTTACTTGTCACTCTGCAAATGTCACCTCAGTTAATACAATCTTCAATTGAAATCATTATTGGAATCCTTACTCTCTTTGCTGGAGGTGAATTTTTTGTTCAAGGGGCAGCCTCACTTTCTCTTATTTTAGGAATACCACAACTTGTAATTGGCCTAACTGTTGTATCACTTGGAACTAGCGCTCCAGAACTATTTGTCAGTGTTGGTTCCTTTTTCAGAGGTTCAGATGCAATCGCTTTGGGAAACATAGTTGGAAGCAATATTTTCAATGTTTTAGTTGTTTTGGGAAGCAGTGCTCTTGTTATGCCGTTGAGAGTGGAAAGTCGTCTCGTACGAAGAGATGTACCATTGTTACTGGCTGTATCTGCAGCTGTTTGGGGGATGGCATCCTCCGGAAACTTTAGTTGGCAATCAGGGATTGCCTTATTAATTGCACTTGGAATTAACACTATCTGGGAAATTCGTACAGCAAGAGAAGAGCCTCAAAGTATCAAAGATGCTGAGCCCGAAATAAAGTTGAACTCATATTCTAAAAAGTGGCTAAGGGCTATTGGGAAGATCATTGCTGGGATATTAATTCTCGGATTTGGTTCGAACTTACTAATTAGTGGTGCTAAATCTTTAGCCAGTGCATATGGATGGAGCGAAACTGTAATCGGCTTGACAATTGTTTCCGCTGGAACATCAATGCCTGAGTTAGCAACCTCCTTAGTCGCCTCTCTACGTGGAAAAACAGATCTAGCAATTGGCAATGTAATAGGTAGTAGTCTTCTTAACCAACTATTGGTACTGGGGAGCTGTGCCTTACTTTCAGGGAATAACGGACTTGTAGTTGAGGAAGTCTTAATTCAAAGAGATATCCCTATTATGATTCTTACAGTTTTAGCTTGTATGCCAATCTTCTGGACAAAAGGGATAATCAGTCGATCTGAAGGAGGCACCCTATTACTACTCTATATATTATATCTAACTGATCAAATCATTCCATACACTTTGCCAACTTTTCAAGAAGATTTGCGCATGTTAGTTGCCTATATAGTTTTACCAATAGTATTACTATTAGTTTCTTTCAAGGCATATCGGTATTGGCAGAAATTAACTTAATACGTTTTGAAATAACATAACAATTAATTATTAGATCTTAACTAGCGTTTATTGCATAGTAACAAATTCTTCTGCAATTGTAGGGTGTAAAGCCATCGTCTGATCAAAATCTGATTTCTTTGCACCCATTTTGATAGCAATAGAAGCCATCTGAATAATTTCAGCAGAATAATCTCCTAGCATATGGCAACCAAGAACAATTTCTGTTTTACTATTAACAACTAATTTCAATAGACATTTTTCTTCTGATTTAGTTAACATTTTCGACATGGGGCGAAATCTTGCTTTATAAGTAGAAACATTGTTCTTGCCATATCTATCTAAAGACTCTTGTTCTGTAAGTCCCACTCCAGCAATCTCAGGTTGAGAAAAGACTGCCTTAGGAATAAATTCATAGTCAATCAATCTATTTTTCTTGCCAAAAAGATTGTCAGCACAGATTCTACCTTCTTCAATAGCCACAGGTGTAAGGTTGATCTTATCGGTAACATCACCTACTGCAAGAATATGCGGAATATTTGTCTGATGTCTATTGTCTACCGCGATTCGATTCTTAATAGTTTTTAAGTCAATTAAATCAAGATTAAGTCCCTCAAGGAATGGTTCTCTACCAGTAGCAAAAATAACTGCACCGCATTTATATTCATATCCTTGACAATCAGTTAATCTCAAAGCTCCAACCTGTCCATCTAAAGATACGATTTCAGTTTGAAATCGTATATCTATTCCTCTGGCAATCATAGATTTTTGCAAAGCCAAAGAAACCTCCTGATCAAAACCCTTTAGTAAATTGCCACCTCTAACTAGTTGTTTTACACTTATCCCTAAGCCATTCAAAATACAAGAAAATTCACAAGCAATAAAACCTCCCCCAATTACGACAACCTTTTCAGGAAAGCTTTTCTGCAAAAAGACATCATCACTTACCCATCCTAAAGAGGCACCTGGAATATTAGGTCTAGAAGGGCGACCCCCAACTGCAATCAAAATATTCTTAGCATTCAGTTCAATAGGTGAACTTAAGTCTGAAGTTTTTACCCCTACGGAATTTATACCAGTGAAATATCCCCAACCTCTTATAAGGTTGACATTCGCTTTCTCAAGCAAGTCAATGTGTAATTGATTTAAGCGATCAACTTCCTTCCGAACATTCTTTAACAAAGTTCCTGGATTTATTTTCACTTCATTTAATTCAATTCCAAACAATGAAGCATTGTTAATATTTTCAACATGTTTAGATCCATATACCAGCAATTTTTTTGGGACACAACCCCTAATTACACAAGTGCCTCCTACCCGATCACCTTCTATTATTGCCACTCTTGCACCATAACCTGCAGCTCTTTTAGCTGCAGCCAAGCCCCCGGAACCAGCACCTAATACAATCAAATCAAAAGAATGGTTCTTCAAGATAAAACTCCTACTGAGCCTTTTCATTATTCTCCTACTAATCCATGAAAGAAGCCACCGAAGCCCTTAGTTGGGAAGAACTTGAGAACCTTACAGAAAAGGAATCAGACTTAATTAATGGTCCAAACAACTCATACTCGTTTTTAAGACTATTTGGTCAAGACAAATCATCTATAAGAGTAATCTTTTATAGAGATAGGCATGCCTGGTGCCCTTACTGTCAAAAGGTTTGGTTATGGCTTGAGTGGAAGAGGATTCCTTATGAAGTTAAAAAAGCAACAATGAGATGCTATGGGAAAAAAGAAAATTGGTATTTACAAAAAGTTCCTTCTGGGATTTTCCCAGCAATAGAATTAGACAAGAATCTGATCACTGAAAGTGATCAGATTCTTGTAAGCCTCGAAAAAGTTTTCGGGACTTTAGGCATGCCGCTTGAAGATCCAGAAATTCTTAACTTGCGTAATTTAGAAAGAAAGTTATTCAGAGCTTGGTGTATCTGGTTATGTAGTCAATCATTTAGTGAAGGACAAGCCCTAAGAAAGAAACAACAATTCAAAATAATAGCGCAAGAGTTAGATAATCGACTATCAAATACAAATTCACAATGGTTAGATTCATCTTTAGAGAGTTCACCAAAATCCTTCCCAGGTAGTCTCGATATAGTGTTTATTCCCTATTTAGAAAGAATGAATGCATCTTTGTCATACTACAAAGGCTTTGAATTAAGAGAAGAATTTCCAAATATTAACAACTGGTTTAAGTCACTTGAGCAATTAGATGAATATAGAGGGACCCAAGGAGACTTTCATACTCATGCTCATGACCTACCACCCCAGATGGGAGGATGCTGGTTTGATCACAACAAGAATCAAAAATTGCTATCGCAGAGAATTGACATTGGGTATGGGCTAGGTGAAAAAGAAACAACCTACAAATCTTCCAAATCTGACTCCCCCGGGAAAATAGCATTAAGAAGAGTTTTAAAGCATCGCAATCAAATCAAAAAGGTTAACCCTTTAGGTTCTGAATTCTTTGACCAACCCTTAAGAGCAGCTCTTAGCAGAATGCTTCTAAAACAATCTTTTGCTCCAGCCAAAGGAAGCGCAATTGGGCTAAGATACTTGAAAGATAGAGTGTCTGTTCCGAGAGATATGCCTCTACTTTCTGCAAGAGAGCTTAGAAAAGCTCTAGAAGAAACTGCTCAGATTGATGGTCCTGTTCAGGGACCATCAATTCCTATTAGGAACCGTTTTGATCAAAATCCTCTTGATTTTTTAAAGTAAGCTGAATAAGAAAATCTAAATAAATCAACGCTTACTTCGAGAATCTATCTGTAGTAAATCTCTAATTCTCTGAACCTGACTAGCCATCTGGGGGTCACTAGACAACTTCTTCTCGACTTGTTCTATTGCATACATCACTGTAGTATGGTCTTTACCACCAAAAGCATCTCCAATTCGAGGCAAACTAAGATTAGTCCCTTGGCGCATCAAATACATGCCTACCTGTCTTGCTTGACTTACAGGGCGACGTCTACTTGCACTCTTCATCTCATCTGATGTTACCTGGAAAACTTCCGCAACCTTTTCCAAGACTTGCTTAGGGGTAACTTCAACCCCCTGACCATTTGGATCCAACATTGGGGCTATGGAATCCACGGTCATAGGTAGACCTGTAATGGAAGCAAATGCAATAGCCCTAGTCAACGCTCCTTCAAGCTCACGGATATTGGAGGTGAAGCGCCCTGCAATGAATTGAATGAGATCTCGAGGCAGCCCTACTCTTTCTTGTTCAGCCTTCTTCTGTAAGATCGCCATCCTGGTTTCCAAATCAGGAGCCTGAATATCTGCAATCAATCCCATTGAGAATCTAGACATTAAACGTTCCTGAAGTCGAGGAATCTGACTAGGCGGACGATCACTCGCTAAAACAATTTGACTCCCTGCATCATGCAAAGCGTTAAAAGTATGAAAGAACTCTTCTTGGGTATACTCTTTACCTTCAATAAACTGAATATCATCAACAAGAATTAAATCTGCTGCTCTATATCTATCGCGAAAAGCCTGCATACGGTCTTGCCTAATTGCAAGAATCAAATCATTAGTAAACGTTTCTGTTGAAATATAAGCAACTTTTGCCGCAGGATCGATTTCCATTCTGTAATGTCCTATCGCTTGCATTAAATGGGTTTTTCCAAGTCCTACTCCTCCACAGATAAACAAAGGGTTAAATTCTCGTCCTGGAGCTTCTGCTACAGCCATTGCCGCTGCATGAGCCATACGACTATTAGGCCCAACAACAAATCTATTGAAAACGTATCTCAAGTTAAGCAATGGGCTTGATTTCTTAGGAAGCTTTGAAGAGTCCTCCCCTAAAGTCCTATTAGGTAGATCTGTAGCAACAGCAGTAGAACTTTTCAAACCAGAAGAAATAGGAAGATCCTTAGCACCATCTGATATGTCTTTTACCTTTACATTTACAGTGACAGGTTCTCCAAAGATCTCTTCCGCTGTTTCTTGGATTGTTTGTGAGTAATTATTTCTTAACCATGCACTTGAAAAGCTATTAGGAGCAATCAAAGTTAGCTCTCCATTCTCAAAACTACTGAATTGAGTTGGGCGTATCCATGTTTCATATGAAGGCTTGCTTAGATTTTTCTTTAGCGAACTCTGAACCTTTTCCCAAGACTCTTCACGCATTAGTCCTGAATCTCCTAATCAGAGGCTGAATCTAAACGTGGTTATGAATTTAGGCATTAAAAAATCAGAAAATCAGGTTTTTTCCTCGCGAACAATTTCCTTAAAACCATCTCTCTCAAAGGCATAAGGGGAAAGAGAACAAAAACACTTATTAAAGAAGCTTATTAAAGCTATACAGGATGCAACTAAAATTCCTCCTAAATGGCCGGGAAAGCAATCAAAGTTTTTACTAAAAAAAGACTTTCAAAAACTCCATCCAAAAAAATATCAACTAAAAGTATTAAATGAGCAAGCCTCTTCTTATCTTAATGACTCGGTGGCCAGCCCCAAAAAGATGCAAAAAACGACTTGCCGAAGATATAGGGGCCTCTAAAGCAGCTGCAATACAACAGAAGTTAACTTTTCACACTATTGTTGTCGCAAAAAGTCTTCACGAGCAGGGCTACCTAGAAATTCAATTAGCAGTAGAAGGAATTGGAAACAAAAAAGTTTCACGATGGGCACGTTCTCATGGCATATCTCAATCAAGTTGTCAGGGGGAAGGAAACCTTGGATTAAAAATGAAGCGGCAACTGGTTTTAGCCCAGAGGGAAAGAAGGTTGAATACGCAGAGAGGTCGAGATATTATCTTAATTGGGACAGATGTTGCAGACTTGTGTGAAAATGACATTATATTTGCAATAAACTCTTTAGCTAAAAATGAAATAGTTATTGGCCCTGCAGAAGATGGCGGTTACTGGCTAATAGGCTTTTCTAAAAAGATTCTTTACCCAGCTATTTCATGGCCCTTCACAGGCATAAGATGGGGATCAAATTCAGTTTTGCATGAAACTATTAAGAAAGCTCAAGTAAAAGGAGTTAAATATAAATTAATAGGGACAAAAAGCGACCTTGATCAATCATCAGATCTAGGGTTTTGGTGCTAGTCAAATAAAGTAGAATGCTTAGTATTATTATACCTACAATCAATGAAGCCAAAAAACTACCTCTTTTATTAGCAGACATTAACTTATACCCTCATCAATTTGAATTAATCATTAGCGATTACAAGAGTTCAGATCTAACTAAAATGATTGCAAGTATAGGAGGTGCAAAAGTAATTCACAATGAAAGCAAAGGTAGAGGGCATCAACTATTTAAAGGGGCCAAAGAAGCTTCAGGAGAATGGCTCCTTTTTTTGCATGCTGACTCCAGATTAGAAACCTATTGGGGTTGGAAGGTAGCCGAAATAATCAACAAAGAATCTAATAATGTATATGGATGGTTTTTTGATTTTAAAATTGAGAAAAAAGGATTCACATGGTTTTTACTTGAATTAGCTGTTTTTATTAGAAGCTATTTTTTTCAAGCACCTTATGGAGACCAAGGGCTCCTGATAAGCAAAGATCTCTATTTAAGAATAGGAGGTTACAAGCAAATCCCTATCATGGAAGACATTGATATAAATATTCGACTGAATCAAGCAACAAATCTGAAAAGAATAGGATCAGCAATTACAACAAGTAGCAGAAAATATTTTAAAAGTAATATAATTAAAAATGCAATCAAAAATTCGAATTTAATAAATAGTTGGAAGAAAGGAGAAGATCCTATTAGCTTAATGCAAAAATATTATTCAAATAAATAAAGTTTACAGTTAAAACTTAATTAGCGTACCAAAATGCACAACGATATCCGTTAGGTTCAAGAATCCAGCCTTGGCTTCTATAAAAAACTGATAACTCCTGGATCAGCAAAAAGAACAACTCTTTCTATATTCATTTCTTTAAGACTTTGAATGACATATGCCATTAACTCTTTCCCTAGTCCAAAACCTTGATAAACCGGGTTAATCGCAACATCCCAAACTGTTGCATATAGAACCCCATCACCTGTACATCTAGCAAAGCCCACTAAACGAGGAAATTTAGGATCATGTTGCCATAGGCCAACCTTAAGCAAACTATTATCCAAGGCCTTTTGAACCCTTCTCATTGGTCTTCTTCCCCAACCCACTGATTGAAGCAACTGTTCCAGTTCAATCAAATCAAGAGGTTTAGACTGACTGAAGAAAAAACTTAAACTTATCTGTTTTAGAGATACATTCTCGAGATTCTGCTCCATAGATTTCTTTGAAATCATTAGAAGAATGGCGATTATTCGCCCAACCCATGAGGTTAATCTTCCCTTGTCCAACTTTTCTAATCATCAATTAATACTTTCTCCAATCAAAACTTGGCAAGTCCTTGCTCTTGTAGTTTTGCCAACTGAGCATATAAACCTCCTAGAGAAATAAGCTCTTGATGATTTCCTTCTTCTATAAGTTTTCCTTTTTTCATTACCAAAATACGATCAGATGCTTCAATTGTGGCAAGACGATGCGCAATAACCAAAGCAGTTCTTGTCTTAAGCAACCTATCCAAATCTCTTTGCAAGGTGGCTTCCGTCGAAGGATCCATAAAAGCAGTCGCCTCATCCATAATCAAGATTTTCGGGCTGCGAATAGCTACTCGAGCAACAGATAGCAACTGCCTTTCCCCAGAAGAAATATTCCCTCCTCTCTCCCTCAACAAGGTTTTCAAACCATTTGGGAACCTATTCAGCAATGACCCTAGGCCTAGCTCATTACATATTTGAGCCAATCTCTCATCACTAATTGATGAATCTAACCTAAGATTATCTGCGACATTTCCGCTAAATAAGAAAGTATCTTGTAAAACTACACCTATTTGCCTTCTTAAATTAGATAAAGGTATCTCTTTTATATCAACTCCATCAATAAGTATTCTTCCTTCTTGGGGCTCATACAATCTACACAATAACCTAATTAATGTTGTTTTGCCTGATCCAGTTGGTCCAACAAGTGCTACATGTTCTCCTGGTAAGATCTTAAAGCTGAGATCACTAATAATCTGATCATCAGGTCTATAATGAAAACTTACATTTTCAAATACAACTTCACCAAGACAAGATTCTTTTGCAATATTTAATCTTACACTTTTCTCATGTTCTTTAAAATCTATTATCTCTATATTTTCTTCTAGTAATTCACCAATTCTTTCAACTGCAGTCAAGCCTCCTTGTATTTGAGTAAATCTTTCTGCAAGCTGTCTCAAAGGCTCAAAGAGTCTCTGAGAATAAAGAATAAATGCCGTCAAAGTGCCTAAGCCCATCGAGCCAGCAGTAACAAACCATCCACCTAAAGCAATTACTAATGCAACTACAGCTAAAGAAACCCATTCAATGAAAGCAGATATACTGCTGTCATAAAAGATAATACTATTTACTGCATTCCTATAAGCCAAACCAGTCTTATTAAAGCGTCTTGCATTTACGCCTTGTCTTCTAAACATTTGAACAACCTCAATACCTTGAAGATTTTCTTGAAAATCAGCATTGAGCTCAGAGAGTTCTTCCCGAACTCGATAATTTGATCTTCTATACCTCTTCTGCAACCAAAGAATAAAAAGAGTTACCGGTATTTGTGTAGTTAAAAGTAATGCTCCTAATTTCCAGTCAATTAAAAGCATGGTAATTGAGATCACAATTAAAGTCACAATATCTGCTAGGACTCCAACAGCTCCACTTCCAAATACTTCAGATAGTGCGTCTACATCACTAGTTAGCCTTGTAAGTAATTTACCTACAGGCATTGAATCGTGGTACCTCAAAGAAAGGTTAATAGCATGAGAAAATAAATCTTTCCTAATTCGAGCAGTTAAACTTTGGCCAACTGATTGAATGTTATATGACTGAAAACCTTGAAGAGCAAGACGAATAAGTACAGAAAACAACAGAAGAGTTATCAAGATCCTAATTGCATATTCCATAGAAAGAGCATTTAGCCATGAAAAAGCAGCTTCACCTTTTAAAACGCTAATTGCTTGTCCAACTAATAAAGGTTGAATTGCACCAGCAAAAGAAAGTGGGAGAAGTAGGAATAGGATTAGCAATAGTCGTCTTTTATCCTTCTGGAGGTATCGACCAAGACGCTTAACTCTTTGGAAATCCTGAAATGCCATTTATTTACAAATCAGAGCTAACAGACTGAGACTGAGACTGAATAGTTTTAACAATTTCATGAAGCTTTCCATTGTCTAATCTTAAAGAAAGTGGATGCGCAATTAAGCGCGCTGATGAATAAAAAAGTTGATCAATTTCAATCAATCCATTTTCGCGAAGTGTTTGTCCTGTTGCTACTAAATCAACAATCGCCTCTGCGATTCCAGTTAATGGGCCAAGTTCAACAGAGCCTGTCAGGTGAACTAACTCAACTGGAAGATCAATCTCTTCAAAAAAACGTCTTGCACAATTAGTAAATTTACTTGCCACTCTGCAGTGAGGCGGTAAATCAACTGCACTCTTATAACCACTTGTTGATTTAACTGCCACTGACATGCGGCAACCTCCAAAACCAAGATCAATCAAATTTGCAACTTGCATTTGTTTCTCGCTAAGTACATCAAACCCCACAATCCCTAAGTGCGCCTGACCATAAGCAACATAAACAGGTACATCACCATTCCTTACTAGAAGGGCCTTAGCTCGACCGCAAGCTGATGGAACCATTAACAAGCGGTTAGATGAGTCCAGGACTGCCGAGAAATCGAGCCCAGCTTTGGCAAATCTTGTAACAGAGTCTTTTAGCAAAGCTCCTTTTGCTAAGGCAACAGTAATCATGAGTTAATTAATCATCCTGAACTTTAACTATTTGAGCTACTTTTAAAGCTATGGAACCAGAAAAACAAGATTTCATAATTCATCCTATCCCTGTACTAAAAGACAACATCATATGGATTTGGGTAAAAGGAGATCAAGCTGTAGTTGTGGATCCTGCAATTTCTCAACCAGTAATCAGTTGGTTAAAAGAAAATGAGCTGAAACTAACCTCAGTTTTGCAAACCCATCACCATGAAGATCATATAGGGGGAACAGAAGATCTTCTAGAGGTTTGGCCATCTTCCTCTGTAATTGCTGCTAAAAGGGATCTGGATCGAATCCCTTTTCAAACTCACTCTGTAGAAGATAATGAAATTTTTATTCTCTTAGAAGAAGAAATAAAAGTTTTAGAGGTTCCTGGGCATACAAGGAATCACATTTCTTTCTATTTAGGAGGTTCAAAGATACGCAAAATGCACCCGGTGCTTTTCTCCGGAGACACCTTATTCGGAGCTGGTTGTGGCAGGCTTTTCGAAGGAAGTCCAAGTCAAATGTTTAACTCATTAAATCGATTAAAGTCACTCCCAAATGACACTAAAATATTCTGTGCTCATGAATATACAGAAGACAACTTAAAATGGGCAAAATCAATTTATCCAGAAGATTCAAACATAAGATCAAGACTGGAAAAAGTAATTAAACAAAGGTCCAAAGGGCTTCAAAGCCTTCCTAGTACAATCCTAGAAGAAAGAAAAAGTAATTTATTTTTCCTTTCTAAAAACTCAGCAGAATTTGCAAAGTTGCGTTTACATAAAGACAACTGGACTAATTAAGTCTTCAGAAGATATAAATTCATTTGTAATTTAATAGTTGCACTTATGCCTTCCTTATCAATAGAAGCAATTAAATCAAGCGCCGCTCCCTCCCCTGTTGGGCCTTATAACCAAGCAATTCTTGCAGGAGAATGGCTTTTTTGCTCCGGACAAATTGCCCTTGATCCATGTACTGGAGAAATGGTTGGAGATGGAGATGTTGAGAAAGAAACACATCAAGTTCTTAAAAACCTTTTAGCTGTGCTAAAGGCTGCAGGCGGGGATGCATCAAATATTGTTCGAACTACAATCTTTTTATCAAATTTAAATGACTTCAATAAAGTAAACAATATTTATTCTGAAATTTTCAAAGATAAAATTAGTCCAGCGAGGGCCTGTGTTGAAGTGTCTGCACTACCAAAAGGGGGGCTTGTAGAAATTGATTGCGTTGCTTGGCTTGGTTAAAAAAGTCAAGAATCGGTAGATTTCTGACTTTTAATTTGCGTGCCGGTCACACCATTGTCTAGATTAGGAATTGACCTGCGACAAATTATGTCCGCAGCCAAGCTGACAATCGGTGAACTAGAGGCTGGCTATCCCCTCTATTGCAAAGCACTAAGGCGTCTTCTTCAACTTGGACGAACTCGCAAAGAAATTGAGAGGACCGTCTGTTGGAGCCATCTTGAGACACT
Source organism: Prochlorococcus sp. AG-436-M02 (assembly GCA_003212515.1). Lineage (GTDB taxonomy): Bacteria > Cyanobacteriota > Cyanobacteriia > PCC-6307 > Cyanobiaceae > Prochlorococcus_E. The sequence goes on from QCPL01000006.1 coordinate 47,555, forward strand.
TAATAGGTGCCTCCCAGGAAGATACAAGGCACCTTCATATCTTATGGCATTAATAAAAAGAGACCTCTCAGAAGGGAAGTAAAGCCTTCCTGAAGAGCTGAAAGCTATCTTTTTTCTTCTAAGCGATCTATTTCAGAAGCAAAATTTTGATCTTCATCTGTAAGTTGAGCATTTTGCTCCTCACTTTCGGGCATTAAAGTTAAATTCACATAAGTTTTGCCAAAACTAATATCTGGAAATCTCTTGCGTTTTTCACAAAGCTCTCCAAGGCGCTCAAGAAAATCTCTAGTCAACTCATAGGTTGAGAATTCAAACCTTCTTTCAAGTCTTAGAGGTCTTGTCCTTTCATTCCATTTATCCATATGTATTATTCCAAATGTAAAAAATTAACTTAGCTAAAATTAACCAATCAAGAAGTGCATTATCAACTCTTTTTTAAAGACGCCTTTTCGCACCACTCACCTTAAGAGCTGGCTCAACTTCTATATGAGGTCTTGCAATAATATGAGCAGCTACTAGTCCATCCCCAACTCGCTCACATGCATCGGCTCCCGCTCGGACGGAAGCATTCACTGCACCTGTTTCGCCTCGAACCATGACAGTTACATATCCACCGCCAACATATTCTTTAGCGACCAAAGTTACTTCGGCTGCTTTGGTCATGGCATCAGAAGCTTCTATAGCTGGTACCATACCTCTGGTTTCGATCATTCCCAAGGCAATACCTTGAACAGAAGTTGCTGCTGATTGATTCTTAACTGATGGAGTTTTACTTACTCCTGATCCTGAATAAACTTTGCTAGTTTTCGTAGTAGAATTAGCTTTCTTTGTATTTCCAGAACTTAATTCCACATCTACTATTTGCTTAGAAGCATCAATGTTTTTTTTATTTTGATTTGTTTTGGAATTGTTAGAAGAAGTCATTTGTAGATAATTTAAAAAATGTTGTCAACTTCTCGAACTATCCATCCGGGCTCCAGAAATCGATTATTCCACCAATTGTTAAATCAGTTTGAGTTGCTGGATTAGGACAAGCGAACCTTGCAGCAGACCCACTAGCAGTAAAGACCCAGTTTCCTTCTCTTGCGCCAACAGGGTCAACAGCAACAAATCTCTTCCCTTTGTTATTTCTCAAAATTCGCAAATTCATATGACCTAAGCCAGCAACTCGTTGTGTACAAACCATACGGCCCATTACTTGCATGATTTCCATTTCTTTAGCTCCCAACTATAGCTTTGGGCATCTCAGGATCCCAATGATCAATTATCCCAACTATTGTCAAATCACTAGGGTAAGACTTACTCCCAGCAGCTTCTCTTGCAGCGGAACTCCCTACACAAATAACCCAATCATCAGGCTTACAACCAACAGCATCTACAGCAACTTTTTTAGAGCTACCGTCTAAGACAACTTGAAGATGCTTATGCTCAAACCCTGGTATCCGATTAGTAGACACAAGTGGCTTTACAACCTTACAAATCAACATTTCAATGTTCCTCCTGAAGGACAGGATCGAGAGAAGACCCTACAACTTCTGCAGAGTCTTTTTTATCACGATCTCGAATAGTAAGGCATGTATGTAAGAGTCCTTTATCTACTAGGTCTCGGTAACGTGAAGAGATAGCACTATCGACTCTCTTACAATCTGACAATGCTCTTTCTCTTGCACCAGGAACTTTCCCTGAATAATCAAATCTAATCACAATAGGTATTGGCAAATCTCTAGAAACATTTAAACCTTTAAAAATCTTCACTCCCACATCTAAATCTGGGGCACCTTCTTCAACAGTATCTAAATGAGAGAAGTAAGTGAGGTTTCTTAAATGAACCTCCTTAAACCCTATACCTACTCCTATAAAACGCTCAGCATGACCTGCATCTGGATACGATCCATTATGAAGATGACGTACATAATCAATTTGAGAGATATTGTTAACTATTAGTTTGCGGATAAATTCAACCATTCCAGGTTTAACTTGACCAGAAACACTTGACTTTATTATTTCTGAAATTTTCAACATAGCTTGATCAATTGAAAAATGTTTTGTCTCTTGATAAACATCAGCAGCAGAGACCCACTTCTCAAGATCGATATGATTTTTGGAGTCTGGTACATGCACCCTAATTGAATCAGTATCTGTATCAAGACCAATCAGTAAAAGATCTACAGATGCTCCACAACAAAAACTATTTTCAATAGACTCCTGAAAGTCTTGCAAACGTTTATAGCCTGAAGAAGCGGCAAGCTTGTCATTACTACCATGTGCAGCACAGCCTTGATGAGAAGGATCAAGTGAGCTGAAGTGGTAAAGAACTACTTTTAAATACGATGTTTGTTCATTTGCTGAATTTGGATCGCTCTCTCTATAACGTTTATGCTCAGTTTTTACCCATCTATTAACAGTGTTCTCTACATCAAACATTGCTCCAGCATGAGACCTCCTTCGAACTGAACTAAATGGAATTCTTAATGCATAGGCAATAGAATGTGCCAACCGACCATCCGCACAAGGAGTCACATCCAACAAGTGGAATCCACATTCAGACAGGAATGATTGGAATAATTCTGCCTCCTTACTATCAGCTGAACCATTTAAAGGGTCTGAATGAAAAAAATGATTACTTGAAGATTCATGAGCTTTAAACACGCATGCAGCGAACAAAGCTCGCATATCGAGAGGTTGAACCCAAGCCTTTTCAAGAATATGAAGAGGGAGTTCTATCTCTAGATCTTTCTTTGCAAGTATTTGGGCCTTATCTACAAAATTTTCTTCATGCTGTAGAGCTGAGATTTTTTTAAGTAAAGGGACAATACTATCAAAACTTTTCTTGACCTTAGATTCGTAAGATTGAAGTTTTTTATTTTCAGCCAAATCTGTTAAGGGGTGAGCACTTACTTCATTAACCCCTCTTAAAAGATCAAAAGACTTTTCCTCACTTTTAAGTTCTGTGGCATCGGGAAAATGTTTTCTAGGTGCTGTCGGCCCTAGAAAACGTTTCCTATTATTGGCCAAACTTCTATAGGCCATCACTCAATCAACCTCTTGCTCCACCCGAGAAAGTAACCAATTGGCCTTCTCCGGTATTTCCACTTGAACCAGTTATAAGAAGATCTGGTTTAGCTAATTCTTCATTCCTTTTTTTATCAAATGCAGGCATTGCACTGTTTCCACCAGGTCTAGAAGGGTTACGTCTTCTAGCAGAAGCACCCTCGGTACCTGTAACGCTTTCACCTCTCGCCCAATCATCCCCAGTAATATTTAGTCCTGAAGATTGTCCTTCACCAGTAATTCTTGATTGTGGTCGAGCTGAAGCCTCCTTAGGTTGAGACATGGCCTCTATAGATTGCTCTTGAGAGGGCATAACTAAAGATTTCTTATTATCAAATCTAAACTGTTCAGTACCAGTAACTTTATTTAGAGCCATGTCAAAAGGACCAGTTATGTTAGCAGATTTTTCATAACTAGTACCCGTTACCCCTGAAATAGAATCGCGTTCAGTTTTTGCAGATCTTGCTGGAGAGGTAACTGTAAATCGATTAGCAAATTTCGATGAGCCAGAATCTTGAGATTCCCTACTACCAAGTGGTGCATTTACTCCACAAGCTTGCACAAGTTGATCGGCTCCAACATAAGGAGTTCCAGTAAGAGTCTCACAAGCACCTTTATCGGCTCCTGTCATTACACCACCAACGCCAGGCTGAAGCCCTGTCAAAGGAGCTGCAGGAGTACCAATCCTTCTAGGAGTTCTTTGTTGGATTTCATCAAGTGAGTGACTATCACATAATTGACCAGCTTCTTCTAAACCGGTATAAGGCGTTCCTGTAACAGACTTACATGTTCCAGGCTCATCTCCAGTAACCAAAGATGATCTACCTGTCATTGTACCGCTCACTGATTGAGCTTTGTTCGTCAAACTTAATCCAACCTTTCTAGCCTCTGGCAATGGTGATCCTCCGCAAAACGAATCATACTGCTGTGTTCCTACATACTCATCTCCAGTTACGTTCTTACAGCTACCAGCCTCATCTCCAGTAACACTAGAAGCTCGCCCAACTCCTGTGCCGGTGACATGAGAACCATTCAGAGTATTAAAAACTCCTACCTTGCCTGCTGGCCTTCCTTCCGGCAAAGGTTCACTACCAAGGTATTGATCACCAGTCAAGCTCTTGTCAGAACCCGCCTCGTCGCCAGTAACACTTGCAGAACGACCGACCATGACACCACTAACCTTTCTCCCATCCTGAGTAAGGCTTTGTCCTACTTTTAAAGGAGAAGGGTTCACTCCGCCGCAATAAGAGGCTGATTGGTTGGCTGATAAATATTCAGTTCCAGTCAAATTTTTGCAAGTCCCAGGCTCATCACCAGTTACTTTCTCAGAGCGTCCAACTTCATTACCAGTTACCTGGTTACCATGTGAAGTACTAGTAACCGCAACCTTAGGTGGCTGAGAGGATGATACTGGTGGATTCTGACAGAAAGTACTAATTGTATCTACGCCCACATATTGAGTACCTGTAACCGAACGACAGGTACTTGCTTCATTTCCAGTGGTTTTAATAGATCTATTAGCTTGAGTACCTGTAACCACCTGTCCAGAAGAAGTTTCGCTAACTCCGACTTTCCAATGAGCATCTGCAGCTAATGCCGACTCCTTTGATCCATTTTTATTGGGACCGCAAGGTCTTGTTCCACAAGAACGTTGTTTACCAGTAGCGCCACTTTTACTTCTAAGTTCTCTAACGCGCTGAGATATTTCACGGCTAGACAAATCAGGGTTACCTTGACGAGCCACTGCTGCCGGTGTTGTTGGTTGAACAGAAGCAGATTTGCCATGTTTTGACAATGCTTCTCTTCTTGCTAGGACAAGAGACCTACTAGGATTTTCTATTGCTCTTCGTTTAGAACTGGAATTTCGACGAGTAATAGCCTTAGAGCTATTAAGAGCTAATCTGCTGGAATTTTCAGCTGCTGCTTGACGTGATTTTTCTTCTGCACAAGGTTCACAACAAGCTTCCACTTGGGTATTAACTAAAAATTCTTTAGGAGATTCTTTTGAAGCATTTTTAGCAACATCTACTCTTGTTCTATCTTGACTCTTATCTGCTGTCTTACCCCGCTGAGATAGAGCTTCACGACGAGCAAGCACTAACTCTCGACTAGGATTACTTATTGGTCTAGGGTTCCTTATTTTGGAATGACTATTTTTTGAAGACACAGGAATAGATGTTTTTGAATGCACTGCTTGGGCTGCACTTATCTGGTTTTTGCTTGACTTAATAAAGGATTCATCAGTTCTTGTAACGCCTACATCAGATGCAGACCTAACACGATTAGGACTTGATGAGCTTAGTCCAGAAGCCTTTTTGCCTTCAGTACTAAGAGCCTTACGACGCTCAAGTGCAAGTTCTCTACTAGATTGTGATGCCATGTCCGCCCTTTGAAAACTTTGTAATTAGAGAAGATGTGATCCCTTCTTTAAGAAAGAGATAGCCTCGAGTAAACGAGGCTATTTAAACTAAATAACTGAAAAATCAGCGACCTTGAAAAACTACGAATGCTGTACCTTGACTTTGGGTATAAGCTTCATAGCCGACCATACGAACATGGTGATCAGGGTATGCACGATGGCATGCTTCAAGTTCATTAACAACCACGTTCAGATCCTTCTCTCCGAAGAAAGGTAGTTTCCAATAAGACCAATAGGACTGCATGGAACCACTTGGATGAACATGCTCGATAACAGGGCTCCAGCCCTGAGCAATGATGTAAGCAATTTGATCGTAAATTTCGTCCTGAGACATTGGCGGCAAAAAGCCGAAAGTCTCAAGAGTGGCAACTGTTTGATAGTCACCAACTGTGCTCTGAAAAGGCATGGTGATCCTGTAAATAAATGAATAAACGCCGACTGTTATCGGCAAAGAATTTTAAGGAAGTAATAGAAGGAGACTAAGTTGACTCCTTCTATTCGCTATTACTGAACGTCGAGTTTGTCTACAGTATCAAACTCAAACTTGATCTCCTTCCAAGTTTCTAGAGCAATAGCCAATTCAGGGCTGTGCTTAGCGGCTTCCATAAGGATGTCGCGACTTTCTTTTTCAATCTCTCTTCCAGCATTACGTGCTTTAACACATGCTTCTAGAGCTACACGGTTAGCAGCTGCACCAGCGGCAGAGCCCCAAGGATGTCCGTGAGTACCACCACCAAACTGAAGACAAGAATCGTCACCGAAGATTGCTAGTAGTGCTGGCATATGCCACACATGAATACCACCTGAAGCTACGGCAAACACACCAGGCATAGAACCCCAATCTTGATCGAAGAAATTACCGCGAGTACGGTCTTCTGGGACAAAAGATTCGCGCAAGTTATCAATATAACCAAGGGTGGTCTGACGATCTCCTTCTAACTTACCTACAACGGTTCCAGTGTGAAGTTGGTCGCCTCCTGAAAGACGTAAGCATTTAGCAAGAACACGGAAATGAATACCATGCTTAGGATGACGGTCAATAACAGCATGCATTGCTCTGTGTATATGAAGCAGCATGCCATTCTTACGGCACCAATTAGCTAGACCTGTATTTGCAGTAAAACCACCAGTAATGTAGTCATGCATGATAATAGGCATATCAAGCTCTTTAGCGAACTCGGCACGCTCATACATCTCTTCAGGTGTAGTGGCAGTACAGTTAAGGTAATGTCCCTTAACTTCACCAGTTTCCTGCTGAGCAAGCTTTACAGCTTCTGCAACAAACTCAAAACGCTCTCTCCAACGCTGGAAGGGTTGTGAGTTGATATTCTCATCGTCTTTGGTTAGATCTAATCCACCACGCAAGCATTCATAAACTACGCGACCATAGTTCTTACCTGAAAGACCAAGCTTTGGCTTAATGGTACAACCAAGGAGAGGGCGACCATACTTGTTCAAGCGATCGCGCTCTACAACAATTCCGTTAGGAGGTCCACCACATGTCTTAATAAAAGCCATGGGGAAGCGGATATCTTCTAAACGCAAATGGCGTAAAGCTTTGAATCCAAAAACATTACCGACTAAAGAAGTCAGAACGTTGGTAATAGAACCTTCTTCAAAAAGGTCTAACGGATATGCAATAAATGCATAGAAAGATTCCTTGTCTCCAGGAACATCTTCAATTCTGTAGCAACGTCCCTTGTAAAACTCAAGGTCAGTTAGCAATTCAGACCAAACTGTTGACCAAGTACCTGTTGAAGACTCTGCCGCTACAGCAGCAGCAACTTCTTCTCTAGGAACTCCTTCTTGGCCTGTGCATTTAAAGCAAGCCAAAAGGTCTGTGTCTAGGGGAACATAGTCGGGAGTCCAGTAGGTGTCTCTGTACTCCTTAACCCCAGCATCATACTTCTTACTCATGAAATAACTCCTTTAGGTCGTTGTAGGTATTTGAAATCGCGCCTTTCTTAAAAAGAGCGCATCAGACTTCAGTCCTTCTGACCAAGGAAGTTGCCGTTGCCTAATGCAGGCTCAACTTCTCTATGAGGACGAGCAATAATGTGAGCAGCAACAAGTCCGTCACCTACACGCTCACATGCATCAGCGCCAGCACGAACAGCAGCATTAACTGCACCTGTTTCTCCACGAACTAAAACTGTTACGTAACCACCACCAACAAATTCACGACCTATTAGGCGCACTTCAGCAGCCTTTGTCATTGCGTCAGCAGCTTCAATAGCTGGTACGAGGCCGCGTGTCTCGATCATGCCGAGTGCGATGCCCATAGTTTCGGTAGCCATATGCCTTGCGAAAAATAAACGAATGGAATGTTCATGCCAGACAATGCCTTGCTTGCTACATGTAAGTCAAGCATTTTTCACTAAAAGCCCTATCACCGTCTCTATTCTGATTGATAAGGAAAACTTATCACCATTGCTATAACTGATATGAAGGACTGTCCCTTGTTTGGTTAGCACCCTCAAACAATTAATAGTTTTATAAACTTCTTCTAGTTATCTTTTTTCCGAGGCAGGTGCCCTAGCCATAGCTAAGGGATGGAATGTTCAACCCAATCCTGTCTCTAAAATTGATTAATCAGTTAATCTATAAGCCATTATTCTAAGAGCTTGAAAGGGCTTAATCATTTTGGACAAACCACTACTAACTATTGCTAGTGGAAACCCTAAGAAGGTTGCAGAGATAGAGTCAATGCTAGGGCCCCTCCCTATTCGTGTTCAGCGCCAACCTGAGAATTTCTCAGTTGAAGAGACAGGCTCAACTTATTTAGATAACGCCATTTTAAAAGCCAAGGCAGTTTCTCAATTAACTCACACATTGACAATTGCAGATGATTCTGGCTTAGAAGTTGACTTTCTTAATGGTTCGCCAGGAATTTATTCAGCTCGCTTTGCAAAAAACAACGAAGAAAAGCTCAAGAAGCTTCTCAATCAACTTGCTGAAAGTCCTTATCGAAGCGCTAGGTTTCGTAGCGTAATGGTTTTATATGATAAAAATGGAAACCATATTTTTGATGCCGAAGGTATCTGCTGGGGAGAGATTTTAAAAAAACCTGCCTATTCCCAAGGAGAATTTGAATCAATCTTCTGGGTGAGAGAAGCAAATTGTACCTACGGAGAACTTAATAAAGAGCAATTATCAAGGCTGGGGAGTAGAGGCAAAGCTGCCCGTGCCTTAGCTCCATACCTTCTAAAAGAACTAGGTCTAAATTAAAAACAACTGCTTTTATTGGCGGTTAATCTGATCAATTGATCGCATTGCAGCTGCTGCTGCCTCTTCTACATCTCCTTCACGACCTGCAAGAGTTAATCGGCCAAATGCACCAACTCCCTTAACGTCAACTACTGTGATATTAGATGCTTTCTCAGCTTCATTTGCTGCCATTAAGACATATCCAGCTGGTTCAGTTTCAAGAATAAACATGCTCATGCCAGATTGAATCATTGAACCTCTACGATTCTGGCGATTAATCAAAACAGCATGATCTGGAGTAATTGCTCTTATAACTTCAGTCCAACTAACTTGAGGCTTAGTACGTCTACTTACGCTACTTCCAATAGCATCTAAGACAACATCTCCTGAATGAAGGACAGTACTTTGATCTCGATGATATAACGCAAGAGAACCAAAGGCTCTCTCAACAACCATTTGTCCAAGCCTGACATTACTAGCCTTTAATGCAATGTCAGTAACTCTATGAACAGCCATACCTGGTGAAACTTCCATCCAAAGGCAAGCATCTCCTGGAATGGGTAGGAAACCCTGGCTTACTGTACCCATATATGCCGCTAACTGAGGCTGCAAAGAATCTAAAAATACGTAACTTCTTAACTCAATTTGCTGAACATGGCTGGCCTGACGAGATACCAGTGACTTCTCTGAATCAGTAGTAATAACGCAGCTTGCTCCAGCCTGAGGTCCAACCTCAGAACCTGTTACAAGCGACCCACCCGAAAGCCGTCGGTCACCATTCTTATAATTACTAAGAGCTTTCATTCACGGGATACTACCTGAAAGATTGTCTTTTTTGGTAAAAAAAAGTCTTGCAAGCTTAAATTCGAACCGATACCTTCAAAGAAATACAGTATAAAAAGATGCCTGTTTCCCAAGAAAAAATAACTGACTCCCAAGCTATACCAAATAATTTGAAGCCTGAGCAGGCTCTAGGTCTAGTTGGTTTAGGCATGATGCAAAAAATTTCTCAAAGCGGAACATCCAGATTAAGATTAGTTGAGGATAGTGAAGAGAAATTTGATCTACATAACCTTCGTCAACGTCTCGAACTAATCGCTTTAGCCTTAGAGACTGGCGCACCATTAAGTACTAGCGAAGTAGCACATCTACTTGGAGCACGTCCAGGTTCTTCAAAAACAAAAAGAGGGGGCTTAGTAGCAAAAAGAATAAGTAGAAATGTATGGAAACTATCTAAAGCTAAAACGGATGATGAAGAAACATCTTACTGGAGAAACTAAGTATTTTTACCTTAAAAAATTCCAAGAGTTAGCCATTAAGGTTTAAAGAGAAAACAACAAAATATATATTGAATTCCGAATTTTTCCTTTTAGTAATTGCATCTTTCTTTTATTAGATGCAAGTTAAAGATAGAACTTAAATTGCATATGAGCGGCTCAACGCTGCTAAAGGAAACTGGACCCAGAGAAGTCTTTTGCGGCCTTACTTCTATTGTTTGGCTTCACAGACGAATGCCAGATGCTTTTTTCCTCGTAGTGGGATCAAGAACCTGTGCTCATTTAATACAGAGTGCCGCGGGTGTAATGATTTTTGCCGAGCCAAGGTTTGGCACGGCAATTCTTGAAGAACGCGACCTTGCAGGGCTAGCTGACGCCCATGAGGAGCTCGATAGAGTTGTAAAAGACCTTCTAAGAAGACGCCCAGAGATTAGGACTCTCTTTCTTGTTGGCTCTTGTCCAAGCGAAGTTATTAAGATTGATCTATCACGAGCAGCAGAAAGATTAAATACCCAATTCAATGGTCAAGTAACTGTTCTGAACTACTCAGGGAGTGGAATTGAAACAACCTTTACTCAAGGCGAAGATGGGGCTCTCAAATCATTAGTACCCTTACTCCCATCAAGCAAAGAGGAGCAATTGCTTCTTGTAGGGACACTTGCTAACCCAGTTGAGGATAGATTGAAAACTATCTTTAAAAGGCTGGGGATTAAAAAAGTTGAAAGCTTTCCTCCAAGACAATCAACTCAACTTCCTTCAATTGGGCCTGGGACAAAAGTCTTATTAGTTCAACCATATTTAACAGATACTGCTAGGGAGCTCAAAAACAGAGGCGCAGAAATACTTCAAGCTCCTTTTCCTCTTGGTGCAGAAGGCAGCAAACTATGGATAGAAGCTGCTGCCAAGGCATTCAAAATTAATCAGACTCTGGTTGATTCCACCTTGTCTCCATTAGTAACTAGAGCTAAAAAAGCTTTACAACCATACGTTGATCAATTAGCAGGTAGGAAATTATTTCTTTTACCTGAATCACAACTCGAGATACCTCTTGCTCGATTTCTTAATAATGAATGCGGAATGGAACTAATAGAAGTTGGAGTTCCATATCTAAACCGAGAGATGATGAAGCCTGATCTAGAACTTCTGCCGGACAAAACCCGTATTGTTGAAGGCCAACATGTAGAGAAGCAGCTAGATCGTGTAAGGACAAGTAATCCCGATCTAGTTGTATGTGGGATGGGACTTGCCAACCCTCTAGAAGCGGAAGGCATCTCAACAAAATGGTCTATTGAAATGGTATTCAGCCCAATTCATGGAATTGACCAAGCATCTGACCTTGCCGAACTCTTCGCTAGACCATTACATCGCAAAAATCTCCTTAGCCCCAAAAACCTCGAAACATTTTAGGAACATGGAACTAACCCTTTGGACCTACGAAGGTCCACCTCATATAGGTGCAATGAGAATCGCATCATCTATGAAAGGACTTCATTACGTATTACATGCTCCTCAAGGAGATACTTACGCAGATCTTCTATTCACAATGATTGAACGCAGAGGTACAAGGCCACCTGTCACCTATACAACTTTTCAAGCAAGAGATCTAGGAGGAGATACAGCAGAGTTAGTCAAAGGGCATATCCATGAAGCAGTAGAACGCTTTAAACCAGAGGCTTTACTTGTTGGCGAAAGTTGCACCGCTGAATTAATTCAAGATCAACCAGGTTCTCTTGCAAAAGGGATGGGATTAAACCTTCCTATAGTTAGCTTGGAACTCCCTGCATATAGCAAGAAAGAAAACTGGGGTGCATCTGAGACTTTCTACCAATTAGTAAGGGGAATACTAAAAGACATTTCAGAAGACTTCTCAAACCAGCCAAAGACCACTTGGAAAGAAGAGGGCCGAAGACCAAGGGTTAACTTGCTAGGACCAACATTACTTGGTTTCAGATGTAGGGATGATGTTTTGGAAATCCAAAAAATACTGGGCGAACATGGGATCGACGTAAATGTAATAGCCCCTTTAGGTTCTGCTCCTAGCGACTTACTCAGACTTCCAAAAGCAGATGCAAACGTTTGTCTATATCCAGAAATAGCTGAGACAACCTGTACCTGGCTTGAACGGAATTTCAACATCCCTTTCACTAAAACAATTCCTATTGGTGTCAAAGCAACCCAAGATTTTTTAAAAGAGCTTCATGATTTATTGAACTTGGAAACAAGCAGCTCACTTAATAATGAGAGTCAATCAAAGCTTCCTTGGTATTCAAAATCAGTTGATTCCAACTACCTAACTGGAAAAAGGGTTTTCATTTTTGGTGATGGCACCCATGTTTTAGCCGCAGCAAGAATAGCCAAAGAAGAGCTTGGATTTGAAGTAGTCGGGATTGGAACGTACAGTCGAGAAATGGCTCGAAAAATCCGCACAGCAGCTAAAGAACTTGAGTTAGAAGCCTTAATTACAAACGACTATCTAGAAGTCGAAGAAGCCATAAAAGATACAGCCCCAGAATTGGTTTTAGGAACACAAATGGAAAGGCATAGTGCTAAAAGGCTAGGTATCCCATGTGCCGTAATAAGTACTCCCATGCACGTTCAAGATGTTCCAGCGCGATACAGCCCTCAAATGGGATGGGAAGGGGCAAATGTAATTTTTGACGATTGGGTGCACCCTCTAATGATGGGTCTAGAAGAACACCTCATAGGCATGTTCCGTCATGACTTTGAATTTACAGACGGACACCAAAGTCACCTTGGTCACCTTGGTGGGCACTCCTCTCAAGCAGAAATTTCAAACAAAGAGATCGAATTTAGCGAGTCAGAGAATAAATCTAATAATGATCAAAACATTCATTGGACAACTGAAGGTAAAGCAGAATTAGCAAAAATTCCATTTTTTGTAAGAGGTAAAGTTAGGAGGAATACAGAGAAATATGCTCAACAGGCTGGCTGCAAAGAGATTAATGGAGAGACTCTATTAGACGCAAAGGCTCATTTTTCGAAGTAAAGTATGATCCAAGGAGGCAGATTAGTTATGAGTATTTACTACTATTTTCTGTGAAAGTTTAGATATCAGCACTCTACCTAAAACTTGTTGTATCTAATTAACTAAACATTTACTAACTAATCATATTCCTGCTTGAATATAAGGGACTGATTGAAAGCAACCAGAGGGTTTAATTAATGACTTCTACTTTAACTAATCGAGCAGATGGCGAAGGAAGTGTTCAGGTAAAACTAGACCCGAAAATAAACATTGAAGAAGGCGCTCTAGTAATAGCCGTATACGGGAAAGGTGGTATTGGCAAATCAACTACATCATCAAACTTATCTGCAGCCTTCTCAAAACTAGGGAAAAAAGTCTTACAAATTGGGTGTGATCCAAAGCATGACAGTACCTTTACTCTTACTCATAAGATGGTGCCAACTGTTATCGATATTCTTGAGGAAGTTGATTTCCATAGTGAGGAACTTCGGCCAACAGACTTTATGTTTGAGGGTTTCAATGGAGTTCAGTGTGTTGAGAGTGGTGGCCCTCCAGCAGGAACAGGTTGCGGAGGATACGTAACCGGACAAACTGTCAAACTTTTAAAAGAGCATCATCTTCTTGAAGACACAGATGTGGTCATATTTGATGTCCTTGGAGATGTTGTATGCGGTGGATTTGCAGCACCCTTACAACACGCCAATTATTGCTTGATAGTTACAGCCAATGATTTTGATTCGATTTTTGCGATGAATCGAATAGTTGCAGCTATTAATGCTAAAGCTAAAAACTACAAAGTTCGTCTTGGCGGTGTAATTGCAAATCGTTCTGCAGAATTAGACCAGATTGAAAAGTTTAATGAAAGAACAGGTCTTAAGACTATGGCTCATTTTCGAAATGTAGATGCAATTCGTCGATCAAGACTTAAAAAGTGCACAATTTTTGAAATGGATCCAGAAGAAGAGGGTGTATTAGAAGTTCAAAATGAATATCTATCACTTGCAAAGAAAATGATGGAAAATGTTAAACCTCTGGAAGCGGAGCCTCTAAAAGACAGGGAAATATTTGATTTATTAGGGTTTGATTAGACGCAAAATCAATTTGCTTTAACAAGTTGCATAGAGAAGTCCCAAACATTTTTAGCAGTCTCAGGGTCAGTAATTCGTTCAGATAATTTCTGAGAGAATTGTTCACCATCTTTCCTTTGCCTATTCCCCCAGCTCCAGTGAACACCAGAAACTCCAAATTCTGGACTAGAAACCACTTGGGCAACTCTTTTGCCAGCCAAAGTCTCACTAACGAAACCACCTGTTATAAACCTTTGGAATAAAGGGAAAAGCCATTGAAAAATTTTCGGAGTGTTCCGAAATAGCTTTGTTTTTGCAACACAACCAGGATAAAGAGAACTAAAGACAACTGAAGAATCTTTAAATCTTCTATGCAGTTCTTGGATAGTAATCATATTGCATAATTTACTATCTTTATAAGCTTTACCAGGCTTAAACCGCCTGCCACTTGCCATAGAAATTGGATCAGCAAAACCTTGCTTAAATCCAGATAAATCTCCTAAATCAGCCGGTGCGGGTATAGGGATCTTCCCGCCAAGCTCTTTATAATTAGCAGTTACTGTACCTAACATAACTAACCTGGAAGATTCCATACTCCATGATCTCCCTTGCCAAACTGGTCGTTTTGAATTGCTAAGAGTTTCCAGCAAAAGTTGAATCAAAAGAAAATGGCCAAAATGATTTGTTGCCATTGACAATTCATACCCCTGAGGAGATCTCATAGGTTTTGCAAGCCTTGGCATATAAACTGCAGCATTACAAACCAAAGCGTCCAAAGGGCCTTCCAAAGAATCAAGAAGATTTCTCACTCCCTCGCGAACACTATTTAAATCTGAAAGGTCTAAATAAATATGATCTAGTTGATTTGGACATCTAAAAGGCAAACCTAATTTCACCGCAGCATCTTCAGCTTTGAGAGGAGATCTATTTGCTGTAATTACTTTCCAACCAAGATCAATCAAAGCCTTAGTTGCATATAAACCAACACCAGAGGTAGTTCCAGTTATAAGGACCGTACCTGGGGCAGATTGAAATGAAGACATATCTGATTCATTGGCATCACACTAGCGACAGTCTAATGCCTATGAGTTCAAAGAAATTTCAAGAGAATTCTTATCTCCATATAATTCTCCTACTTTTAGGCGCAATCCACTGATCTTGTTCTTCCATTAATTTCCTTCTCCCTTCTAAAGAGAACAAGCTATCAAACCTTAAATGTAACCGTGCTAGCTTTTCAGTTTCCTCATTAAGCACTGATTTGATTTCGTTGTTACGATTTATTCTTTGATGTGAAGCAATTCCCAAATTCAGAAAACTTGCTATTGCTATAACTAATAATCCTGACTTTATAAAAAGTGATATAAGAGCATAAGTTAATTCCCTTTCTTCTTCTTGGAGCTGAAACCTCGAGGCAAGAGTGGCAGCATCTACTTTTTTAGATTTAGCAGTAATCCTATTATGAAAACCTTCTCTAAAAGGCCTATGGGATATTGCCCTAGGCTTAACTTCTTCATCAATTAACACCTGAGGTTGCACTAAGAAAAAAATACTCTTAACCTGCTTTTACCCTATAGGAAGGCAAAAAGCCAATATATAAATCAATATGCTTCAAGCTCTTCTGAGGCTAATACCTAATCTCAAGGCTAAAATTCCTGCATGCATAACCACCACTAAACAAAGGCCTGCAAGATCAATAGTGGTTGAGGTCTCCATGAAAAGCATAAGTAACTTTATACATTCTCGACTTAAATCATCAAAAATGGGGATATTTGCAAAACCCTGTCATGGATTAATGCATTTTCACATAAATATCAACATCAAATATTTCCCTCAGAGAAAGGATCGACAAAGTCTTCTTAATGAATAAAGATAAATACATTGATAATGGCTTGGCCTACAAAGAGGGGCAAATCATAAATTCTTTGAGGTTAAATGGGCCTGAGCAAATGGCGTGTGATGAAATGATGCTTGAGAGCATTAATCAAAGCAAAGACATATCAATGTCATTACGTTTTTATAAGTGGGAGGGCGTATGGCTATCGCTTGGTTATCACCAAAAGAAAATACCTTCTAAATGGATTGACCTAGCAAAAGAAAAAAAGATCAATTTAGTTCGCAGACCAAGTGGAGGTAGCGCTGTCCTGCACTCAGGAGGGTTGACTTACTCTATGGCATGGAAATCACCTCCAAGAAAAAAACGACAATCTTATTTTGAAGCAAGTCAATGGTTAATTAAAAGTTTCTCTGAAATGGATTGTCCTTTAGGATTTGGTTCCAGTGATTCTATTACTCCAACTGGAAATTGTTTCTCAAGCTCAAGTATTGCGGATTTGATAGATGCTCATGGAAATAAAAGAATAGGGAGTGCTCAATATTGGCGAAAGGGAAATTTACTTCAGCATGGAGAGATACTTTTAGATCCCCCTAGCGGACTTTGGAGAGATCTATTTGACTCACCCCCTCCAGAACCTGCTCCAAAAAATATTCCCAGGACTGGACTTATAGAATTTCTAACTAAACAATTTATTGCCTATTGGCCAAAATTAAATTGGATCCCAACAGAGTTAAGAGAAGATGAATTAACCCATATTTTGAAGAATTCAAACAACTATTTTGTGAACTCATCTAATTCTTGTTTATGAATCAACCCATTTGAAATCATCCCTTCTACAAGCTTTACTAAAGAAATCCCAAGTGGATAAATATTATTTTTTCTAGCTTCATCCAAAATAGCTTGAGGAAGTTTAAGTCCAAGTTTTTTTAGAACAATTTCTGAAAGATCAACTTTATCTATGGTTCCAGATGGCAACCCCGCAAGATTAAAGACCAAAAGCCTTTTCTCTTTTACTTTCTCCAATAGTAAAACTGCTGCCCAAAGAGGGCTTTTCTCACTAATAGAAGGTAAATCAGACAAAGGTTTTTTATAATCACCCAATAAATACTGACTCCATAGTTTTAAAGGTATATCCTTTACAAATTCAGGTGTAATATAACCAACCCACCTTCCAGAACTGCACAACAATACCCATTCTTCTGAATAACTCTCAGCAGAAGAAATTAACCTTAAGTCACTTAGCCTCTTTAATTGTTGGTCTTGTTCGAGAACACGGAACCGTCTTTTAGAAATTTCTTTGACAGTTGACTCATTTAAGGTTTGCCGGATAATTGTTATTTGATCTTGAGATCTGCTTGCATTAAGTCCAAACCACCCAAAGATTATTAAGGATAAGCCTAAAAAACCTGCTGCTGGAACAGTCAAAGTCAATACTCCTAAAATAATTACTCCTAAAGAGAAAAAACGTCCCGTGGCAGTTGCTACTCTATGTCCTTTTTTCTCGCTCCCTGTAAAGTGCCAAACCAATGATTTAATAATTACTCCACCATCTAAAGGTAATCCCGGCAATAAATTAAAACCTGCCAAAAGTAAATTAATCATACCTATTTGAGCAAGAAGGTTTTGGAGTATTGGGCTTATGTTTGGCGAATATCTAACTAATGAAAAGCAAAGAATTGATATAAAACTACTTACAATTGGTCCGGCTATAGCAACCCTAAGGTTACTTATAGCATTTGAGCTGGGAGGCCCTATCTGCTTGATTCCACTAAAAGAAAAAATAGTAATTCCATAAACTTTGACTCCTTCATTCAAAGCAGCAAAAGAATGACCTAACTCACGCAAAAGGACCGATAGTAATAAAAATATTGAAGTTAGAAAGCCAACACACCATCCTTGCCATGATGGAAATTGGCCTTCAAATGTTCTTAAAAACTGTATTTGTGATACCCGCGTAAAAATTAGAAGCATCAGCATCCAACTTGGATGAACCTTTACCGAAATGCCTCTAAGTTTGATCAACTCAATAGCGTCCAAATTCCTACTCCAGAAAAGTGAAAGAAATGATAAGTAGCTGTTTCAATCCTATAAAGGTAATAGTTAATTGAGTTTGATTATGAAAGCTCAAGCATCTCCATCTGTAAAGATCTGTGGAATCACACAAATTGAGCAAGCTCTTGAAATAGCTTCATTAGGAGTAGATGCAATCGGTGTAATAGGAGTAAAAAGTTCTCCTAGATACCTACCTGAGAAAGAAAGGCGCAATTTATTTGAAGAGTTATGTGAATCTGCACCTTCAATCAAGAGAGTTTGGGTTGTTGCAAACTTAGACATTCAAATAATTCTAAAAGGGATAGAGGGCAGTGGTGCCCCATCAGTTGTCCAACTTCATGGGAACGAATCTACAAAACTTTGCGAAGATTTAAGAAAATCATACCCAAAAATACAATGGTGGAAAGCATTCCAAATTTGCCAAAAGACTGATCTGAATCTTGCAAAAAGATATCAAAACTCAGTTGATGCAATACTTCTTGATGCTTGGAGTCAAAACAGCTTGGGCGGCACAGGCAATCGGCTGCCTATAAAATGGCTCGAAAAAGTCAATTACAGAATTCCTTGGTGGTTAGCCGGTGGGATATCTCATTCCTCTATTGATGAGATTTTGTCAAAAACAAAACCTTCAGGGATAGATGCTTCTAGCAAATTAGAAATTAAACCTGGCATCAAAGATCTGGGAAAAGTAAAAGCTCTTTTAAACAAAATAAAAGCCACAAGGAAAACATCTTAAAAAATGGTTCTAGAAGCTTTCTACTACCAAAAAAGAATAGATCCTTCAGTTTTTGTAAATGCCTAGAGACTCTTTAAATTATAAGAAAACAAAATCATTTGATAAATCAGAGCTTAAATCAAAAAACACCTGAAGAAGGCATTAATGTAATGTCATCAATTGACTGGGAAGAAGGTTGGCTCGCCAAATGAAGCAACTCTGAGGCAACTTGATCAACAGAAAGCATTGCTGCACGATCAAAGTCACATTGAACATTCTCGGATTCCCATAGATCACTATTAACTGATCCAAGAGTAAGAGTACAAACCCTAATACCAAACTCTCTTTCTTCTTCAGCTAAGCATTTAGTAAAACTTTCCAATGCTGCCTTACTCACACAATATGCCCCCCATTGAGGAAAAGAATTTCTTGCCGCATGACTACTAACATTTATTATCAAACCCTTTTTATTCCTCATTAAGGGAACTATCAATGAACAAATTTGAAAAATACTAGTCAAATTCATTTGAATCAAGCAATTCCATTTCTCTAATGGCATAGAAGACAGCTCACCAGTCCATGCAACTCCAGCATTATTAATCAGTAAAGAAGGGATCAAACCATTGCTCAATAGCTTATTAATTCCCACTTGAATTTGATTTGGATCAGCTAGATCTATGCATTCATAGAAAGCTTTAGCCCCTGAAACTCTCAGTTCTTCAGAAAGGGATTGAAGATGATCTCTGGAACGAGCTACAAGCAGCAAGTCCCAACCTTTTTCAGCAAATGCCTTTGCAGCCGCTCTACCAATTCCTTTAGAGGCTCCTGTGATCAAAGCAGTTGCCAATGTCGTCTCCTTTAATTTAAAAGATTCTATGAAATCATCTGACCTTCTTGTGCACTTGGTTCTAAGAAACTGCCTATTTTCCTAAATTTCTCATATCTTTTTTCTCGAAGTGTTTGAACAGGTAGTTCTAACAACTCAATTAAATATTTAAGCAATGCATTCTTCAAGGCTTCCCCTGCCAGAAGAGGGGCCCAATTGTTACCTCCTGAAGGCTCTTTTATAACTTCATCTACAATACCTAAACTAAGCAAATCCGGCCCAGTAATTTTAAGTGCTGAAGCGGCTTCTGGTGCCTTCCCAGCATCCCTCCAGAGAATAGAGGCGCAAGCCTCAGGACTAGCGACTGTATAAACACTATGTTCAAACATCAGTAATTTGTCGGCAACGCCAATTCCCAAGGCACCTCCAGAACCCCCTTCACCAATTACCGTTGCAATAATGGGTACTTTCAATCGAAACATTTCCCGCAAATTAACGGCTATAGCTTCTCCCTGACCTTGCTCCTCCGCTAATAGGCCAGCATAGGCTCCTGGAGTATCAATAAAACAAATAATTGGTAAATTAAATCGATCGGCATGATTCATTAATCTCAAAGCTTTTCTATAACCACCTGGCTTAGCCATCCCAAAGTTTCTAGCTACATTCTCCTTGGTATCTCTTCCTTTTTGCTGGCCAATTAACATAACAGCCTGATCCTCAATTCTAGCTATTCCTCCAACTAAAGCGCTGTCATCACTGCAACTTCTATCACCATGTAGTTCTATCCAGTCATCACAAAACATCTGAATAAAGTCAAGAGTACTTGGCCTTTGCGGATGCCTGGCAACTTGTATTTTCTCCGCAGGTGTCAATGCTCTAAAAATCTCCTCCCTTCTTCTTGCAGCAAGGGTTTCCAACTGAAGCAACTGTTGACTCACGTCAACTTCTGAATCTCTAGCCAACTCTCGAATTTGTTCAATTTGCTTTTCGAGTTCAACTAATGGCTTTTCAAATTCCAAAAGATAACGACGTGCCATAAAAAAAAGTTAAGAGTCAGGCAAAAGCAGCCTGCAAATCCTTTTGGAGACCAAGCACGGAGAAACCATGCTTTAGAGATGCCTCACCAATAAAGTCCATTTTTTCCAAAGTAATGTTATTTCTTCCCCAACTAAAGTTAGTGTGGCAATTTTCAAATTCAAGAAGCATAGCCTCTGCAAAACAAGCAAACATCTGTCTTTGTGGGATTTCCATCTCTGCAATTGCCATCATATTCCAACCAATATCAGTAAAAAACTCAACTATTCCTCCTTTAAGAACATGAATCCCAGAGCCAGAAAATTTCATATCAAGATTTTTTGGGTAACCGCCATCAATCATTAAACAAGGCTTGCGAAGATTACTTTTGTCTATCTCTAGATTCTTAGGCAAGCTAGCCACCCAAACAACAGCATCGGCCTCTGGCAGAGCTTCTTCTAAGCTAAGAATTCTTCCCCCTTGAAGATCTTGCTGTAGATCTTTTAATGGCTGATGCTGACGAGCTACTAGCAACAACTCACTAACCCCGGTTCTCTGAGACATCCACCTGCAAACTGCACTCCCTATATCTCCAGTTGCTCCAATGACAGCAACTTTTGCTTTCTTAAGATCAATACCAAGCTTAGGAGCATTAATCTCTAGCTGACGGCATATTACCCAAGCTGTATGAGTATTCCCAGTTGTAAACCTTTCCCAGCTAAGGGTTGTATTTCTTACCTGCCGATGTTGTAGAAGATTGAAATTCTCAAAAATAATCGAAGTAAATCCACCAAGCGCGGTAATACTTATGCCTTTCTTTTGAGCAAGCTCCATAGCATTAAGAACTTTTCTTCTAGCCGTCTTAAATCTACTCAACATCTCAGGTACAAAGCAGGAGTCTATATAAGCTCCTTCAATGGTTTTTCCTATTGCACTAACAACCTGCACATGCTCTACCAACTGAGGAGGGGCACTGCACCAAACATCTAAATCTCCTTCAGCTATATGGTCATATCCCAAATCCATTGCCTTTTGTCTGGCATCTTTAAAACTTGTTGAGTGTCCGATCAATCCAAACATCTTGTCTTTAAGAACTTCATTTAAGAAGTAAATCCTTTAAGGGAGTACACAGATTAAACCATGATGCTCCAGAACAACTATTAATAGCAGGTTTTTAGTGCTAAAAAACTAATCAATTAAGGATTTGTACTAAATTAAACGGCAAGTTAGACCAAAGCGGCTAAAGCCATTCGAGCTATCTCTCTAGTATCCAAACCAATCTCCATGAGCGAGTCTTGGTAAGCAATCATAAATTCTTCCATCAATTCTTCTTTATCCATATCAAGCGATTCAGCATCATCTGCAACCTGATCAAGCATTGATTTAATAAGAGGAAGATTTTCTTTATTCGCCTTCATCAAATCTTCTTTACAAGTACTTAAATTAGCTTTTAACCACTCTTGTCCATAATTCAGATGAAGATACTCATCTTTAACAACATTTTCAGTGATTTTTCTTGCGAAAGGATCAGCAACTCTTATGTAAACGTGATAGGCAGATATTGCAAAAGCTTCAATAAGGATGGCTTGAATAAGGAAACAGGTTGTTAGATTTTGTTCTTTAAAAGCTTTCTGAAAATTACCATGCAAGGGCAAAAAGAATTTTTCAGCAAACGGCATGTCTGCCTTTACACCAAGATTTCTTCCACAAGCAGTAAATCCTTTCATATGCTTGAGTTCCATTACTGCTAACTTCTTTAATTCCTCTGCCTTGTCTGGAATCAAAGTACCTATAGCAAGATAATTGCCATGAGCCTCCTTCTCTCCTTCAATAACAATTGCGTTAATCCTGCTATATGCATCTTTGTATTCTTCAGAAGAAAAATCTGGAAGATTAACTCCTAAATCGTTATTAATGGCAACTCCTGTAGATTCTAAGGTCGGCATAATTTTTCAAAATTCACAATATCGCGCACTTTACAGAATTAAGCGAAATTTGGCGATATTTTGCTTCATGAATTATTGGTATTTAATTTTTTCGAACTATCCACTGGAGGCCATTTGCTTTTCATAAGGTTTAAAAACAATTCCTCCCAATGTTCTACCAATACTCTTCTTAAGCTATCTCCCAACTGAGAATTAGCTCCGCGACTATCCCCAATGACACCTGACTGACTTAATTCATTGGTCAACCATGCACATGGAGCTGCACCTTCAAGGCTCCATCCGGAAGGAACCTCCATATTTGAATTGCCATAATTTTTGGAATCTCCATCAAAAGGTCTGGAATCCCCAACAAGATCTGGATCGAATGAAAGCATCAAACTGGTTTCAGCTAAAGCAGCATGTAATCCTTGTTCAACCTCTTTATTAGGAATCAAATCTCTTAATTCATCAACACCACTCCACAAAAAGCATGGCAAAACAGAAATTGAAGGACACTGAATTCTTAATTCTCTTGCTATTGCTTGCAAAAGGCCTATCTGTCCTCCATGTGCATTAAAAAGTACCAACCTCTGGAATCCCATATTTGCTAATTGTTTCCCAATTTCACCAACAATCTCCATCATTAACGTTCCTGGCAAAGATAATGTTCCAGGAAAACCCAAATGTTCAGGAGAGAACCCTATTGATTGAGAAGGCAAAGACCATATGGGTAAATCTTTCGGCAAGCGTTCCAAAACTTCAAATAAAACACTTTCAGCAAACAAAGTGTCTGTAATCAAAGGTAAATGTGGTCCATGTTGTTCACATGCACCGAAAGGCCAAACAATGGTAGATCCCTCTTTTAAAGCAGCCTTAGACGCATCGGGCCAATTAAAAAAGGCTAAATTTCGTGAATGAGAACTGATAGAAATAACCTCCAAACATGAAATAATTTAACTTTTCCTGCAAGAATGGCTTATTGATAAACCCCCATAAGGCCCAATGGCCGGATCAGGAAGCCCTCAACCTAAAAAACCCAATCCTCCAAGGAACGAGCAAAGTAATTTGCGAAAGCCCTTGCAGGTGATGCACATTAGTAGGAAAGAAGATGGGCAATCCCAACCTGACACTAACTCTAATGAAGATCAAGATAATAATGATCTCAAGGAAGCTAAGCCTAATAAAGAGAGAATTAATAAAACCCTTATATCCCCATCAAAACCTCTAGAGATTCTAAGTCAAGAAAATAAAAATCAGATTGAGGTTAAATCCCATTCTTCTGAAGCTTTATCAATGGGAGATCTCCTTGCGAAAGAAACTCTTCCTCAACAAAATCAACCAAAGTCAGAAAGCTTCAATTCAGCTAATTTCTTAGAAAGAACTGTTGATGAATTTGATTTTGATGAAGGAGCTTTCCTTGCTGCATTAGAAGAAAATGAACCAATTGGGAATACTGGTGAGATAGCGAAAGGTTCAGTGATTGGTGTAGAAAGTGACGGTGTTTATGTTGATATTGGCGGGAAAGCACCTGGCTTTATGCCTAAAAATGAATGTGGTCTAGGAGTTATAACAAATCTAAAAGAACGCTTTCAAAAAGGTTTAGAAGTCGAAGTTTTAGTAACGCGTGAACAAAATGCAGACGGAATGGTTACGATTAGTTGTCGAGCCTTAGCTCTTCGTAAAAGTTGGGACAAGGCGCTTGAGCTTGCAAAAGAAGGAAAAGTTGTAGAAGTTAAAATAAATGGCTTTAATCGTGGAGGAGTTACATGCGATCTTGAAGGTCTAAGAGGTTTCATTCCTCGATCACAACTAAATGATGGAGAAAATCATGAATCTCTTGTTAGCAAATCAGTCAATGTAGCTTTTATAGAAGTCACCCCAGACAATCGAAAACTTATACTCTCTGAGAAGAAGGCCAAAACTGCTGCTCAATTTGCCAAACTTGAAATAGGACAACTTATCGAAGGAAAAGTAATTTCTGTTAAACCCTATGGTTTTTTTGTTGACCTTGGTGGCATTAGCGGTCTTCTTCATCAATCGATGATTACAAATGGCAGTTTAAGATCACTAAGAGAAGTATTTGATCAAGGAGATATAGTCAAAGCTTTAATTACTGATCTTGATCCTGGAAGAGGAAGGATTGGCCTAAACACAGCAATGCTTGAGGGGATACCGGGTGAAATTCTTATTGAAAAAGAAAAGGTTCTAAGAGAGGCTGAGGATCGTGCTAAAAAAGCTCAAACTCTTCTAAAGACAAAAGAAGAAAGTAAAGAAGACGAAACAAAATGACTAATGCCTCATTAGGCCCTGAAAATAACAAGCTTAAAACAGCTGATTGGGAGCTTGATTTCTTTTCACGTCCAATAATAGAAATTGATGGAAAGAAACGTTGGGAGCTACTTATATCAAGCACTCAAGATTTCTCAGGAGGTGAAACTTTTCGTTGGGTAAAACAATGTCCTGCAAATGAAGTTAATTCAATCTGGTTAAGTCAATCACTTCAAGAAGCCTTAAAAGAAGCAAAAGCGCAAGGGTGGGCGACACCTAAGAAACTTCGTTGCTGGCGAGCATCAATGAAAACAATGATAAGAAAAGCCGCTGACAAAGTAGGTCTAGAAGTTCTTGAAAGCAGAAGGACCTTCTCGCTTTTTGAATGGTTAAAGCAAAGAGAGAAAGATGTCTACCCAAATGAAGCTGGTTACATTTCAGGGCCAATCCCACCAAGCAAAGTTGATATCCTTAATCAACCAGAACCTTTACCAGAAGCCTTACGAGGAGATGCCTGGAGTTTCTCATCCCTCTCAGTAGGGAACCTACGTGAAGCAAAAGAATGGCCAATGGAATTCAATTCATTACTCCCTATTAGGGAATCACTTGATGAAACCATCCAAATCCCAGGGCTTCGTTTATTTAGCCAGACAAGATCATTAGCAGTTTCAGCCTGGCTGAGTGGAGTTGAGCCAGTAAGGCTTTTAGTAGAAAAAAATCAACTACTTTTGGAAGCTGGACAAGAAGACAGATGGCTAGTTACTGATATGAACAAAGATTATGCTCATCAAGTCGAGCTTCAGCTCTGTGAAGCAAGGGATCATGCTGATGGTATACAATTTATAGCTATTCAAAGTTCACCCGAAGAAGAAAAGTTCACAGGTTTTTGGATGCTTAAAGATATGAATACTTCATTATTTTAATTAAGTTCTAAGTCCATTGGTTAATAATAAAGATTTACCCAATAATAAAGCTTGGATAA
Organism: Prochlorococcus sp. AG-436-M02; assembly: GCA_003212515.1. GTDB lineage: Bacteria > Cyanobacteriota > Cyanobacteriia > PCC-6307 > Cyanobiaceae > Prochlorococcus_E. Next base: position 73,178 of record QCPL01000006.1, read on the forward strand.
AAGTTATAAAACAAGATTCAATCTTCTTTCAATCAACTCTTCTTTTAAAGAATGGATTCAAGCATGCTTTCTTTACCAAGAAAGTTTCCAGAAATACACCTCAGGACTTAGTGAAATTAATAAGTAGGGATCCAAGTATTCACTTATTAGAACAAGTCCACAGCAATAAAGTAATACATGCCTCTAAGATTAATGGTAAGAAAGTGATAAAAGCAGACAGCATTATTAGCGACAAAGAGTCTCAAAGTCTATGGGTCTATTCAGCAGATTGTATTCCTATCTTAATTGGAGATTCAAAAACAGGACGTGCTGTTGCAATCCATTCTGGATGGAAAGGCTTAGTGAAAAGTATTTTAAAAAAAACTATCAACCAAATTGAGATAGATGGATGTCATAGAAAAAATATAATAATTGCAATTGGGCCAGCAATAAGTGGTATTAATTATCAAGTTGAAGAGGAAATCGTATTCAAGATGTATAAGACTTTAAACAACATCAAAAATATTCACAATGAAAATATTATTAAATACATGCAAAATATCAACTGCATCAAGCTTGATAAAAACCCGAATAAATATCTTCTAGACATAAGAAACGTAGCAAAAGAGCAATTTCTATTAGAAGGAATTGATTCCCATCATATAAGTTTAAACTCAAACTGTACTTTTGGAGAAAAAGAACTATTCTATTCTTGGAGGAGAGATCATTGCAAGTCAAGACAATTTAGTGTCATTGAATCAAGAATTTCTAATAAAAATATCCTCAAAAATGTTAGGAGTGAATTTAATTATTAACATATAGATTTTGCATATCCTAATTCGACCAATTTAGAGGCAAGGTCATTCCCTGTTTTAAGACTAGTTACTCTTGCAAGTAAGATTCCATCTTCAGATCCTTTTGGAAAAAAGTTTATTTTTGTATGTCTTGGGATTTCACTTCTAAGCCATTCAATAGAATCTTTTTCATTTTCTTGATCAATTTTTATACAAGCAATTCTTATTTTATAATTTCTATTATGGTCCCCAACTTGAAGAACAGATGCACTTGTAACCTGAAGAACTTCTGCAGGTAATGTTCTAATAGGGAAGAGAAGCAAGAAAATAAAGATACATAAGAATGTTTTCATGGAAAAAGTCAAGAACTAAATTTTAAAGACTATTAATTTAGAGAAAAAAGTTTTATTCTCAGTTTTGATTAGGTAGTCCAACCATTTCAGAATTGCTTTTTCCAGGAGGAACCATTGGATAACAATTTTCATCTCTTCTAACATGAACATCTACTAGCATTGGGCCAGGATAATCCAAAGCCTCTTGCAATTTACTCCTTAAATCTTTTCTATCATTAATCAAAAGGCCTTCAACCCCAAATGCTTTTGCTAAAGCTACAAAATCAGGCTCACCTTTTAACATGTTAGTAGCCGAATAACGTTCATCATAGAACCGTTGTTGCCACTGACGAACCATCCCTTGCCAATGATTATTAATGATAATTATTTTTGTGTTTAATTGATACTGAGAAATAGTTCCTAGTTCCTGAATGTTCATAAGAATACTTGCATCTCCTGCTATGCAAATAACTTTTTCATCTGGCAATGCAACTTGAACACCTAACGCTGCAGGTAGACCAAATCCCATAGTACCTAAACCTCCACTGCTAATCCATTGCCGAGGTCCATTTCTTAAATATTGTGCAGCCCACATTTGATGCTGGCCCACATCTGTGGTTATGTAGGCATCTTTAACAAGATCTCTAATCTCAATCATAATTTCTTGAGGATATAATTCACCTTTCTTATTAGGTATTACAAGCGGATACTTCTCCTTCCAAGAATTGATTTGTTCTAACCATTTAACTGTATTAATCTTAACTTTTCTTTTCCTACTAACATCAATCATTTTCTCAAGACTCTCACTTAAATCGCCAAGAACAGCTACATCAGCAATTCTATTTTTATTAATTTCAGCTGGATCTACCTCAAAATGAATGACTTTTGCTCTTTGTGCAAAAGCATCTAATTTACCGGTAACTCTGTCATCAAAACGAGCGCCAATTGCAATTAGTAAATCACATTCAGTAACTGCAAAATTTGCAAAAGCTGTCCCATGCATACCTAACATCCCAACCGAAAGAGAATCACATTCGTCAAATGCACCTTTCCCCATTAATGTTGTTGTGACAGGCAATTGATAACGTTTCGCTAGTGCTGATAAGTTTTCATGGGCACTAGAAGCAATTACTCCACCTCCCACATAAAGCAATGGGCGACTAGCCTCTTCTATTAAATCAAGTGCACTATTAATAGAATTCAGATCTGCTAAAACAGGTGTTTTAAAACCGGCCGGAATAACTGAATTAGGTTCAACAGGTTTATAGTCAAACATTTCTTGGCCTACATCTTTTGGGATATCAACTAGAACAGGACCAGGGCGACCAGAAGAAGCAATGAAAAACGCTTGGGAAATGACAGAAGCGATTTCAGAGGGATCTCTTACAACCCAAGAATGTTTCACAATTGGAAGAGTAATTCCAAAAATATCTGTTTCCTGAAAAGCATCTGTTCCAATAGCAGGCCTTGGAACCTGACCTGTAATAACAACCAAAGGGACTGAATCCATCTGCGCAGTTGCTATTCCCGTTACCAAATTTGTTGCACCTGGACCTGAAGTACCGAAGCAAACACCTACTTTTCCAGTCGCCCTAGCAAAACCATCTGCAGCATGAGATCCTCCTTGCTCATGCCTAATAAGAATATGTCTAAGCCAACCTTCTTGTTCCGCTTTATAAACAGCATCATATATAGGAAGGATCGCACCTCCTGGATAACCAAAAACAGTATCTACTCCATGTCTTCTAAGAGAATCCATAAGGGCATCTGCCCCTAAAATCTGTTTTCGTTCCTTGTTAGCAGAATCATCTAGACCTAAACGTAAAGACGACAGTGTCACGGTAGAGAAACAGTTAATCCTAAATAAATGTTATATGGATAATGGTTGTTTTGACTATAAAAAAGACATAGAGATTGAAAAGATTAAACTCTTAAAGCATGTGATTTTTCTTAATTGATTTTCTAAAAGCGCAAAGTTCAAAGCAGGCCAATGAAATGTAAGGGGCCCTGACCAATTACCAACTCAAGAAAGCAAACAATAAAAACAAACATTGCAACTCTTCCATTCCAAACTTCTGCACTATTATTCCATCCCCACTGCCATTTCTCTTGAGGGTAAAGCTTAACTTTATCTGGCAATTTAGCAGCTTCATCAAGGCTTATCTCAGGGCCATCTAAACAAGAAGTAACCAAATCAGCGAGACCATTGATAAATAATGGGTCTGTATCTAAGGCTTTAACTCTTCTAAAATTATTAATACCATTCTTAAGAGCAATTTCTTTATACTCAATATCTATTTCCTGAAGCGTCTCAATATGTTCACTAACAAAGCTTATAGGAACAACAATTAATTCTTTGACCCCCTTCATCCCAAGTTCCTCTAGGACATCTTCAGTGTATGGCTTTAGCCATTCTTCTGGCCCAACCCTACTTTGATAAGAAAGGGTATAAGTATTACTAAAACCTAATGATCTTTCAACCTTATCAATAATCAACAAAGAACAATCCTCTATTTCATCTTTATAAGGATCACCCGCTTCTTCTACATAGCTCCTGGGGACACCATGAGCTGTAAAACAAATGTGGGCATTTTCTGGAGATGCGCAGCAAACTAATTCCGCTTCAATCAGCTTTGCCATAGCATTAATATATCCTGGGTTATCAAACCAACTTCGGATACACCTTATAGATAACTTGTTGAAAACATTATCGGCCTCGCTCAGGCGTCGCAACTCCCTAAAGCTTGAGCCACTTGTACTAATCGAGAAATGAGGATAAAGAGGTAGTACTACAACTTCATTAATTTTATCTGCCTTTATATCTTCAACAGCAGACTCTGTAAAAGGATGCCAGTATCTCATCGCAATATAACTAGTTGCATCAATTCCCCTTTTACGAAGTTCACTCTGCAATTCTCTAGCTTGTTGTTCAGTGATTCGTCTTAGAGGAGAGCCTCCACCAATTGCTTGATAAGCCTTTTGAGACTTGGCACTTCTTAGACTACTAATAAACCAAGCCAAAGGCTTCTGGAATAACTTTATAGGAATTCGAATTATCTCTGGATCTGAAAAGAGATTATATAAAAATGGACCTACATCTTTAATTCTCTCAGGACCCCCAAGATTCATTAAAAGGACACCTACACGAGTCATTAAAAAAACTTCCTTAGGGGTTGAGCTTAACGCGGAACGACGTCAATGTACCTGTAACTATTTAAACCAATGAGCTTTAAAAATGAACTTCTGAAAGTCAATCAGAGACTCGCTGAAAAAGGAGTAAAGCTTCGTATAGAGAAAAGAGGTAACAAACTTAGCCTAAGGGGACCGCTCCCATGCCAAAACAAACTCGGCGAAACAAAAGATCAAAGGATTAGTTTAGGCCTAGAGCCTAATTCAATAGGTCTTGAACAAGCTGAAAAAACCCTTAATTTCCTTTATTTGCAAATTGAACATAAGCAATTTGATTGGAAAAATTGGTCCAAAAAAAAATCTAGGACCACTTCCGAAAAGGATTCATCAAATATTGACAACCTAATTGATAACTTCAAATCAGATTTCTTTAATGATCCTCAAAGGAATCAGTCCAAATCAAGCAGCCGAACGAATTGGGTTTCTTCATATCTTCCTTATTTACAAAGGCTTAAGTTAATAGCAAATAAAAGCAATAGAAAATTCAATAAAGCTTTATTGGTAGAAACTCTTAAAAGTTATTCAGAAAATAGTCGGAGTAGGCAACAGTGTGGCAGTACTCTTCGAGCACTTTCCGTTTTTTCTAACGTGGAACTGCCAAGTAACTGGAGTTCTATTGCATATGGTTATGGTTTACATAAGGCTCAGTTCCGCCAATTACCTAGTGATACTCAAATAGAAAAAGCATATGAAATAATACCTAATCAGAAATGGAAATTAGTATATGCTTTAATGGCCACTTATGGTCTAAGAAATCACGAGGTATTTTTTTGTGACTTATCCTGCCTTAAAAAAGGTGGAGATAGAATCTTAAGAGTCTTTCCTAATACAAAAACTGGTGAACATCAAGTCTGGCCATTTCATCCTGAATGGATCGATAAATTTCAATTAAATGATCTTTCTAATGACAAAGATTTACTACCAGCCATCAATATTGATTTAACAAAAACAACATTACAAAATGTAGGGCGAAGGGTTTCAGAGCAATTCAGGAGATATCAATTACCGCTGACACCTTACAATCTTAGGCATGCCTGGGCTATTAGAACGATTCATGTTGGGCTCCCCGACACAGTATCAGCAAGAATGATGGGACACTCTGTATCTATCCATACTAAAACCTATCATCACTGGATTACTCGTAGAGATCAACAGCAAGCTGTGGATAAAGCCTTGAGTGCATAAGCTATTTATTTAACCAAAAATTGAACTAATCAAATTAAACTACACACTATTTCTTCTACAATTGATTGTTAAATGAGTAAAAATATCAAACAAAGCAAAGAATCTCTTCAAAGCCTTGATCAAGAATCAGCGAGGCTAGGTATTGGAGGTTTTTCTAAGAAAGAAAATAATGAAGATATTTATAAAAGAAGAATGCAAAAACGCAAAGAAGTTCAAAACAAAAGAGTATCAGAACGTAGTCTAGAAAAAGGTTTGATAATTGTTTTCACTGGTCAGGGGAAAGGGAAAACTACAGCTGCATTAGGAATGGCATTAAGATCTTTGGGACATGGTGAGAATGTCGCAATCGTACAATTTATCAAAGGAGGATGGGAACCAGGGGAGTCAAAAGCTTTTAAGATCTATGGAGAACAACTTAAATGGCATGCATTAGGAGAAGGGTTTACGTGGGAAACACAAAACAGACAGAAAGATAAGGAGCTTGCCACCTCAGCATGGGAAAAATCTCTAACCTATCTAACAAATGATAAATACAAATTAGTAATTCTTGATGAAATAAATATAGCTATAAAACTTGGATACCTTTCAGCTAATCAAGTTATAAATGGAATTAGGGAAAGGCCTAATTTGACACATGTTGTTTTAACTGGAAGAGGTGCAAAACAAGAGTTAATAGAGATTGCAGATCTCGTAACTGAAATGAATTTAATCAAGCATCCTTTCAGAGAGCAAGGAATAAAAGCACAGAAAGGAATTGAATTTTAAAGCAACTCTTTTTAATTCTTCGGATTAACAAAAAGCGAATAAACTCAATTTATTTTACTTACATTTTCTTCATCAGCTATTAGACATTGAATAGCTCCATTAGGTTAAAGAAGATTCAAAGTCAGAGAGATGTGTCTGATCTCACGAACAAATCTCTCTCAAACCAGGCGAAAGATAAATCTCTTGCTACTGTCATTGAGAATTTGACAATTAATGGCTTACTCACGAGTACTGTTAAAACTTAGTGGCGAAGCCCTAATGGGAAGCAAGCCATATGGGATAGACCCAGAAATAGTTCGATCAATTGCAAAAGATGTTTCAAAAGTAGTTGCAAACGGCACTCAATTAGCAATCGTAGTAGGAGGTGGGAATATTTTCCGAGGACTCAAAGGATCTTCTGAAGGAATGGATAGAGCAACAGCAGATTACGTTGGCATGCTAGCCACTGTAATGAATGCAATCACTCTTCAAGATGGTTTAGAAAGATCAGGAGTCCCAACAAGAGTTCAGACAGCTATTGAGATGCAACAAATAGCTGAGCCATATATTCGGCGCAGGGCAATAAGACATCTTGAGAAAGGGAGGGTTGTAGTCTTTGGAGGCGGCTGTGGGAATCCATTCTTTACTACTGATACGACATCTGCACTAAGAGCAGCTGAAATAAATGCTAATGTTATTTTTAAAGCCACAAAAGTAGACGGCGTTTATAGTAAAGATCCCAAAAAATATTCGGATGCTATTAAGTATGATTCATTATCTTTTCAAGATGTTCTTAGTCAAGAAATAGCAGTTATGGACAGCACAGCTATTGCGCTGTGTAAAGATAATAATATTCCCATCATTGTATTTAATATTTTTGAACCTGGAAATATTAATAAAGCAGTAGCGGGAGAAGCAATAGGTTCACGTATTGCAAATTCAAGCTAATCTTTTTTTAGATAATTTTTCTTCACACATTTCATATCCTTAAAATGGTTACTAAAGAAGTCGAGTTGAACATGCAAAAATCTGTTGAAGCTTCTCAAAGAAACTTCAATACAATAAGAACTGGAAGAGCAAATACATCACTTTTAGATCGCCTAACAGTTGAATATTATGGAGCAGATACCCCTCTAAAATCATTAGCTACTATTTCAACTCCAGACTCTCAAACTATTGCAATCCAACCTTTTGATTTAAGTTCATTAGCATTAATAGAAAAAGCCATTTCTATTAGTGATCTTGGATTTACTCCAAATAATGATGGAAAATTAATTCGTATCAATATTCCTCCCTTAACTGAAGAGCGAAGAAAGCAATTTTGTAAATTAGCCTCCAAATATGCTGAAGAGGCAAAAATAGCTCTTCGAAATATTAGAAGGGATGCAATTGAGAAAATTAAAGTTTTAGAAAAAGCTAGCGAATTATCCGAAGATCAAAGTCGTGATCAACAAGATTCTATTCAAAAACTAACTGACAAATATATAAACGAAATTGAGCAGAATCTTTCAAAGAAAGAAGAAGAAATACTTAAAGTGTGACTTCTTCTGACGCTGTAATTATAGGGGGAGGTGCAGCAGGATGTTCAACAGCCTTTCACTTGGCAAATAAAGGGCATAAGGTGACCCTTCTAGAAAAACATTCAGGTTTCCCTTTACGTTCTTGTGGCGGGGGGATGGCTGCGTCAGTACAACAACTATTCCCATTTCCACTAAAGTCCGCTGTTGATGAAGTAATTAAAAGGGTTGAATTCAGCTGGTGTTTATCAGATAAAGTTATTGCTGATCTCCCTGGAGATTCACCTTTCTGGATAACAAGAAGAGAAAAGCTTGATGAACTCTTACTAAACAATGCAATTGAAAAAGGTACAGAATTTTTCGATTCATTTGAAGTAAAAACTGTAGATAAAAATGAAAATCAATGGCGAGTTACTTCAGTAGATGGTCGTGCAGTCGAAGGCAAATGTTTAGTAATTGCAGATGGTTCAAATTCACCTTGGGCTGAAAAATTCAATCTTGGTCCCAAAAAACTTCATTATGCTTCTACAACTTCTGTTCGATTAAAGGGCAAAGGCCTTTTACCACCAAACACTTCAAGGTTTGAGTTTGGATTGGTTCCTTATGGCTTTGCCTGGGCCTTTCCTTTAGAGGACTCTGTAAATATAGGAGTAGGTACATTCATTGGAAATAAATTCTCAGACAGCAAAGAAATACTCAATCAACTACTCCCAAGTTTAGGATTTGAGCAAGATGCCGGTATAAGAAAAGATTCACAATTAAGAGTTTGGAATGGCCACAACACTCTTCATCGGGAGGGTCTTGTAGCAGTTGGTGACGCAGCATCCCTTTGCGACCCATTTCTAGCGGAAGGCTTAAGACCTTCACTAATTAGTGGATATGAAGCTGCTAAATCCATTCACCATTGGCTAACAGGAAACACCAATGACCTAAGCAATTACACATTATCAATGAAAGAAAAGTGGGGGAATTCTATGGCTTGGGGGAGAAGAATATCTCAAGTCTTTTATCGATTTCCCAAGATTGGATATAACTTAGGAATTAAAAGGCCAACAGCACCTCAAAGGATTGCTCAAATACTCTCTGGAGAAATGGGATATGAAAATATTGCCCAAAGAGTTATCAAAAGATTGCTCTTCCAAAGGTGATCATATTAACTAAGAATAAAAGATACAAACTGAATATCTTATCTTGCACTTAGTATAGCTTCTGAATCATTTTCAATAGAACAAAGTCTTTCCTTTAATTGAATTTCTAATTGTTCAATTGCCTTGCTAAAATTAACTATTCCTTCTTGAAGTTTTTCAGAAGCCATTCTATCTGATTTAAGCATGATCTTAAAATCAACTTCATTTAGGTGAATCTTATCTGAAGAAGCAGATAAGTTTTTAGGATCCAACTTTCTTGTTAACTTTGAATTATCATTTTCTAATTCTTTTAAAAACTTAGGTGCTATAGTTAGCAAGTCACAGCCTGCCAGCTCCAATATCTCGTCAGTATTTCTAAAGCTCGCTCCCATTACCTCAGTGTTATAATTATGGGTCTTATAATAATTGAAAATCTTTGATACTGAAATCACCCCTGGGTCTTCATTGCCTGGGTAAGAATCCTTACCAGTTTCGGCTTTATACCAATCTAAAATACGACCTACAAAAGGTGAAATCAATGTGACTCCTGCTTCTGCACAAGCAATCGCCTGAGAAAACCCAAATAGTAATGTCAAGTTACAGTGAATCCCTTCTTTTTCTAAAACCTCCGCAGCCTTAATACCTTCCCAAGTAGATGCTATTTTTATTAAAACTCTATCCTTACTAATCCCAGCTTGTTTATACAAATCAATGATTTTCCGAGCCTTATTAATAGTTCCATCCTTATCAAAGCTCAAACGAGCATCAACTTCGGTAGATACTCTCCCGGGGATTAGTTTAAGAATTTCTTGGCCAAAACTTACACATAGATCGTCTAATGCTTCTTTAACAACTTCATCGAATGATGCGAGAAGGCCAATTCTTTCTCTAGAAGATTGAAGAGATTGGTCAATTAAATCTTTATAAGCAGGTATCTGAGCAGCAGCAAGAATCAACGATGGATTAGTTGTTGCATCTCTTGGTTGAAAATCACGAATTGCTTCTAAGTCACCAGTATCTGCGACTACGACTGTCATTGATGAAAGTTGCTCAAGCAAACTCGCCATGTTTTGCACCCAATACTTTATATTTCACCTAAACTAGCGATATTCCATTTTGATTTCATCCTTATATATCCCTTTCAACAGTCTTATCCCTCTAATGATGAGAAATCAGTCTTATTCTTTACTGGGGGAATCTTTTCAATAACAATTAGACTTTCAATAATTTTCTTAGCCACTGGTACAGCGACAGTAGATCCATAGGCAAATGCTCTTTTAGGACTATCTATTGCTACAGCAACAACAAATCTTGGATTTTCAACAGGTAAAATTGCAATAAAGCTACAAATCTTAGAATCATAATTAAGTCCATCAATTGTTTGATCAGCAGTCCCCGTTTTCCCTCCAATTCGATAATTGTCAATTCTCACACCTTTACCGCTTCCATTCTCAACAACTGACTCCATCCAATCCAACACTGTTCTAGTGACAGTAGGGCTTAAAAGCAAGTTATTGCTTTTCAAAGCCTCTTCTGAAGTAGTGGTTTTAGATAGAAAACCTTTTTTAATGTGAGGTTGAACGAGTCTTCCACCATTTGCAATTAAAGCATGTAATTGAACTAGCTTCAAAGGACTGATAGAGAAACCTTGCCCATATGAAGCGACTGCTTGATGAATAGGTTGCCTCAAAAAGAGATCTTTTCCTTTAAGATGGCCTGGGACTGCACCAGGTAAATCTGTTATAGGGGCGCTGTTTATCCCTAACTGATTCAATCTTTCCCAATATTTTCCAGGGTTGAGCTTTTGAATAATGTTGACCATCCCAACATTACTTGAGACCTGAAGAACTTTTGCAAAATCAAGAAGTCCATTAGGCTTATTATTCCAATTAGCTAAAGGCCAGCCTCCTACATTGACAATACCTGAGTCGTAAACAGTTCCATCAGGCTCAATTGCACCCTCCTCAAGAGCTAAAGCAAGGTTTATAGGTTTAAAAGTTGATCCTGGTTCAAATAATTCTTGAACAGACCACTCCTTATATAAATCTGGTGAATACTGCCAATACTTATTAGGGTTATATGTTGGAGTTGATGCTAAGGCTAAAAGCTCTCCATTGTCGACATTCATTACAATTGCTACTCCTTTCCGAGCTTTCCAAGCATTTAGTTGCTCTCTAAGAGCCTTGAGCGCCACCTCTTGTAATCGTGCATCAAGTGTTAGATTCACATGGTCATTTTTAACATCAAACACACCAGGTTCTATATCGGTTGGCAAAGGGGTCCCATCTCTCCCAAACCGGTAGCTCCTAGATTTTTCTCTCCATAAGAGCTCTTTATCTAGGCTTAATTCAAGACCAGCTTGAGGGACACGATCGTAATCTAAGAAACCTACAACATTAGAAAACAAATCATCTTGTGGATAAATCCTCTGCACATAGGGATCTAGATCTAATCCATCAATGCGAAGATTTTGTATTTTTGATGCAATGTTTATCGTCAATCCCTCTATGACTTTCACACCTGTTTTTTTTTCATAAAAGGCCTCAATTAATTTCTTAT
>QCPL01000007.1 GCA_003212515.1 Prochlorococcus sp. AG-436-M02
TCAGAAATTTCTTTTTCAATTAACTTCTTTTTACGTAAATTTAACTTTTCCAAATCTTTCTTAGCTATTTCAAAAACTAAAACAGATTCTTGTTGTTTAGCAAATTGCATCTCATCCTTAAGCTTCTTATATAAACGAGCTTTTTCACAATCTTTTTCGAGACGTTGCTTAGATGCTAATAATTCCTGCTCAACAATTCGACATCGTTCCTGACGATCATTAACATCATCAAGTTTCAAACGAGCTTGATCTATTCTGTTATCAAATAATGCCACTCCCGCAAGTTCATCAATTAAACCTCTCCTATCCTTATTACTCATAGAAACAATTCGAGTTACATCTCCTTGCATCACAACATTGCTTCCCTCAGGATCAATCCTTAATCGTCGCAATTGAGTCTGAAGTTGCTGTAAATTGCAACTTTCTCCATCAGCAGTATATGTAGAGCTATAAGAACCTCCTGGCATCACCCGTAATCGTCTGGTAACGGTCCAATCTTTTTGGCCATGCTTTATCCACGGACCTTCATCGGGAACATCAAGACCTTCTTCAGCAGAATCAGGCTGCCATCCTTGAAGGTCAAACCTCACGCTTACAACGGTTTCAGCCGACTTTCCAGCTCTTAAAACAGCACTATTAACTAAATCAGGCAATCTTTCAGCGCGCATACCTCTACTAGTAGCCAATCCAAGACAAAACAAAATACCATCAAGAATATTGCTTTTACCTGAACCATTAGGACCGGTAACTACAGTAAAACCCTCCTCAAGGGGGATAGTCATTGACCCCCCAAAGGATTTAAAATTTGTCAATCCCACCTCATTGATGTAAACCAAGAGGACACATAATCTTGAAAGCAAAGATTAGCGAAACCTCAGAGAAGCTCAAGTCTTACTTTCCTAATTGACATGGAATTGAGAACAAGAAACTAATCTACACAAGTTTGTCCCTATTTCTAATCGCCCAGAAATACTGCCACTACTAATTTCTACAGATATCAACTCATCTTGATTTTTTGGTAAAGAACCATGAAAATAACCTTTCAAAACGCGTTTCGCCAAACCTCTTCCACCAGAAATTTGACATTCGTCCCTATCTAACCAATGCAATTTATGAGGAGCAATAAGTAAAGCTTGAACAGAAGGACCATTCACTCTAGGAATATGTTTAAGTTGCCAGGTCCTACAAAAATCACCATCTTCTAGCAGCAAATCAAAATGACTGGCTTCTAAAGAATCAATTGGCAATATATGCCTAAGGATAACCCATCTTTTATTAACAACTTTGTTCACTGTTTTATCAGAAAATTTGACTGCTTAGAAATTGATTAGCAGAAATAGATTTATCAGTTACTTTAAATAAAAAATGTATTAAGAATAATAATGACTAATGTGAATTTCTTAATATATATATTTAACTGCGATCAGAAATTAAGACACCAAAAGATTTTATCAAACCTTTTAAGAGGTAATCATGTCCTTCAAACAAAGTTTCTTTTAGCGTTTAATCCCTAGGAACAAATCTCAAGGCAATTAAAAGCAAGCTACCAGCACCTGCAATGGCGCCAAGAATTAGCCCAAAATCTGTGGGAACTGTATTAGAGGCAAAAAACATTGCAGACAACCCTACATCCATGATCAGGAATTTCAATACAAAGGATCTTTAGCACTAGAAGGCTTCATATAGCAATAAATGTAAGCAAAGACGACGTATGAATGTTATTAAATCAAAGGAAAAAAAACAAAAAGCTAATGTCTGTCTTTATTTACAAGTATTGCTCCTTTACTTGAAAAATGTAATTTGAAAGAATCAAAACTGATAAGGGTTCCCTAGAGTGGAAGAGGTTACTACGATTTGTATAACAGTCTGGGAAACATGGAATCAGAGAATTCCGCATCTAGCGAAAGCCAGGCATCAGTTGACACTCCAGTGACTGAGAGTCAAAACCTCTCAAACCATTGGTTTAACGAACAATTTGATGACTTGCTACCAAAAATTCAAGAAGAATGGCCTGAACTTGCCAAGCAAACAATCGAGGCCACTAGAGGAAGCCTCGATGAGCTAGTCAACGTCATCTCATCACACTCTGGCAAAAGTTCAATTGGTGTAATAGAACAGCTTGAGGAGCTTATAAATTCGGCAAGTGACAAAACAAAAAATCTAGCTGAAAGTCTGGAACCTTTAGAAAAACAATTAGAAGACCTTTTAGATGAATTGAATAGTACTCTTAGACCACGTATTGAGAAACCTATTCAAAAAAGACCTCTAGTAGCAATTGGCATCGCAGCTACTATTGGGGTTTTATTAGGATTATTGATGTCTGGAGGTAAAAGATCCTAATGAAAAATAAAGAGCAATCGCAAGGAATAGGTGCAGCAGCAAGAGTTACTGCATTAGCTAGTTCAATAATGGATCTTCATGTCCGAATTGCACTAAAAGAAGTTAATAGAGAAAGAAGAAGACTTATAAGTGGAGGTATTTTTCTTGCCATGGGAGGCATCCTAATGCTTTTTACACTATTAGCATTAGAAATAGTTTTACTTATTTGGATGAAAAATACACTCAATTTTAGTAATCAACTTGCATTATTAGCTATTGCATTTTTAGATCTAACATTAGCAGGAATAAGTTTAAGATTAGGCGGGCATCTAACAAAAGGTCCTTATTTGCCAGAAACAATAGAAGGTTTATCTAAAAGTACAAAAGCCGTTTTTGGAAAACCTTAATGAATCTTATAATGTAGCCATCTGCAGTCAATACCACCATTAGTAATAGGGAAACGTCGAGAACATTTCATACCTAAAAAATTACTTAACTGACTATTACCGCTAAGTAACCATAAATCCCAACCTGACGCATTATTTTTTAAATAATTACCTAGTTGTCTATATATTATTTCTAAATCTTTTGGATTACCTAATCTTTGACCATAAGGGGGATTGCATATGATCACACCTGGAATCTTAGGTAATTGAAAGTCACGAAAATCTACATTTTTTATATTTATATAATTTTCTAATCCAGCTAAAGAAATATTATATTCTGCTTGTTTAGCAATTTCAATATTTTTCTCGCACCCAATTATTGGTGGTAGTGTTTTATTTAATAAACAATGTTCCTTAGCAAAAGTAGATTCTAGTTTCCAAAGCTCTCTATCAAAATCTGGCCATTTTTCAAATAGAAATGATCTAAATAGTCCTGGTGGTATTGAAAGGGCCATACTGACAGCCTCAATCAGAAATGTTCCTGAACCACATAGTGGGTCAAACAAAGTTAAGGAGTCATCCCAATTTGAAAGTTTAATTAAACCTGCGGCAAGATTCTCCTTTAAAGGCGCAATCCCCATCGCTTCTCTATAGCCTCTGCGATGCAAACTACGCGAAGAAGTATCAAAGCTAAGGCTTGCTCCTCCCGAAAAAATATGTAAATGAATACACAAATCTGGAGATTTTAAATTAATTGCAGAACGTTCTCCCCAAATTCTTTGCTGCAAATCAACAACAGCGTTTTTAACTGTCAATGCAGTGAAATGACTATGATTTAATTCTATTGAACCTCCAGAGACATTAACCCTAAAAGTCTTCGAAGGATCTAACCATTTCTCCCAATCACAGGAATTTTGAATTGAATGATAAAGAGAGTCTTTACCAGTACAAGTAAATTCCTTAATTTCGCGAAGGAAGCGAAAGGGTAAGCGCGCCTGTAAATGTAATCTATAAAAGCCAGCTAAATCTACTTTGCAACTAATTCTGCCTTTAGATTTCCTTACATGCTTGGCTCCAAGTGTTGAAAGCTCAAGAACACCAACATCTTCTAAACCTACAGGAAGCACAGCTAAAAGATTAATATCCATATTCAAAAAGCTCAAAAGGATAGAAGAGATAATTTATTTTTAATAATTGAATGTATTTTCGCAAATCTGTAATAATAAATTCGTTCATTTCTAATGAACTAGGTGATTCAAACCAGTATCTAGGACAGCGGTTCGATTCCGCTCAGCTCCATCATCTTTTGGGGCTGCAATGGCTTCGACTAGATACAAGGAGTATGACTGAAGCCTGCTCGGTCAGAGCAAAACCATAACTGCTAACAAAATCGTTAGTTTCTCACGTCAAACAGCCCCTGTAGCTGCTTGACCTTCAAGTGAGATGGGGTGAGATCAGCCTTATTAACCAATTGATCCAAGAGGCCTGGAAGGGCCTCACTCTCTTTCCAGCACAACGAGTCTGATAATCTCAAAAATCGTCAACATATCGTTTAGGGACAATTATTTTTTGAAAATATAGGGACAATTTTAGGGACAATTCACGGAAATTCTCTTCAAAAGCAATTCTCAAGCGTCTCAGAACAGCAAACTAATTATTAAGCTTCACACTTTCAACAGATTAGACAACTTTTATACATCTAAATGAATGATATCTATCAAACTTTAAATAGAAATAATCACAATTAATTGTAGTTAACATCTGCTTGTGGCTTTTATCACTAAACAGTCTAAAGAATATCACTAAGGGTAATTAAAGAAGAATGAATATAGAAAATGATTCCTATATATCAATGCTACTTAAAACTCTAATTGTATTAGCACCTGTTCTTATTGCTTCAATATCAACAATCTTCTGGCTTTCTTTTTGGGGAGTTCTTAAATGGAACGATGGTGTGATCCCTGGCTTACCATCATTAGAAAATTATCAAGATTGGGAAGATAGTGGCATCGTTCCAGATAACCGACCTAAAGGGGGATATCCAGTTTTTACTGTTAGAACTCTTGCAGTAAATGCCCTAGGAGTTCCCACTGTCTTTTTCTTAGGAGCAATATTTGCAATGCAGTTCATTAGGAGAGGTTTGTTTAATGCCTAGCCAAGAACATCACTTACAAATGAAAGCAATAGATCAGGTAATTTTTTTTCTAATATCTATTTCTTCATTTTTATGGATATCAGTCAAAATTACAGGCTTTTACCTATACAAAATCTACTGATTATAAGTATCAGCTAAGAAAGAAGTAGGTAATCCAAGAGCTGCAAGTAAAGGAAATAATAAGCACTTCATATTTCCTTTATAGCGATTCTATCTCAATGTTCTAAAGATATAAGGTTTCAAGTATTAACCAAGTGATCCATGGACGCTGGAAGGCGTCCTTTATAATTATAAGGAAATAGATATAATTTCCTAAATAATAAAATTCCATTTATATGAACATAGGTTCTCTCGCCTCCATTCTGGATGTACAATAAATTGGTATAAAACTCAATTTTTAATAACTTATATAATGAAAATTATTGCTTAAATAGATATTAATTAGGCATTAGAAAAGATCATTTAAAAGAATATATTGAAACATCTGTCAGAAAAAATATAGATCTTCTAGATAAAAGTTTACAGTGCTTACTCAGCAAAAGAAGCTCATCCTTAGGTTCTAGCTTGTAGCCATCATGTGCTTGTCTCTTATTAAATAGAAACATACCAATTTTATTTAAAAGGCCTTTCCGGCTAGTTCCAATAATTAATTTAGCTGAAGGATTTAATTGCCTTAACTGAAGAAGAATATTCTCAACCTCTGAAGATTGCAAAGCGTAAAATACTTGATTAGCTACAAAAATATCAATTTGAACAGTCCTCCAATCTTTAACATCGGAATATTCAGGAACAATATCGTATCCAATCACATTGGAGCCAGGAAGTAATTTTTTTAAAGTGCCATAACCACAGCCAAAATCTAATATGGTTTTATTTGTAGATTTCAATCCTCCGATTTTTATTATTGTTGACAATATACTATAAAAATATAAACTTGTAATTCCAGTATAAGATGTAGTAGCTGGTATTATAGTCTTTAGAGATTGCTTCTCATTTGAAAAAGTCATAGTTCGGGAAAATACTATATTTTGATAATACTAGAATAAATCTTAAAATGTAGAAATAAATTATAATTAGAAATAACAAGAAATTAAAGGGTTTACAAATTGAAAAAGTTAGAAATAATACGAATTCAAATAATATCAAAAAGCATTATGCTAGATATTTTTTCAAGTGTATATACTATCTCCAATATAGATTTGTCCTCTGTCAATTGTTTTATATTGGATAGATTGTCTAGTGCCAATCGAGGTTTAAACCTATATAATTGAACAATAGAAGATGCAAGATATGAGTAAATATTAGTAGGATCTAGAGTTTTTATAAGTGCTAATGTATAGGAAGCGTCTTTAGCCTTATATTGCAAAACTTGACTTAATGCTAAAGAATATAAGTAATCTAAATTATTGGGTGAATCAACTAACCTTGCTCGTAAAATAGATTCAGAATCTTTAAGATATTGTTGCTTTGGATCAGATTGATTTATTTGAGTTACTCTAGCAGAAAGTTTATCAAGATTACCATTTCTAAGCATTGATCCCATATCTAATAAAGACGAAATTCTATTAGTTGATAACCAATATTCATTTGCTGGTATTAAATAAAAAGGTGTATCTGATTCACTCAATAAGATCTTCCTAGATCCATCCTTCAATAACAAATAGGCCTTAGAAGTAAATAAATTCGAATCCAAATCATCAGATGATTGAAATCTGAAGCGTTGGTTTATAGCAAAACATCCATCATTCATAGAATCAATTAACTGACCATTTGCTACAGCTTGATCAAAAGTAAATACTTTATTATGAGAAATGATATCAATCAGAATATTGCTATTTGAAAGATCATCATAACTAGCAGAAAAGCTTAACTCAAGCCCACCTGCGATGGGAGATAACGAAAACGAATTAGTTAAATTAGAACAAGAAACTGGTTTAATAAATACAGTCTCTTCTCGCCTTCTAAAAAGATACGCTATTGAATCATCTGGAAGTCTCCATGAATGAGTAATAGTAAAAGTAGATGATTTTTTAAGAAATTCTGAAAGTAACTC
This sequence comes from Prochlorococcus sp. AG-436-M02, assembly GCA_003212515.1. Taxonomy (GTDB): domain Bacteria; phylum Cyanobacteriota; class Cyanobacteriia; order PCC-6307; family Cyanobiaceae; genus Prochlorococcus_E. Next base: position 6,914 of record QCPL01000007.1, read on the forward strand.
ATGCCTTTCATCACTCATAACTCCTAGATCGCCACTTTTAGTTAAAAACCAATCATAATTTCGCAAATCATCTTCTATGTTGTCTATTTTAGTTAAGATCTGTCTCGCCGAAACTAAGGAGTTCTGTCTCTTTCCTTCTACATCAAGATTAAAAGCGTTTAAATATTTAGTATCAGATAATACTGCTAAAACAGATTTCTTATTTGGGCTAGAATTAACTATTTGATGAATAATAGATTCGATTGGCCAACCTTGTTCTGAATTAGGTTTATTAACTGGGAAGTCAGTGAGATTTATTCCAATACTAAATTGATTCCATAATAATGTTGCAATGGAAATAAAAAGAATAAACTTTTTCCAAAAAAAATACCCATTGTATTTGGCTTGAAATAAATTGAATATAATAGCTAGAAGAATGCAAAATTGAGGAAGTATAGGAAGAAAGAATCGATAATCCTTGGTAGTCATTAATATACAAACAAATAAAGCACCTAATGGAAAAGATATATACCATATATAAAACCTATAATTAACTAATTTAAATTGCTCTTGAATTGAGGTTCTTAAAAAAATAAGTGAAATAAATGTTCCTACTATAATGGTAAAAAATAAAGAATTACCTAACAATTTAGGCAATAGAAGGGGATAAAATAGCCAACCTGATAAGGTGTTAACTTCTAATCCATCTTGATAATCGAGACCCCAATTTACTGCCTGGTTCAGGCTAGATATAATAGTCAGCCAATTCATTTTAAACCAAGGATATATTGATAAAATAAAAGATAAAATAACAGCGATATAATTGATAATAATTTTCTTCTGAAAGTGATATATAGAATAAAATAATTTAAAAAAACAAATCAATATTGGTAAAATAAAAAAAACAAGGCCTGTTGGTCTAACAAGAGTCATCAAACCTAATAAAGTACCCGTAATTAGAGAAAAAGATACATTCAACGTCTTTTTTCTAAAAAACCAAATGGTAAAAAATAACCAAGTAAGCGTTGTAATCGATGCTTGGCTAAAATCAATAAGGTAATCAGTTCTCTGCGTAACTAAGGCTGGTGATACACTGCAGAAAAGCGCAGCCCAAATTCCTGCATCTCGAGAGTATAAGATTCTTGCAGAATAATATGAGCTAAAGATAAGAACAACATTAAAAAGTATATTAGAAAGTATTGCTGCTTTAAAAGTAGAGCCGAAAATAACAAATAAAGGTGAAGATAGTATATATGTTAATGGGCCCCTATAAGTGTTAGATATTCTCAAGAAATTATTCCACCAATCTAAAGAAAAAAATTGAATATTAGCTAAAGTGCTTGAAAATTGATGCAAAGTACTTAAATGATAAGCTTGATCCCAAGCAGGAGGTATATTATGATTATAAACCCAGAATAAATCTAAAGTAAATGATATAAAACATATGCAGAATAACAAATAAAAATCTTTTCTGAGCATGAAAAAGGAAAAATTATGCATATTCGATTTAATGTGAATCTGACAATTCAGTAATCATTGAGGAAACTATATGAATTACTTATTTGAAGTATACACAAACATATAAAGTAATGAAAGTAAATTTTCAATAGTTTCTTACTAAAACCCATGGACTAACAGTAGGATTATCATTGATCAAACGATAATTAACCATGCTAGAAAGGTCTGAAGATTGAATCCAATAATAATTTAAGTGAGTATTAACATCATTAAGTTCAACATTGGTTCCAAGGTTAGGAGAATATAAAGCAATCTTGACCAATTGTGAAAATGCATCAGAATCTAAATCCTGAGCATTAAAAATAAAGTCTGGTTTGTTAACTGAAAGAATATCATTAAGGGGTGGTGAATCTAAAAAAGCTGGAACAGAATGGCTCCTATTGGTTAAAAAGCCTGCCTGAGTCACAAACATTAGTGCTAAATAAGGCCCTAACAGAAAAGAAACTAATAAGTGCTTTCTACAAACTCTGAACAAGGGCAATAGCCAAGCTAAAGCTAGTATAAGCACTGAATAGAGAAGGTTATAATGAGAATTAGAAAACGTGCCTAAAACAATAAATTTATTCTGAAAAATTAAAAGGAAGCCGATGAGAAAAAATAAGATTATAGAAAATACAAGCAAAAACGCTCTGGCAAAAACTTTGTTAGATCTTGGATGAGAAAAAAAGAAATAAATTCCTATGCTTGAAATAATAGCAATAGAAGGCATTAGTTGAAGTGCATAATAAGAAGTTTTTGTATTAAATAGGCTAAGTAAAGCAAAAATTATAAAAGGGTAGACTAACAAAATATAGAGATATTTCTTATGAACATAATTAAAAGCTATATACACACCATAAGGTATGAATAAAGAATAAGGAAATACTTGAAGAGCAATTTTCCATATATAAAAAAAGTTTGATTGGGAATACTGACTACTTGAAGAGAGGTGATAAAACTTTGAGAACAACAATGATATTGCTTCTAACCCATATAATCGATAACTAAGAAATAGCCAGATTAAAACCGGAATAAAGCCAGTCAATATACCTATGAGAAAAAACCTAGAAGTAAAAAGAGATCTATGATTTAAAAAAAGAAAAGGAAATATAGCCAGAATAGGAACAAATATCATAAAAGTTTTAAATAAGAAGCCCAAACCAACAGTTAAGCCAATTAAGAAAAACAATGGTTGTGATTTCAAATCATCACTCTTATTATCAATTAATTGAGTAATAGTAAACAATCCAAAGCACTCTATAGACAGAAGTGCCATATCTTGAGTAGATAAATGAGCATTATCTAACCACAAAAAAGAAGTTGCTAAAATAAGCGGAGAAATCCAATAATATTTATCATCGATTATTCTTTTACTAATTTCTGAAGTGAAATATAGTGTTGAAAATGCAAATATAGTTGTAGGTAAATGAGCAGCCCAAATTGATCTACCAAAAACCAATTGAGAAAATGCTATTAACCATTGAATCCCAATAGATCTGTCATAAACTATATTATTCCACCATTGAGGAGCCAACCAATTTCCACTTTCTAAAATCCATCGAGACTGAAGCGCATAATACCCTTCATCCTGTGCCACAAAACTTCTGGGACCTAAATAAATCAATAATGGTGAAAAAACTAAAATAAAAAATATTAGTTTTATAATCTTATTATTCATAGGAAAATAGTGATATTAATAATATTTAATCCTCTTAAGAAAGATTAGGCATAAAATATAGGATGTAAATGCCCATAAAATCATAGTTATAATACCAATTTGATATGGATCTATAGCAAAAGAAATAAGGAATAATGATGTAAAATAAGCTGAAGCCATACAAACAATTTGAATAAATAAATAACATAATAAAAAAACTATATGGTACTTGGTCTTAAAACTAATGCGTGCATGCAAATAAGAGTTTGAGACAATGCAAGAAATTCCTGCTAAAAGTACAGAGCTATTGCTATTTAAACCAATCCTTAAACCGATTGAGAAAAGAACTAAATATAACAGTTCAGAAACGACTCCTACACCAATAAAGCGAAAGAAACTATTATTTATATATGCGCCAAGAGTCTTAATACGATGCAAGAGTAAATAGATATGTATAATGTATATTAGCATAATCTTAATACCTAATTCATATATGGTTATGGATAAAGCAACTAAAAAAATACTATTAATTGGAACAGGGCTTGCTTCTTATGGGGCTTGCATAGCATTACTTGAGAAAAAAAATATAATAATTGACGTAGTTGATATTGGACTAAAAGAGGCGTATAAAAACCAACCTAATATTTATGTTCCCAATGCAAAAGATAAAAATGGAAGTTATTTTGCATATGGAATAAATGATAATAGATGGAGCTTAAATATACAGTCAGATCGAATATGCTCTAGTCATGCATATGGAGGTTTTAGCCAAGCATATAGTGGATCAATTCTAAAGCCTAAAGAAAAAGATATGAAAGATTGGCCAGAAAAATCTTTACCAAATATAGAATCATATAAAAAGATCTTATCAACTCTAGATATAAATCAAAAATTCGACGAATTAGACCTTGGTTTTCCAATAAATCCAAGTGGAGATGATAATAAATTAAAGAAAAATTCATATTTAGGTATGTCTAGGATAGCAATATCTAATATTGATAGAAAAGCTGATGTACCATTCTTGTCATCGATAGAATTTGACAAATGGTCAAAAGAAAATCTAATAAACCTTAAAAGAGAGTGTTTTGTTAGTTCTATTCAAGAGCATAAGAAGAAACTTCATGTAACTATAGAAACAATAGATGGTACAATAATTAAAGAATATGATCATGTATATTTGGGTGCTGGATGTATTAACACAACAGCTATTGTAGATAGAAGTTTATATGGTTTTGGATCCAGAAATTATATAATAAAATCTGCACCATTCCTACTTCAGCTATGTTTAAAACTAAAATTAAAAAAATACAGAAAGACTCAACCTAATAAAACTAGGCTCAAAGATGACTATGGGTTATGCAAATACTTTCTAGAGGTAAAATCTAAATCTACAAAAGGGTACTGGTCTCACACACAAATTGGTTATTTAAATAAGATCATTATTCAAAAAGCGAAGAATATGCTGCCGAAGAAGTTACAATCAATAGTAGATCTATTAAAAGGTTTTTTTAGATTCTCCATAACAGTTTTCCATTCTGAGTTAGGTGAAGACATACTAATAACTAGTAAAGTTACTAATAGAGAGGGTACAAAAACTAAGCAATATATTAAAGTAAATGAAAAGAGCTTCTCATGTAACTGGAAGCTATCATTAGCTATAAAAAAAGAAATACTAAAGAGATTTAAAAACCTTAGCTTAATCCCAATACCTTTTTCTCAAATGATAGGAAGCATTGGTAGAGGGAATAAATTAGGTGGTTGGCATTTTGGAGGAACACTGCCAATGAAGGTAAAACCAGTCAAATCATGTGAATGCAAAGAAAATGGAGAATTGGTGGGAATCAATAAATTGTTTATCATTGACTCATCATCTTTTCCATCGATCCCAGGGAGTACAGTAGCTCTATTAACTATGGCAAATAGCTATTATATAACAAGAAAATCAATTTAGACTTTTCATAAATGAGAATACCAAGAGGTTCTATCCAACATGGAATACTAAGCGATTTCAAATCATTGACTATGTCAGTAATAAATCATTCATTATGTGAGTCAGCAACTAAAAAGACTAGAGAGAAATTAGAAAAAAAAATAAATCACTATTTTCAAAACTCACACTCCATATTATTTCCCTTTGCCAGGACTGCACTATATGGTGTATTAAAATCACTTAATCTGCCAAAAGATTCAAAGATATTAATGACGCCATTCAATATAACTCCTATGATCGATATAATTGAATCTCTAAACCTAAAAGTAGATTTTATTGATATTAACTTAAATGATTATGGACCGGACTACGAAATATTAGAAAAAACAATTTCCAAAGATTATAAATGTTTTATTATGACATATCTATTTGGCTATGTACCAAATATAGAACTTATAAAAAAACTATGCCTGAATAATAATGTAATGCTAATCGAAGATATTTCCCAAAATATTGGCGCAAAATACAATGGTAAGTTATTAGGAACATTTGGAAAAGTCAGCATATATAGTGCCTCTCTTACGAAATATGTAGATGGATATAATGGAGGCTTTGCTATAACACAAGATCTTAAATTAAAAACAGATTTAATAAATTTTTCATATTCATTAAAAAGAACTGATAAAGTCAGAATTGTTAAAGTGATATTAAAAACTCTAATCTGGAATATTGCCTTAAATAAATACTTCTTTAAATATATCACCTATAATTTACTAAGTCTATTGAAAAGAATTGCTTATGATAAATACGAAAAGATACTCAGTGGTTCTATTACAAAACACAAAAATCAACTACTTCCAGAATACTACTTCGAGAGTATCGCGGAAATACAATGTCTTACAATTAGCAAGTATTTAGATTGCTTAGAAGAGTTGATAAGAAAAAGAAGAAAACTTGTTCAGAAAATTAAACTATTGCATAGTCAAACTATAACCACTTTAGGAAAAAATAATAACAAAAAATATGAGACATTCTGGCAATACTTATTACAAGTAAACGATATTAAAAGAAGCAGGGAAATTTTATTTAGAAAAGGAGTAGAAACTGGTACAACAAATTTGCCTAACCTCAGTAAATTTTATAAAAAAAATTTAGTGAATGCTGAAAAAATAAAAAACAATCATATTTTTCTCCCGTTGCATACTTTTGTTAAAGAAAGTGATTATATGGAACTTTTAAATTTATTAATAAGTAAAGGAGAAATTACTCAAAATCTTAGCCTAAACAAAGATGAAATTAGATAGAGCTATTATTATCTGGTGAGCAAAGAGTTTGTCCATTATTCCATGACCTACAGAACCATCCTTTAGCTTTTGCCTCATTTAAATAATAATTCTGGACTGTAGTACTCGAACTCCAGCCTGGATCATATGGATTTAATAACAGATAACTAAAGCTTTCTAGCTTTAAATTAATATCCTTTGGAAATTGAATTAATTGTCTTTGACTAAGATGAGGAACTAAATAACTGGTAGTTAAAATTGCACTGTCATCATCTACCATTTCAATTGCTTCATATGCAGGTTTTAAAGAATCTAACCGAGATAAGTAAGGTCCTAGAAAAAATCCAGGTTTCGCTAAAAGCGACCAAGATAATAAAATCCATATACTCCTGAATCTATAAGAATATAAAGAATTATCTTTTTTAGAAATTCCCTGTATGGCAGCAACAGTTCCAACAGCAACTAAAGGTAAGCTATAATGATGAATTAGTGTTCTAAAAGACAAGCTTTCCGCAAGTATATTGACCATAAGTATTGGGAAGCATGTTGATAAATACAGTAAACTTTTTCGACCCAAAAAGAATATAAAGGGTAATAGCAAAATAACTAAGTAAAATAGGCTTCCCTGCACATCAACAGAGTTTAAAATAAGAGAAGGGTTCAATATAATGTTAGATGTTATATCTAAAAGCGATTCACCTAGAAAAGAAAAATGATTTCCTATCGCAAGAATACCTTCATTATTTAAGTTTAACCTGGGATACAAAAATTTGTTTAAAAATATCAACCACGAAATAGATAAGATTATTGCTGAAATAGACCACTGAATACGTTTTCTAAGAAACTGTTCTATTCCCATACCTAGAACTAGTAAGACTAAGCCATCTCTAGCACCTAATATTAAAACTAAACAAATTATCCATAATTTAAAGTTATTAGTAAAAGATGCAAAATAGCTAATAAATACAAACGGCATAATCCATACTTCTGGATGAAAGTCGAAAAGGTTAACATTAAAAACTACAGGTTGAAACCACCAAAGAATACAGATTAACCAACATGTTCGATTATTTAAATGAAATAATTTAGACAATGACCACAATGGGATAGAACAAAAACTTAAAGTTAATGACTGAGTAAATAATAAGAAATAAATGCTAGGAAAAAACTTATAAACAATCGATGGAATATAAAGAATCCATGCACCATGGTCAGCAAAAATATGTAATCCTGCCATAGAGGAATAAGGAGGCAGCCCTCTACTCAGAAGCCATATCCATTGATCAAATAAACCAAGATCATAAGCATTACTTTGTAATAAAAGATGACGCGATGAAGAAAGTGTAAAGAGTATAAGTGAAATCAGAAAAGATAAATTGAATAATCGCTTGTTAGGAAAGATAAAATTCATATGTTGATCTCCTTAATTAACATAAATCTATATACAAGGATATTAAAAATATAAAAAAATCCTTGAAGATATCTAATGGTCAAATCCCACTTTATCATCTATCAAATACATTGGTCTTGACTTAGATTCCTCATATATACGACCAATATACTCACCAAGAATACCTAAGCATAATAATTGAATTGCGCTTAAAAATAAGATTCCTATAGCTAAACCTGCCCATCCCTGAACCCAACTATTGGTAAATAATCTTATATATATAACCCATAAAGCTAAAAGAAAGGATATCAAGCCACAAATACTACCAAATATAGTAGCCAGTCTTAAGGGCCTTCTTGAAAAAGAAGTTATTCCTGAAATAGCAAACAAAACCATCTTTTTTAAAGAATATTTACTAACTCCTCCATGTCGCTTATCACGTCTATAAGGGATTCCAATTTGCTTATATCCACTCCAACTAATTAATCCTCGTAAAAATCTACCCTTTTCAGGCATAGCCTTTAAGGTCAAAACTAATTCTTGATCAATTAATCTAAAGTCACCTGTATCCAAAGGTATAGGAATTTCTGAAAGAAAATTTAGAATTCGATAATAAAGCAATGCAGTGATCTTCTTAAAAATAGTTTCTGAAGCTCTATCAATTCTTCTCCCATATACAACCTTATAACCATTTTCCCAATATTCCAGCATTGAGCTGGCCAGTTCAGGAGGATCTTGAAGGTCCGCATCTATTATGATCACAGCAGAACCTCTTGAAGCATCCAATCCTGCCTGGACTGCATTTTGATGGCCAAAATTTCTTGATAAACTAATTAATTTAATTGCTTCATTGTCCTGAGCGAAAGCTTTAATAATGTCTTTAGTGTTATCTGAGCTTCCATCATCAACAAATATAACTTCCCATGAATAATTTTTTAATGATTTAGAAACATTTAACACTCTTGTAATTGTCTCTGAAATCACTTGATGCTCATTAAAACATGGCACTACCCATGAAATTAATTTACTTTGATTCATAATCTTTTTGAAAATGATGAAAAGATAAATCTATATATTTGAACATAATTAGGATGTTAGGCAAATATTTCTTTTTTGGCAAGATTTATTATTACCTATAAAAAATCTTTTGTTGAAATTGTAAAATTTATTCTCTTTCACGGCATAAAGAAAAAAGTAAAGGATAAAGTAAAATTACCAAATTAATATTTACCTGAATGGCATCAGAAGTAAGATAAATAAAGCTATATTGATTACTATTCATAAGATCTTTCCAAGCAAAGAATAAGAAAATCAGATTCTTCGAAGTTCTTTAACCATTTCAATTGATCTAGTTAAGTAGGTATTCTTCCTTGCAAGCTGAATTCTTACATCTAAAGAAGGGCCATTACAACCTAGCGCATCTATTATTGCCTTTTCAAAACTAGAAAAAGAAGGTGCACATAAGTAGGCGACTTTTTTAAAATTAGTCAAACTATTTATTTCAGAAGCAACAACAGGAAGACCTGCTGCTAAATATTCAAAAAACTTCATTGGAAACATAGATTGAGTATAATTATTAATTTTTAAAGGTAGCCAGGCCAAGTCAAAACCTGCGCAGTACTTTGGCAATACTTGATAAGGCCGATAACCAAGAAGATAAATATTACTTATATGATCTAACAAGTCAGTCTTCGTATTAGGTTCTCCCTCACTTTTAGGTCCAATAAACACAAAACTCCATTGAGGATTACGTTTAGCCAAGTCAGCAATTAGCTCAAAATCAATTTTATAACTACTTAAAGCACCAATAAAACCTATTCTTGGGCGAGGGATATCTATCAAATCACCTGGAGTAAAGTCTTTATATTTAGTCAATGCCTTATGAAAATGGTCAAAATCACAAACATTAGAGTGATATGTAATTCGTTTGGAATAATTCCGCAGTGATTCCTCGATCTTAGGAGAAGTTACAAAAACCTGATCTACTGAAGTGCATAATACTTTCTCTTCATTCTCTATTAATTTTTTAGGCATGTATGGTTGTTCATGAATAGCATCAACTGCATGATAAATAGTCTTTTTATATAACTTTAAATTAACTAATCTAGCAGTCAGGGGATTATAAGTCCAAAGCCACTCTTTTTTAATTCCAGTAAGTAAAAGTGCTATCAGAATCTGAACATTCAAAAGGATACGGTTAATGAATAACCATATTCCTTGATTCCGCCCAGGAATCACCAATGGTGAAAAAACCCATATGTTAGGAGCAACTTTTCTGGGCAGACGAATTCCTTTCAAAAGTCTTTTTAATAAACGAAATAAGTCCTTACTTGTTGCAAAAGCTGATCTCAAACCAAGAGATTCTATATATAATATTTTATGCCCCTGAGAAGCTAATACACTGGTTACATGTTGTTTATTTGTCCAAAGTGGATGATCCCAATCTGCAGTTGAAACGACTATAATGTCTTCCATAAAAAGTTAATCTACAATGCTAAATATATATGTAAATCTACATGATGAATTAAAATTTAAAATAATCGTATAGAAAAAACTTTTAATCGGAAAATAAAAATCGATGTGTATCAAAATTCAAACCATCAAAACGAGTTAAAGCCTAAAACTCTAAAAATAAAATACTTCAAGTCCGAACTGTCATGTAAGCCAGCCAAGACAGTGAATTAAACACCCAACAAACTGGCAAGTCACAAATAAAAGAGCTCCAAACACTGTTATTTTTTTATTATGGCTAAAACATCAGACCTTCTGGCACGTCTTTTTAATGCACTGCCAAAGAAAAGAAAAAGAGGTCTGTTTTTATTGCTTCCAGTGGCTGCTATTACAGGCTTATGCGATGTAATAGTGATTGGATTGGTTTCAAGACTTTTCACCTTACTAGTAGGGAAAGCAAATTATCCTGCTCTTCCTTTCTCTGATTTAATACCAACTGACCCAACGATTAAACTTTTAGCCTTAGTCTTTATATATATTTGCTTTAATTGGATTTCATCTTTCCTAAAGTTATTCTTAAGGTCATGTCAAGAAAGGCTAAGAGCATCTATATGGAGAGATTTATCAGAATTAGCACAAAGAAAAATTTTATCTCAAAATTATGAATACTTTTTGGATGAAAGAACCTCTGATATATCATCAAAAGTTTTACTTAGCATTTCACGGACTTCTCAATATTTTATTAAGCCAATATTAGAGTTAACTAGTGGAATTTTTATTATTTTTTTTATTGGTATAGCTGTGCTAGTAATAGCAAAAATAACTGCTATCTATTTAATTATTGTTCTTCTAATTGGATACACATTAATTTCTTCAATCGTAACCCCTTATATCAGATTTGCCACACGGCAAAGAATATTCTTAGAAAAAGAGACAAATAATCTTCTTTCCGAATCTATTAAAACTATCACTGATGTTCATCTAACAAGTTCAGAAGCTTACTTTGAAAAACGGTATTCTAATGCAGGTGAAAATGCATACCCTTTTATTTGGAAAGCAGAGGTCCTGCCTGAATTTCCACGAGCACTGATTGAACCATTAGGAATCACTCTAATATTTTCAATTGGACTACTCCCTCTATATCTTTCTGGAAAGGCTGCAGACTCTGCACAAGTTTTACCTTTCATTGCAACTATTGCAGTTGCATCACTAAAACTTACCCCACCTTTGCAAGATTCTTTTAGGGCATTTACTCGCATTCGAGGAAGTGTTGCAGATCTAAAAGAAATTTTAAGCTTAATTGAATTACCAAATAAAAGATTAACCCTTCTCTCAAAAGGTGTTCCATCAAGAAAAGGAATAGAGCCAAGGAGCAATATTCGATTAAATAACATAAGTTATAAATATCCTAATACTGATGAATTTATACTCAAAAATATCAACATCACGATTCCTGTAGGTGCAAGAATAGCTTTCGTTGGAAAGACCGGTAGCGGGAAGACAACAACTGTCAACCAATTACTTTGTTTATTACAACCAACTATAGGTTCAGTACAATTAGATGGTATTGATATAGAGGCGTTAGAAGTACCTGCATGGCAGTCATGTTGCTCTTATGTACCACAACAAATAACACTTTTAAATAGTAATATTATAGAAAATATTGCATATGGAGTGGAATCTAAAAATATTGATGAGAGTAGAGCTTGGGAATGTTTGAAATTAGCGCAAATTGATGACTTAATTGCAGATCTACCTATGGGTTTATATACACAAGTTGGTGAAAATGGAATCAAGCTTTCAGGAGGCCAAAGACAAAGAATAGCCTTGGCAAAAGCTTTTTATAGGCACTCGAAACTTTTAGTACTAGATGAGGCGACTAGTGCATTAGATAATGAAACAGAGGCTGAGTTAATGAGTGCAATGGAAATAGTTGCTAGAAAATGCACAATTATTTTTATTGCACATAAATTATCAACAATCACAAAATGCGATTGTATCTATGAATTTGAAGATGGACGAATAAAAGCATCCGGAACTTACGAACAACTAATGGATAAATCTGAAAGCTTTAGATCTGCAATCAAAGCAGGGACAATATAAAAAATAGAAGAATGAAATATTTAAGTAGTGTAGTCGGCATTGATGTTGATGTAGGCACAAAACTCAGTGATAGCAATGGATTTGAGGGAGCAGGTTGCCGGTATATTGGTGGTATATCGTCATTTCAGTCGCTGAAAAGCAAGTCATAGCGTAACTACTGGTATAAAAGCGGTATATGAAAGTTCAAATAAATAATAATTTTTAATTAAATCCCTACTTTTTTAAGTGTTTATAATGTGCCCAAATCTCTGAAGTTTTCCATTCAAACGGAGGCTTTAGTTTATCGGAAACGTAATCTGCTGGTATTCCATACTCTTTAGCAAAATAAGACTGAGAGATATAAACTCTTTTGTCAAAATCAGAAACCAATGGAATTCTATCTTTGTCTTCATGTGGTTCAAAAGGAAACCATGCATACCCCTTCTGATCAATAAATTGTTCCACACTTGCATAATTTGGAGGAACTTTAACGCTAAATGCTCTGTCTATCTCCCAGTCATATCGATTAATTCTAGAATTAATTGTGGATATTGATTTGCATTTATACCCTTTTTTTAAGAGTTTTTCTCTTAAACTCTCTCTCGTTGGTGCACACAATTTTCCTCCATTTTTATAAGAGACGCATACTTCTTGAATTGGCTCAAAAGTATTTTCAGCAATTTTTTTTAGTTTTGGGATGCCAACGGTATATTCCCCAAACTTTGTAGGTATAGAAACATCAATAATTTTTTTAAAATTGCCATAATAAATTTTTTCAAAATCACCATTATTTTTGATCTGAATAACAAGAAGATGATCTGCTCCTTTTTTAAATTTTATTGATCTGGTCGTATCTCTAATAGTCTTAATTTGCACAGTCTGACCTTTTTTATTGACTGCGTCATAACCTTTTGTTGAAATTTCTGCTTGATTTAATTCAAACTCATTAATCGCTATATATTCACCGTAATCACCTAATAAATTACTCCAATTAAAATTTGGCGCGATTTTGCCCAATTCCTCTTTTGCAGAAAGATAAGATGCCAATATTTCTTTGATTCTTTGATCAATCATGAATTAATAGATCGATAAAGTTAAATTAATAATATATCTTGAAGAAAAACAAGCGATATCAAAAATATTCATGTATTTATTTACTGGTATATTTGCGGTATAAAGGTTTTTGCATCCTTTAAATCAACTGCACCACAATGGATTACAGATTAAGTTGTATAATCGGCATTGATTCTTACATATTGATCTGAAAGGTCACAGCCCCATGAAACTCCAAAACCTTTATATTGATCTATGATCAATTTAATTTTTACTTTATCTCCAACTAAATAATCTCGATTTTTCTTTTCTTTAATGTAACAAGATACTTCTAAACGATCAAAATCTATTGGCTCACCTGCATTCATTAACTTGTAAGGACCAATCCAGAGAGAGACTGATTCTAATGGAAACATTACTCCTGCTCGCCCTGCAGCAGCAATAATTCTTCCCCAATTAGGATCATCTCCGTTAATCGCTGTCTTAACCAAAGAAGAACTTGCAATCGTACGAGCAATTCTACGAGCATCTAAATCACTCAGAGTACCTTGCACTTCAACTTCTATAAGGCAATTAGCTCCTTCACCATCTCTAGCAATGCTTTTTGCTAAAAACTGACAAGCTAACAACAAGCCATCCTCTAGATCATCAAAATAATTGTCTGCCAAATGCTCTCCAGCAGAAAAAGCTAAAAAGGAATCATTAGTGCTTGTATCTCCATCAACAGTTATTGAATTAAAAGAGCAAGTAACAACTCTTTTTAACATTGCATGCCATATATCTTTTGGTATTCGAACATCACATGTTAAGAAACCAAGCATTGTTGCCATGTTTGGATGAATCATCCCAGACCCTTTCGCTATTCCACCTATTCGAACGCATCGGTCACCTAAATAACCTTGAAGAGCAATTTCCTTTTTTCTTAAATCAGTCGTAAGAATTGCATTAGCTGCATTGCCGCCTCCAGATGGGCTAAGAGCTTTAACAAGTGGTTTTAGACTTTTCAAAAGTTTTTCAATCGGTATTGGTTCTCCAATGACACCTGTTGAACAAATCAAAACCTCTTCAGGATTTAATCCAAGCAAATCGGCCAAGACTTTAGTTGCTTTTAAGTTATCTTCCGAGCCTCGCTGACCCGTACAAGCATTTGCTTGCCCTGAGTTGATTAAGACAGCTCTTGCATTACCCTGATTGCTAATAAGCCTCTGAGCAGAAAGATCCACACAATTGGCTCGAATCACAGATTCAGTAAAAAATCCTGAACATGTAGATCCCTTAGGAGCTAATAACAATGCTAGGTCTAAATTACCTGAGGATTTGAGGCCAGACTTAATACCTGCAGCATTGAAACCCTTTGGTATAGTTATTCCTCCAGGTAATTTAGTCCAAATGGAAGAAGGTAAAAGACTCAAAAGAAAAACAAAGATACTTACTTATACTGCACAATATGGTAAATTTTCACAATAATTCCTCTCTATTGAGATGGGAAGGGAATCAAAGAAGGATTGGAATAACAGGTGGGATAGCAACAGGAAAAAGTGCCGTTGGAAATTATCTGAAAAAAGAAAAAAAGATACCAATCTTAGATGCAGATAAATACGCAAGAGAAGCTCTTGGAGCAAAACAAGAAATTACAAGAATTGTCATTAATAAATACGGGAACGAAATACTCTTAAATCAAAAAGATAAAAATGAAATAGACCGCAGAAAACTCGGTAAAATTATCTTTTCTAGTCAGAAAGAACGTAAATGGCTTGAAGAATTAGTTCTTCCCAAAGTCAACGAAAAGATTAAACTGAACTTAGTAAAATATAATACTTTTAAAGTGATTGGAATAATAATTCCACTTTTATTTGAACATAAATATGAATCTTTATGTAGTGAAATTTGGTTAGTTACCTGTCAGAGAGATCAACAATACCAAAGACTAATGAAAAGAGATTTTTTAACTAAATCAGATGCAGATTTAAGAATAAATTCTCAGTTTGATTTACCAAGTAAAGAAAAACTAGCAGACATTATAATCGACAATTCAGGAGAAAAGAATTGTTGGATAAAGCAAGTAGATAGTCTTATATCTAAAACTCATTGAGTTTAGCTAAAAGATTAAAATTATAAATTTTGATTATGATTTATCACGTAAATCTCTTGAAAAAGAATACGTCATTAATCCAAATAAAAATGGTATAAATAAAGTATAAAACCTAACAAGTAAAGTAGCAGAAACTGCTTCTGCTCTGGACACCCCAAGTGAGATAGCTATAGCAATGCCTGTAACTTCACTAGCGATTAATCCTCCTGGTAGAAAAGAAATTACCCCTCCTAATCCCATTCCTGTTCTAATTAAAACACTTTGCCCTAAGTCCAAGTAAAATCCAAATTGCTGAAAAGTTAGACAAAGAAATATAGATTCGATTATCCAAGAGACACCACAAATAAATGTAGAGAGAAAACAAGGAATAGGCTTCGTTAGATCTTTGACAGTTGAATAAATAGAATATACTTTTTTTGAAAGAGAAGAATTAGCAAAGATATAGTTTATACTCTTAATCTTTTTAAGATTGCAACTAACTCTATTAAATAACCTGAAGTATTTAGTTAAATAATAAAGAATTAGCAGGCCAGCAGAGGCTAAAATTGGATAGGCTATATTTGAATATAAAGACCACATTATAATCAATACTGCACTTAGAAGGTCTCCAATTCTTTCAGCTAAAGTAATACCTATACCTATTTTTAAAGGGATTTTAAACTTATTAAATAGCCAAAGGCTTCGAACCGCTTCTCCGGCTCTTGCTGGAGCTGCTATTAAGGCCAAGCCAGAAAAATATATTTTAATATTTTCATAAAAAGGAATGTTGATACCTAAATATCTGACAAGAATATGCCATCTTATGGATAAAATTAAATGAGAGAAAAGAGGAAAAGATAGAGAAACCAAATAAAAACTTAATGGTATTTCAGAAATAAACTGCTGAATTTCTACAACACCTGAAACTAAAACAATGAAAGTATAAACTATGATTAAAAGTATTATTAACTTGAGTGGCTTAATATTTTTGTTCATGATCAAGGTATAAATCTTAATTTATTTGCTGCTACTAAACACATCTTCCCAAGAATTAGGCCCTCTTTAACATGCGAAATATTCGAAGACCCATAGAATCTAGCCTGATATCTTACTGGAACTTCTACTATTTTTAAATTTAATTTATTAGCTCCAAAAAGAAGATCAAAATCTCCAAAAGGATCAAAATCTCCAAAATATTTCCTACCTCTTCTAATACGTTCATAATCTCTTTTCCATAAAACTTTTGTACCGCACAAAGTATCCTTAAGTCTTTGCCTTAATAGCCAAGAAAAAATGGCTGCAAAAAAACGATTAGCTAATGTATTTAATAACGGCATTGCTTCCTTAGATCTTGGATAAACAAGCCTACATCCATTAATGAACTCCCCACTACCTTCATTCAGAGCTTGAACAAATCTGGGTAAATCCTCTGGCCTTACAGTCAAATCAGCATCAAGGATGATCAAAATATCTCCCTTCGCTTTCTCAAAACCTAGCCAAACAGCATCAGCTTTACCTTTACCTAGTTGGCGATACTTACTGATTTGAATAGGGCCATTATAAGTTTCGGAAATCTTCTCAATTTCTTTCCATGTATGATCTGAAGAGTGCCCTTCAACAAAAATAGCCTCTGTAAAAGATCCTAATTCAGGTAATCGATTAATTGCTGATTTAATATTTCCAGCTTCATTTCTAGCAGGAATAATTACACTTACTGAACTTTTATTCAGTGGCTTAGGCTCTAACCTAGCAACCATCCAATGAGTTAAGCATAGTTTTTCCAATAAGGGAATTTGACTTAGCCATCTATTTGCCAAAGGAGTAAGAAAAGGAATATCCCTTGGTATTAAACATCTTTGTCCATTTTTAAGAACTTCCCAACCTGAAAGATCAAGTAAATTTCTTATATCTCCTGGTGTCAACCAACTTTCTGGTGGTTGTGGTTCTCGCTGTCCAATTTTTTCTGCAAATTTCAAGAAAGGTTGCCATAGCCAATTATGAAATGTAATTATTAAGCGAGTTTCATTATGACTAAAGTTTGCAAGATTTTCTAATAATAAACTTACATCTTTAATAGTATTTAAAGTATTGTTTATAATAATTACATCAAAAGGTTCAAACGAATTAATGTCATTAGTCGACATTAATTCAACATCAAATTGATAGAAAAATAACTCTTTAAATCTAATTCTAGCAAGTTCAATTTTATTTGAATCAATTTCTACACCAACTCCATATTTAGGCAAAACAGCAGCTAATAAATCGCCAGTTCCACATCCAATTTCTAAAACTCTTGCTCCTGGAGAAATAAGTAATTTATGAATGCGTTCAAGATCTTGATAATAGATCTTATTTAAAGTCCTGAAATGAGTCTTATCATTTGATCGCTTCATAGCTTTAACATATTCATTAATCAATATTTTAATACAATAAGAAGAAAAATAGAAACCTTACATACCTAGTAAATTTAGCGACCAAAAAGTCTAAGGTTTTATATACAAAGTTGTTAAAGATTGAATTAACCTTGAAGCTTTCTAACAAGAATTTGATTGGCTAACTTGGGATCTGCTTTACCACCAGTTTTTTTCATTAATTGGCCAACAAAAAAACCTTGAAGTTTTTTCTTTCCTTCACGAAAAGCTTTGACTTCATTTGGATGCTTAGTAAGCAACTCATCTACTATTTGTTCGATTAAAACAGGGTCACTGATCATTCCCAAGCCTCGTTTATCAACAAGTTCTTCTGGAGATAGACCAGTCTGGAGTAATTCTGGCAAGATCTCTTTTGCTATCTTTCCACTGATTTTTCCATCACTAATTAAGCCCACAATTTCAGCTAATTGGTCAGGAGTTAGTAAAAGATTATCAAAAGTGATTTTATTTGAATTTACAAAAGCAGAAATATCCCCCGTAATCCAATTGGATGCCTGCTTAGGATCACTCCCTGCGGAAACAGCAGCTTCAAAATATTTAGCCATTTGAGAATCATCAGTCAAGACCCGAGCATCATATACAGAGAGGCCAAATTCTTCTAAATATCTATGACGCTTAGCAGAGGGCAATTCTGGTAATTCTGATCTCCATTTTTTCTGAAGCTCAATGCTTACTTCGATAGGACCAAGATCTGGATCAGGGAAATATCTATAATCACTACTTCCTTCTTTAGAGCGCATACTTTTAGTAAGTTGTTTATTTTCATCCCACAATCTTGTTTCTTGAAAAACCTTCCCTCCACTTTCGTATGTTTTAATTTGACGTTTAATTTCATATTCACATGCCTTCTGAATAGCAGAGAATGAATTCATATTTTTAATTTCCACTTTTGTACCAAATGGAGCATTTGGTCCAGGTCTCACAGAAATATTGACATCACATCTTAATGAGCCCTCCTGCATGTTCCCATCAGACACTCCTAAATAACGAACTATTCTTCTGATTTCAGATGCATATTCCGATGCTTCTCGACCTGTACGTAAATCTGGCTTGCTAACAATCTCCGCCAAAGCAACACCAGCGCGATTGTAATCAACCAAGGAATAAGTAGAACCTGCTAAGCGATCACTTCCTGCATGAACCAATTTCCCTGCATCTTCCTCCATATGTAATCTCTCAATACCTATCTTCTTGAGATAAGTTTCTTTCCCTTTTTCAGCTACTTCCACTTCAATCCAACCATCTTCTGCAATTGGTTCATCATATTGAGAGATTTGATAATTTTTTGGTAAATCTGGATAAAAATATTGCTTTCTATCAAACTTAGAATGTTGAGCAATTTTCAAATTCAAAGCCATCGCAGCTTTAACCGCATACTCAAGAACTCTTTTATTAAGGACAGGAAGAGTTCCAGGAAGACCACAAACTATAGGATCAATATGAGTATTAGGTTCATCTCCAAAATTGGTTGAAGCAGCAGTAAATATCTTGCTAAAAGTCCCTAATTGAACATGAGTCTCTAAACCAATCACAGGTTCCCAGTTAACTCCAGATTGAGGCATTAGTGACATCTCAGATTATTTATTTGTATCCTATGAATAAGTAGATCATATTGGATAGACATCGTGAGCATAAAGGCTCAAAATTAGCAATAAAAAAGCCAAAGCAATGGCTCCACTCAACAACAGTCCTGTACTAATCCTAGGTGGTGGCTTGATAGGACTGTCATTGGCTCATTCATTAGCAAAAAAAGGTCTTTCAGTCGAAGTATTAAGCCGAAGAAGAAATGAAGCAGCTGGATTTGTAGCGGCTGGGATGCTTGCACCACATGCAGAAGGGCTAAGTGGCAATCTTCTTAAACTTGGACAAAATAGTCTTGAAGGAATGTCTAATTGGGTAAAAACAATAGAATTAGATAGTGGTATGAACTGTGGTTTAAGAAAATGTGGCATAGTAGTTCCGTTTACAAATATTGAAAATAGAAACGCATACCCAACTGCATATCTTGGAGAAAAACTAAGTCAAAGTGAATTAAAAGAACAAATACCAGGAATTGCTTCTCAATGGAAAGCAGGTTTGCTCTTCAAAAAAGATGGCCAAATAGACAACAGAAGAAGATTAATGCGAGCGCTTGAGAAAGCATGCGTAGAATTAGGCGTAGGCTTTCAAGAAGGAGTTGAAGTTTTAGAAATAATACAAAAGCAAAATACTTTCACGGGAATATACTTACGCACTGCCGAAGGTCAAATCAAGCAAATCACTTCAAAAGAAGCCATTTTATGTAGTGGAGCATGGAGTAATCAACTTTTCAAAGAAATACCAATTTCACCTGTAAAAGGACAAATGCTTTCAATACAAGGTCCTAAGGAAGCACTAAAACGAATCATTTTTGGACCAGGAATTTATTTAGTACCTCGTGAAGATGGTCTCATAATTGTTGGTGCAACTAGTGAGATAAATGCTGGCTTTACTGAAGGTTTAACACCTAATGGTCAAGCACAATTACAAGAAGGTTTATCCTCATTACTACCAATTGCTAAAAATTGGCCACACATGGAGCGTTGGTGGGGCTTTAGACCATGTACACCAGATGAAGCCCCAATACTCGGCAGCTCATCAATAAAGGGACTCTGGCTAGCGACTGGTCATCATCGAAATGGTGTTCTGTTAGCTGCAATCACCTCTACTTTGATAACAAAACAGATCTGCAAAGAACCCTTGTCGACAAAGGAAACTGATCTGCTCTTACCTTTCAGATGGAACCGTTTTAATAATTAGGAAGAAATACAAATTTAATCAATTTGACCTACTGCGTCACAAATTATTCAACCCTCCATCTCTGATCTGAAGGAATCCAATCATTTAACTCCTCTGGGCTGAACCATAAACCAATCTCAAAAATGGCAGTTTCAGGAGCATCAGATCCATGAATCACATTTCTACCAATATTAATAGCAAAGTCCCCTCGAATAGTGCCTGGTTCTGCTTCCAAAGGTTTTGTGGATCCTATGAGTCGTCTAGCACTAGAAATCACGCCATCACCTTCCCAAACCATTGCCACCACTGGTCCACTAGTTATAAAATCAACCAAACCCGCAAAAAAAGGGCGTTCCTTATGCACACCATAATGCTTCTCAGCCAAGTCTTTACTAGGAATTAATTGTTTTAAAGCGACTAATTTAAAGCCCTTACGTTCGAAACGTCCAACAATTTCACCAACTAATCCCCTTTGGACACCATCAGGTTTGATAGCTAGAAAAGTCCTTTCAACAACCATAAAACTAACTAAGTTAATAATTGAGTTATCGTCTTCTGAAAAGTACCCTCTTGGCAAGCCAAACAATAGGATTAAATACAACTTTTCTTCGACTGATTACAAAAAGTTGAAATCCTCAGGGGTTTTTCTCTGTACTTTCTATTTAAAAATTGACCAATTCAACCCCAAGTGATCAGAAAACGGCATGGACTGGACAAGACAGTGCCACTTTGTATGGACTTGACCACTGGGGAGAAGATTATTTCACAATAAATACATCAGGGAACATTGATATTAGTCTTAAAGGTAAAGACGGTTACCATTTAGATCTGAAACAGCTTCTAGATGAATTAAAAGGAAGAAATCTGAGCCCTCCTCTCTTACTTCGCTTTGATGACATTCTTGAAGACAGAATCAAAAAGCTACATCATGCTTTTGAACAAGCTATTAATAAGTACGATTATAAAAATAAATATCAAGGTGTCTTTCCTATAAAATGTAATCAACAACGACATGTTGTCGAAGAAGTAATAAATATTGGTAGACAATGGCACTTAGGTCTTGAAGCAGGAAGTAAAGCAGAACTTCTGATCGCTCTATCCCTAATTGATGATCCAAAAGCTTTCTTAATTTGTAATGGATACAAGGATATGCGTTATATCGAGACAGCTATACTTGCACGTCAGCTTGGCAGACAACCGATAGTAGTCATTGAACAAGCTGAGGAAGTAGAGCGGATTATCACTGCTAGTAAAACTCTTGGTGCACCACCATTAATTGGGATAAGAGCAAAACTATCAAGTCAAAATAACGGAAGATGGGGAGCGTCAACTGGAGAAAACTCTAAGTTTGGATTATCAATACCTGAAATCCTCAAAACAGTAAACCAATTAAAAAGCGCTAATCTCCTTGATGAATTAATTCTCCTTCATTTTCATATTGGTAGCCAAATCAACGATATTGCTATTCTTAAAAATGCATTACAAGAAGCCGGACAAATTTATGTTGAATTAAGCCGCTTAGGCGCACCCATGGGACACCTAGATGTAGGTGGTGGTCTAGGCATTGACTATGATGGTAGTCGCACTGCAACCCCTGCATCTACAAACTACTCGCTTCAAAATTATGCCAATGATGTAGTAGCAACTATTCAAGAATGTTGTGAATCAAACTCAACTCATGTGCCAACCCTAATTAGTGAAAGTGGACGGAGTTTATCAAGTCATTTTTCAATTTTAATATTTAATATCCTAGGTACCAGTTCAGTTACAACAGATATTCCAACTCATACGAATAATGAATGCTTAAGTGTGAAAAACCTTAGAGAAACATTAGAAACTCTTCAAAATATATGCAAGGCAAAAACAATAGACATAACTAAAGTCCAAGAAGCATGGAATGACGCTCTAAAATTTAAAGATGATGCACTCGCAGCATTTAGGCTTGGGTTTATTGATTTAACTGCCAGAGCTACAGCAGAACAGCTGACATGGGCATGTGCAAAAAAATTAATTAATCATATTCCTAACAATCTACTAATCCCTGAAGAACTACAAGCGCTTAATGCTGCATTGTCTGCAACATATTACGCAAATATATCGATTTTTCGTTCGGCACCTGACACATGGGCAATTGAACAACTGTTCCCAATTATGCCAATCCATCGACTAAACGAAAAACCAAGTCAGCTAGGCCATTTTGCAGATCTAACATGTGACTCAGATGGAAAACTTGCAAGATTTATTGATAATGGAAAAGTAAAATCCTTACTTGAATTACACCCCTTTCATCCAGGCGAGGATTATCTAATAGGTATGTTTCTTGGAGGCGCCTACCAAGAAGTCATGGGTAATCTACACAACCTTTTTGGAACTACAAACGCAGTACATATTCGTTTAAGAAAAAATGGTAACTATAAGCTTGATCATGTTGTTAGAGGAAATACAAAAGGCGATGTTCTTTATGCAATGGAGCATGACTCAGAACAATTGTTAGAGAGACTTCGTATAACAACCGAGTCAGCTATCCAAAAAGGCAGTTTGAAAATCAATGACGCTCAACGTCTTATGGATCATATTGAAATAAGCCTACGAAAAAGTACCTACTTACAAAAATAAAATCAATCTAAAAGCTTAACCAACTGATCTTTTGCAAAAACCAACGCACTATCCAGTGCCTTAGGGTCTCGTCCACCAGCTTGAGCGTAATTAGGACGACCACCACCCCCGCCGCCACAAAGCTTGGCAATAGGATTCAGAAACTTTCCAGCATGAAGGCCTTTGTTAATAATTTCTGAACCAAACGCAGTTGCTAAAATTACTTTCTTACCATCACTTAACTCCGGTATTCCAGCTAACACGACAGCTGAGTTAATTCCTAATTTATGTACTAACAATTTTGCTGCGGATTGCATAGCATCTCCGGTTACACCATCAAGACGCTCAATAATATATTGTGTTTCCCCAAGAGAACTAGCTTTACTTAATAAAAGCAAGGCTTTAGAAGATGCCACTTCCACATGGGCTTTCTCAAGCGATTTAGTTAATGTCTTAACCTCATCTTGTAGTCCAATAACTCGATCCACAATCTCGGTCGATTGAGCCTTAAACCTCTCACTAAGAGTCTTCACAACTAAATCACAATCATTCAAATAACCTAGAATGCCTTGCCCAGAGATAGCTTCAATTCTACGAATTCCTGCAGCAATGCCTATTTCACTAACAATTTTAAATAATCCTATTTCAGAAGTATTAGCAACATGCGTTCCACCACAAAGTTCCATAGAAACACCAGGAATAGTAACTACTCGAACGACTTCCTCATATTTTTCACCAAACATTGCAATAGCACCAGCTGACTTAGCCTCATTAATAGGCATTTCACTAACAATCAAAGAATAGTCATTGGAAATCCAAGAATTAATTAATTTCTCAACCTCTCGCAACTCGTCTACTTTAATTGGACGTGAGCAATGAAAATCAAAACGCAAACGATCAAAGCTTACTAAAGATCCTGCCTGACTAATATTGGAATCTACAACTTTCTTTAATGCTGATTGTAATAAATGAGTAGCCGTATGATTTGATCTAATGCATCTACGACTAAAGCGATCAACGCTAATTCTGACAGTATCACCTAGCTGCAATATACCACTCTGAACAATACCTGAATGAACAAAAGCACCTTTTACACGTCTAACCGCATGAATATCAATCAAGCAATTAATCTTATCTGAAGAAACAATACTTATAGTACCTCTATCACCTATTTGACCACCACCTTCCCCATAAAAAGTAGTTGTATCAAGAACCAAGTCAACTTGATCTCCTATAGTGCATTTATTAGATGAGACTCCATTCACAACTATGGCCTGAACCTCGCTTGAGTGATCTAAAGACTGATAACCCTGAAAAGTAGTTTCACCTAATTCATCTACAACTTTATCAATAGCATCTTGAAGCGTTAAATCGATAGTTGAAACGGCATCTTTAGCTCGTTGACGTTGTTCATCCATAGCAGAATGAAATCCCATAAGATCAACTGTTAAAGAGTTTTCTACAGCAATCTCTTGCGTTAATTCCACAGGAAAGCCATATGTATCATAGAGTTCAAAAGCTTTCTTTCCTGAAATCTCTTTTGGATTAGAAGCAATCAAATCAGCCAACAATTGTTCACCTCGTTCGAGAGTATCTAAAAATCGTAGTTCTTCTCGTTGAAGCTCTTTCAAAATTTTCTCACGGTTCTGATTTAACTGTGGATATGAGATCTTCATTAACTCAATAGCCACCTCTGCAATCTGAATTATGAATGGCTGTTGAATCCCAAGCAATCTGCCATGTCTAACAACACGTCTTAGCAATCTACGTAATATGTAGCCCCTCCCCAGATTACTGGCTATCACTCCATCACTTATCAAATGGACACAAGCACGAGTGTGGTCGCCAATGACTTTAAGAGATATTTGATCTTTCTCATCTATTTTATAGTAGTCAATATTAACTAAAGAAGCAGCTTTCTCTAATAATGGGAAAATTAAATCCGTTTCATAATTATTAGCTACCCCTTGCAAGATCTGAGCCATCCTCTCCAAACCCAGGCCTGTATCTATATTGCAATTCGCAAGAGATTCCAAGTTACCTTGTGCATCTCTATTGTATTGCATAAAAACCAAGTTATAAAATTCTATGAATCGGCTATCATCTTCTAAGTCAATTTTCTGATTTCCAAGTTCAGGGTGAAAATCATAATAAAGCTCTGAACAAGGGCCACAGGGGCCTGTAGGGCCTGACGACCAGAAATTATCAGCTTCATTCATCCGAATAATTCTAGAAGGATCAACCCCAATGACATCTCTCCATATATCTTCCGCTTCTTGATCTTCCCGAAACACACTAACTGCCAAATTCTTTGGATCTAAACCAAAAACACTAGTACTGAGTTCCCAAGCCCATTGAATTGCTTGCTTTTTAAAATAATCACCAAAAGAAAAATTTCCCAGCATCTCAAAAAAAAGTATGGTGCCTTGCTGTCTTCCCAACATTTTCTATGTCATTTGTCCTAATACATTTCTGACTTGTAGTAACTCTTGGTGATGCAATAGCCTCCTGTCCCAAAAAAACAGGTTTAAAAGGAAGCATTCCTGCAATCGTAAGTAATACAGTTGGGTCCTTAGGAACTAAAGAAGCACTAGGCATGATTTGATGCCCTCGTTCCTCATAAAATTTCAAAAATGTAGCCCTTATTTCCTCTCCTGTAAGAGCTTTAATTGAGGATTTTGGCGACACTCGTTCAACTTCCATAACAGACTTGAGAGTTGGGGAAAAAAGCACCACATATGGTGCAAGTTCAAAATAGAAAACAAGTAATTAGCTTCTCATAAAATCTACCTAATTACCTGCCATTATTAGCTATGAAATTTGTCAAAATCACTAATGTTATTGCTTGCTACAAAGTAAGCAAATTAGTCAAACAAATAGATGTTTAATGCATCCTTGATATGAACTTGCTACACGCCACTTGGTTAACTGCATTTGCAGATTTATCAGATGGCCCATCTACAGTGTTATTTCTTTGGGCAGATACATGGCAAGTCGCGACACCAAAAGAACCAAAAAATAGTCCCTGTACTCATCCATACACTCTTTCTACAAAAGAATTAGAGATTTGGTTAAAGAAAAAGAACTTGTTCCCTAAAGAGTCGCAAGAAACATCAGCATGTCTAACACTCCCTAGCAAATTTGCTATAGACGAAATCATTAATAAAGATCAAAAAATCTCTAAACAAGAAACAAAATGGTCAACTCTTCCGCTAATCGCTGGAGAAGCATTACCCAAAAAATATGAATGGTGGCCATGGAAAACAGAGGGTCTTGCACTAGCACCATGGGAAGCCTCACAATGGCTAAAGCAATTACCTCTATCTCAAACAGATTATGACCTTAGCGAAGAAATACTTTGGTTGACACATTTAGAACGCTGGACCTTAAGACTGATTGCTAATGGATTATGGCTGCCACAAGTAAAATCAAGCAAAGAAGCATCGAAGCATCACTGTGCTCGATGGGTTCCCTTACTCAATCAAGAAAATGAACGCCAAAGATTAGAAGAATTTGTCCAAACCATGCCATTAGCAGTGATGTGTGGAGTGCCTTGGAGAGATCCAAGCATGCAAAGCTGTAACAAGATAAAAACTAAGTCCACTAAATCTATAGGACCACTAAATCCAATTGCATCATCGTGCGTGAACAAGGAACGAAATCTCGTGACAAATGTATTAGAAGAAATAGTTGATGCCCAACTTCGCAAAGATTTTGAAGAAAAGAGCAATAACCTTGACCCCTTACTGTCAGCTTGGCAAAAAGCACTTGGATCAGCAGATGGCTTCATTGAATTATGCGATAAAGACATTCAACGATTAGAAGAAGCTACTAAAAACTGGAAGAAAGGATTTTATAGCAATCTCAAAGATGCGAAAACATGCCTTCAATTAATTCCACCAAATGATGCTGAAAATCTCTGGAATCTTCACTTTTTATTGCAAGCAGAAGCAAATCCAGCAAATACAATTTCCGCAAAGAAAGTTTGGGAGGCAGATGCCAAAGGGGTAATAATTGGTGACATAAAAGTCTTAGACCCTAGCGAAATTCTTCTAGAAGGCTTAGGGAGAGCCCTAAATATTTTTCCTGCCATCGAAAGAGGACTGGAAGATCCAACTCCCCATAGCATGCAACTCTCACCAGCGGAGGCATTTATATTTATTAAAACAGCTACAAATCAATTAAGAGATAATGGGATTGGTGTAATACTTCCTGAAAGCTTATCAAGTGGATTTTCCAGTCGACTAGGCTTAACAATCAACGCAGAACTAAAAGAAAAATTTAAAGGAGCAATAGCAGGAGAGAGTCTTGATTGGAGCTGGGAGCTCATGATAGGTGGAATAGAGTTAACTATGAAAGAATTAGAAGTATTAGAAAAGAAAAATAGTCCTCTAGTTAATCACAAAGGCACTTGGATCGAATTACGCCCAAACGATCTAAAAAAAGTTCAACAATTTTCTTCGAATCCACCTCTACTTAATCTCAATGAAGCATTAACTCTTACAGCAAATCAAGGTAATACACTCCTCAAGCTTCCAGTACATCGATTTACTTCTGGTCCAAGGCTAAGAAATGTTTTAGAGCAATATCATCATCAACAGTCACCAGAACCTTTACCAAATCCCAAAGGGTTTGAAGGTAACTTAAGACCATATCAACAAAGAGGCCTAGGTTGGTTAGCTTTTCTTTATAGCTTTCATCAAGGAGCATGCCTCGCAGATGATATGGGGCTTGGAAAAACTATTCAATTATTAGCATTTATTCAAAAATTAAAGAACGATGGAGAACTCATAAAACCTTTATTACTTATTGCACCTACCTCAGTCATAACCAATTGGCGGAGAGAAGCAAAGGCTTTTACACCGGAATTATCTCTCCTTGAACACTATGGTATCCAAAGAGCAAGTAGCGTAGAACAACTAAGTCAATCACTTAAGAAAATTG
The DNA here is from genome assembly GCA_003212515.1 of Prochlorococcus sp. AG-436-M02. Lineage (GTDB taxonomy): Bacteria > Cyanobacteriota > Cyanobacteriia > PCC-6307 > Cyanobiaceae > Prochlorococcus_E. Next base: position 35,035 of record QCPL01000007.1, read on the forward strand.
ATATTTGCATCACAAGTTATAGTCTAGCCTTTAGAGATAAAGAACTTTTTCAAGATATCAACTGGCAAGGTGTTGTAATTGATGAAGCACAAGCTATAAAAAACCCAAAGGCTAAGCAAAGTGTTGCTATCAGGGACATTAGTCAACGTCTCAAACAAAATCCACTGCGAATTGCACTCACAGGAACACCCATTGAAAACCGTATAAGTGAACTATGGGCTCTTATGAATTTTCTAAACCCAAAAGTGTTAGGAGAAGAAGACTTTTTTAATCAAAGATACAAGCTACCGATTGAACAATATGGAGATATCTCATCATTAAATGACCTAAAAAGCCTTGTAAGTCCATTTATTTTAAGACGTTTAAAAACCGACAAATCAATCATCTCAGATTTACCAAACAAAATTGAACTAAATGAATGGGTAACTCTCAGTGAAGAGCAGGAGCATCTATACAACAAAACTGTAGAGACATCTCTCAAGGAAATCGCATCATCACCTCTAGGTCAACGTCATGGAAAAATGCTAGGTCTCCTTACTCGTCTCAAACAAATCTGCAATCACCCTGCACTTATTTTAAAAGAATCAGAAATTACTAAAGACTTTCTAGAACGATCTACAAAGGTACAAAGACTAGAACAAATACTTGAAGAAGTTATTGAAGCAAACGATAGAGCTTTATTATTTACTCAATTCACTGAATGGGGATACTTGTTGCAATCTTATCTTCAAAAAAGATGGCAAGCCGAGATTCCCTTTCTTCATGGAGGGAGCTCTAAAATCCAAAGACAACAAATGATCGATCGCTTTCAAAATGATCCAAGAGGACCAAGACTCTTTTTGCTTTCATTAAAAGCAGGAGGATTAGGGTTAAACTTAACTAGAGCAAATCATGTTTTTCACATTGATCGATGGTGGAATCCGGCTGTAGAGAATCAAGCCACAGATCGTGCGTATCGAATTGGGCAAACTAAAAGTGTCATCGTTCACAAATTTATTACTACGGGTTCTATTGAAGAAAAAATTAATCAAATGATTTTGAAAAAATCACAACTTTCTGAAAACATAATTGACTCAGGGGAAAGTTGGCTTAGCAAGCTTAGTGTGGAAGAGTTAAGCAAATTAGTTTTGTTAGAAAGCCATACAGAAACAACCTAGTAATCATGAATGACTCTGAGATAACAACTGCAATAAGTAGAAAAGGACTTGGAAAACAAGCCTGGTGGGTGGAGCAATGGATGGAACTTATCAACTCCTATCGCTATAAAAAACGCCTAGAACGTGCCTGGATTTATGCAAGAGAGGGTAATGTCACATCAATACGCTTCGAAGGTCGAAGAATTCATGCAAGAGTTCAAGGTACAGAAAAAAAGCCATACAAAGTAAAGCTATGGTTAGATGTTCTTGATGATGAAAATTGGACGTATGTCATCGACGCATTAGCAAAAAAAGCAAAATGGTCAGCACAATTATTAGCGGGGGTAATGCCAAAAGATATAGAGCAAGCTTTTGCAACAACAGGCAAAAGACTATTTCCATTCAATCTTCAAGAAGTTAAAAGTGAATGTAGCTGTCCTGACCAAGCAAACCCATGCAAACATATTAGTGCTGTTTATTTTTTAATGGGAGAGCAATTTAAAGAAAATCCTTTTCTTCTTTTCCAACTAAGAGGAAAAGGTAAAAATTCACTATTATCAGATTTAGCTCAAAAAAGGTTATCAGTTAGCAAAGAAAGTCAGGCAAAAACTCATGTATTAAACAATACATCTATGACAAAAAATAATATAATAAGATCCCCAGAAATTTGGTGGTCTTACAAACAAAACTTAGATGATGACCTAGTAGTCATAACCTCTTCAACAGAAGCAAAAGCTGGCCCATTAATTGCAGGTGAAATACCATTAGCTTCAAATCCACAATTCCCTGCATCACAAAATACTTTTATTAAAAATTTAATTTCTTATAGTGAGACTCAAGGTCAAAAAGCTATGTTAAGCGCAATGTCAATCAATACGTAAAAGAAATTGGTTCATCACTAATTTAATGAATCAATCTTACTCCAGACAAGCTAAGCAAAGACTGTAGATCGTTTCTTTTCTCTAGAAAAAGTCTCACATCCAGTCGAGCAGAACTTACAGTACATTGAATGATCGGCAAATAACTATGGGAACCAACTCTCCAACCTTCATAGGAAAGGCCGCAAAGAGTCCTAAACTTTCCTTGCAATACGAGTCCATTGGAGAAAACACTACTACCATTCGGTCACTTGATTGGGAGAGGAGTCGCTTTGATATTGAGTTTGGGTTAAGAAATGGAACAACGTACAACAGTTTTATTATTCAGGCTGAAAAAACAGCATTAATCGATAGCAGCCATTTAAAATTTAAAGATATATGGTTAAAAATTTTAAAAAATAAAGTTGATCCACAATCAATTGATTATTTAATAGTAAGCCACACGGAACCAGATCATTCTGGGTTAATTAGTGAAATTCTTGAACTTAACAACAACATTGAAATTTATGGTTCAAAAGTGGCATTACAATTCCTAGAAAATCAAATTCATCGACCTTTCAAATCAACAGCAATAAAAACTGGAAATGAGCTTGACTTAGGAAAGAATTTAAAGAATGGCATTCACCATAAACTTCAATTTATAAGTGCCCCCAATCTTCACTGGCCAGACACTATTTTTTCGTATGACCATGGAACCAATATACTTTATACATGTGATGCCTTTGGTCTCCATTACTGTACAGATGAACTTTTTGATCTAAATCCTGAGGTTATTAGTTCAGACTTCCGCTACTATTATGATTGCCTAATGGGGCCCAATGCCCGCAGTGTTCTTCAAGCGCTAAAAAGAATTCAAAGCCTACCAAAAATTCAAACGATTGCAGTTGGTCATGGACCTCTCTTACGCGACAATATAGAGCTATGGCTTAACAATTATCATCAGTGGAGTAGTCAACGAAAAACTACTGATGGATATGCAGCTATTTGTTATATCAGTCAATATGGCTTTTGCGATAGACTTAGTCAAGCAATTGCATTAGGAGCAAATAAAGCAGAAGCTGAAGTACAACTTGTTGATATCAGAGCCTCAGATAGTCAAGAACTTAGTGCCCTAATTGGAGAGGCAAAAGCAGTTGTTATACCAACATGGCCAAGTCAAGCTGATGCAGAGACTCAAAGTGCAATAGGAACATTACTTGCAGCATTAAAACAAAAGCAATGGGTAGGAGTATATGAAAGTTTTGGAAAAAATGATGAACCAATTGATGTAATTGCCAATCAACTAAGAGGACTTGGTCAAAAAGAAGCATTCTCACCATTAAGAATTAAAAAAACACCTGATGCAAATACATTTCAACAATTTGAAGAAGCAGGAACTGATCTAGGACAATTGCTTAATCGTAAAAAAAATATTGCTACGATAAAAAGTTTTGATGGCGATCTAGTAAAAGCACTGGGACGTATTAGTGGCGGCCTATATGTCGTAACAGCAAGCCAAGGTCACGATCAAGATAAACGTCGGGGAGCAATGATAGCGAGTTGGGTCAGTCAAGCAAGTTTCAAGCCTCCTGGACTAACTGTTGCCGTAGCAAAAGACCGTGCAATTGAATCACTAATGAAAGTAGGAGATAGATTTGTCTTAAATGTTCTTGAAGAGAATAACTATCAAAAATTATTTAGACAATTTCTGAAACGATTCCCTCCAGGAGCCAATCGTTTTGAGGGCATTTCTATTATTGAAAATGTCGCGCAAGGTGGTCCTGTATTAAGTGATGCACTTGCATATTTAGATTGTCTCGTAAAACAAAGGTTAGAAACAACTGATCACTGGATCATCTATGCAGTAGTAGAGCATGGAAATATTTCGAATTCAGAAGCCAAAACTGCTGTTCATCACAGAAAAGTCGGAACCTCTTACTAATGCTAAATCCTGTTATGAATCAATTATCAAAAGAACAACCAAACAGCAAAAGTGTTATCAATCTTGCTATAGATGAAGGATTTATTTCTCTCAGATGTCTAAGTCCAAAAAAATTAAGATTTGAAATTGAATATTCACTCGGGAAAGGAACAACTTCAAATTCCTTTCTTTTTTATAAAGATAAGGAGATGACTGCTGTATTAATTAATCCTCCTGGATCTAATTTTGAAGAGGTCTTTATCCCTGCCTTGAGAAAACTAGTCAGCCAAAATATTAAAGAGCTAATCGTCATTGTTGGTCATATCAATCCTAATAGAGTTAATCTTCTTCGAACGCTTGCTAAAGAATACCAAGGGCTCAAAATAATCTGCTCTAACCCAGGTGGAAAATTGTTAAAAGAGCTTTGGACACAAATTAAGCCCACAAAAGAAAATAATAATTCAACAAAAAGAAAAAATGTTCCTGCAATCCCAACAATTAATTTAATAAAGCAAGAGACTTCTATATCGATTTCAAATAGTTATGTAATCAGATTAATCCCAACCCCAACAGCCCGTTGGCCAGGTGGGCTTATAAGCTTTGAAGAGACTACAGGGTTTCTAATGAGCGATAAACTTTTTGGAGCACACATCTGTACTCCAGAATGGGCAGAAAGGAATAGAGTCAGCACAGAAGATGAGCGTCGACATTACTTTGATTGTTTAATGACTCCAATGATTAGTCAAGTGAATAGAATCGTTGAAAAGCTTGAGTTGCTTAATATCAGCACAATTGCACCCAGTCATGGTCCAACGATCGAAACTAGCTGGCGGAGTTTATTAAATGATTACCAAAGATGGGGAGATCAGCAAACTCAGGCATCTATAAATATTGTCATGTTATTTGCGAGCGCCTATGGAAACACAGCAGCTATCGCAGATACTCTAGCAAAAGGAATTAACTCAACAGGAGTACAAGTCAAAAGCCTTAATTGTGAATTCACCTCAACAGATGAATTACGAACCGCGATCCAAAACGCAGATGCATATCTAATTGGATCTCCGACTCTTGGTGGACATGCACCTACACCTATTGTTTCAGCATTAGGAACTCTCCTTTCTGAAGGAGATCGAAAAAAACCAGTAGGTATCTTTGGTAGTTATGGATGGAGTGGAGAAGCATTAGATTTACTAGAAAATAAATTACTTGATGGAGGCTTTGAGTTTGGTTTTAATCCAATCAAAATTAAATTTAGTCCTAATGCTGAAATAGTCAAAACAATAGAAGAAACAGGTGCAAAGTTTGGTCGAAAGTTAGTGGCAGATGAAAGAAGACATCAACGTCGACTAAGTGGAGGGATTAATGTAAGCAAAAGTGACCCTGCATTATTAGCACTTGGAAAAATTGTTGGATCTTTATCTATACTGACAGCTCAAAAAACTGAAGAGGAAAGCAACATAAGCAGCGCAATGGTTGCCAGCTGGATTAGCCAAGCCAGCTTCTCTCCTCCAGGCATAACTATTGCTGTAGCCAAAGACAGAGCTGTAGAATCACTCCTGCATAATGATGATAGTTTTGCTCTGAATATACTTAATGAAGATGATTATCAAAAATCACTAAAACAATTTCTCCAACCTTTTCCACCAGGAGCAAATCGTTTATCAGGGCTTAATCTATTAAGTACTCCTGGGGAACAACCAATTCTGCCAGAAGCTCTAGCCTGGTTAGAATGTTCCGTCAAACAACGAATGGAATGTGGGGATCATTGGTTAATTTATGCAGAAGTTCTCCATGGAAAAGTTTTAAATCAAAATGGGATTACAGCTGTACATCATCGTCGGACTGGTGCAAGTTATTAGGCAGACAATCTGGTAGACCTAATAAAAGGACCAATCACAATTAATCCAATCAAGAAAATGAAAGATTTACTAGTAATAACAGCAAGTGATGGCGAAAATCTCAAGCTTGCAAAACGATTTGTATCTTCAGGGGAACAAATTGGAGCAAATCCTACCTTGTTAGACCTTACTAAACTAGATCTTCCTCTATTCAGTCCACAAAAACATAGTGAATTAGGGATTCCATCCACAATCAATACGCTTCATTCTCAAATGATTTCCAACCCTTATTGGGTCATTTGTGCACCTGAATACAATGGTTCAATTCCACCTGTCTTAACTAATGCAATAGCATGGCTCTCAGTACAAGAATCAGATTTTCGTAAATTGTTCAATGGAAGACCCATTGCAATAGCAAGCTTCTCTGGAGGCGGCTGCATGGAATTACTGATTTCAATGCGAATACAATTCACACATCTGGGAGCACAAGTAGTTGGACGCCAATTAGCTAGCAATAGTAAAAATCCAGCTCAAGATTCATCCATCAACGATCTACTCAATCGATTACTTCAAATGCAACCTTTGAAGCTTGAAGTACTTTAAGAAGCAAAATGAAACCATATATAGGGTCTATTAAAAACAGCGAAAAAACAACTATTTACTCATCATCCAAAAACTCTTGCAAATCCCTTTCTATACATGAAGAAAAGGGAAAATAATGATATGAAAACCTGTTTTCATATTGAGTTAAAATTTGTTATTTGCTTTGATACACTATATGTGTGGTTTGAGATATTGGAATGGCTCATCCATCCATCCCTGATCAAATACGTGCTTTTTCTCAAGCAATTACAGTCATTCGTTATAAAGGTTTCCTCCTCATAGAGCAAGAAAATAAAAGTTGGCTAATTAGACCAGAAAGTAGCCCTTTGGTTTTATTGCCTTTTAGAACAAATGTTTGTTCTTTAATCGAGGCTCAAAAATTATTAGACAAGAAGCTTTCTAATAAAGAGCAAATTCCAGAAGCTGCTTAGTTAATAAAAAAACGTAAAAATTATTCAAGAGCTTGATCATGCCAAACCTTTAAAACTTGTTGAGCCATAGGTAATGCATGAACCGACCCTCCTCCAGGAGTATTTTGAGCAAAAGCAACGACTACTATTTCACTGGCTTCATATGGTGCAAAACAAGCAAACCAAGCATGATCAGCTCCACCAGTACTGTCTTCAGCTGTTCCTGTTTTACCCGCAACAGGTGGTAAAGTAGGTAAATTCCATTTTAAATTTCTCCCAGTACCTGAATCAACTACTTTCTTCAATCCTCTTCTAATTGTATTTAATGTACTAGGTTTAATATCAACTTTTTTCTTATATTTAGATGAAAGCCAGTTAATATCAGAATCAACAAAATGAGGAGTAATGAGATATCCACCATTTGCAAAAACAGCATAAGCACGAGCTAATTGTAAAGGTGTTACTTGAACTACAGCCTGGCCAATCGAAGCACTTGCAATATCTTCAGGTATCCAAGGCGTCATACCAGGTCGACCCCACCCGCGTCCAGCATCAGCCCATTCTTTGTTGCCTACAAAACCTCGGCTTTCCTCAGAGACAATCTCTACACCGGTTCGAGCATTAAAGCCAAGTTTAATTGCTGAATCATACAATTGTTCAATACCCACTGCTGCTCCAATTTGATAAAAAAAAGTATTACTAGAAACTCTAAAAGCATCTTCATAACCAATTTCACCCCAACCTTTACGATTATGTTCTGGGAAGCAATGGGATCCATATTGAATACAAGCTGCCGTTTGCAAACGGATATTAGGTTCGAATTTTCCACTCTCCATCCCAGCCATGCCAGTAACAATTTTCCATGTACTTCCTGGATCATATGCATTCAGAGCCCGACTAAATAACGGTTTCTTCGGTGATAAAAATATGTCCTTAAATTCTTTTTGAGTTCTTACTGGTTTTGTAAAAAAATTAGGGTCAAATCCAGGCTTACTAGCCATTGCTTTAATAGCACCAGTATTTGGTTCTAAAACAACTATTGCTCCAGCAGGTTTATCCTCAAGTGCTTTCTCTGCAGCCCTCTGTAAATCAAAATCTAAAGTTAATTTTAGATCATTTCCCATAACTGGAGGCTGATATCCAAGGCTGCGTTGAATTTTGCCAGATACATCCACTTCCAACATTTCACCCCCCCATTTGCCACGTAAATGAGGTTCAAATACAGCTTCTAAACCACTTCTTCCAATAACATCTTTTATTTTGTAACCATGTTTAGAAAGTTTTTTAAATTCTTCAAATGTAATTAATTGAGTATAGCCAAGAACGTGAGAAGCAAAATTACCATATGGATAATAACGAACTAATTCAGTATTAACCTGTACGCCTGGAAAACTTTCTTCATTCTCCTTAAAATGTAAAACTTGTGTCTTCGATAGACGACCTAACAAAACAATGCTAACCTGATTATTTTCAAGACCATTCCTATAAGTTAAACTAAGAATATCTTGATTGACTTTTAATAAATCTGAGAGTCTCTTTAAAAGATCTTTCAATTCTTGCTTATCTATTAAATGAGGTTGAGCAATCAAAGAAAATCTTAATTTATTATCAGCCAATAACTTCCCATTTTGAGTAGTAATTTTTCCTCTAATAGGAGGATTTGCTACTAAGCGAATACGATTTTCATTCGAGAGAGTACGGTAAAATGATCCCTTTATAATTTGCAGCCAAAATAATCTACCAAGAATAGATGAAAAGAGTAATAGAACAATTAAAACTAAAATATTAGTTTGATTTGATGATTGATTGTCTTTTCTATTTCTAATATTCACTGTGCCATTTATAAAGAAATTAAAGTACTAATTTTTTATAAATGAATCGTTTATGTATAACTTTAATAAGTTTAGCCTAGATTCAATCCTATTTAAAATATTCACTAAATCATTCTCACTAATACTTTCTACATCATTATTTTTGTTGGAATTTATTGATACTTTAACTTCTAAAATTGGGTTCCCTAATCCAGGCACAATTTGATCAAGTCTATCCCTAACTAATTGCGCAACTTCAGAGCCCTCTTCTTTTAACATTTGAATAGGAGAAGTTGAAGACCTTAGATCATCTATCATTTTGCCTGCATGCCCTTTTTGAACTCTATTTAAAATTGCCAGCCCCGCAGGAAGGACAGTATCCATCAAAACAAGATGGTATTTTGGGAATATATTTTGATCCATAAATCCAAGGTTAATTTATTTGAGTGTCATTTGTAGAAGAAAAGTATGGTGTGCAGCTATTGCTTGAAAAACCTAAGGACCATCCACCAAAAATAGCTAAGGAGAGTAATGTGACGAATGGGATAAGCGCTTTTTGTGTGGTCTCATTAGCAAACCATTCTTTCCATTCTCTAAAGAAACGCTCCCTAGCAAAACGTTGTTTTTCCTGAACCTCGAGATTCCATCGCTTTCTAAATGACTTTGCTACCCACCTTTCAAAAGCACGCTTTTTTGTTACTGCCATTTTACGTTCTATCTCCAATAATTGGCCAGCAGTTAAATCAGGGTGAAAGGTACTTATCAAATCAAGACTTTTTAAAAACATTTCTATTGCAGCATCTTTAATATTACGCTCATCTACTTCTAAATAATTCCAATCAAGTTCTGGATAAAAGCGGGATCGATTTAGAGCAATTTGCTCTTCTCCAATCTGACCAGGCTCTCTTAACCATCGATCCGTATTACTATCAAATCTACGCCAATAAAGAAAAGGATTAAGGAAAATTGTTTTTCCAGATATTTTGATGCTGTCATGCTGAAGTCTACGATCAACACCTTGTTCAGATTGATTAACTACTGTCAATGCAATAAAAAAGAAGTTATTTCAAAATAGCTATTTTTCAACTGTTTACCAGTCTCAGTAAACTAAACAATATCCCAAATCATCCAAAGATCGAACTCCACAACGAACGCTTCTTTTCCTAAAAAGTGACAAAAACCCCTCATAAGAGTAAGAAAGATGGAGGGAAGTACACTAATCAAACTATCTATTATCGAATAGGGAACTACTTATTCATCGATTAATTTTTTGAAACCTAAAACTTCACAATCTAACAATTTTACTTGTTTTTCGTATTACTCTTGTTTCTAAAACACATTTCAGATAATTCATTGGTGAGGATTCAAATCAAGATAATTCATAAGTAAACACAAGAAATATTTAACTCAAGCTCTAAAAAAAGGGCTGCTAACAGGCAAGTTTTTCTCCTAATTCTCAAAAATTCAACCGAATTAAAGAAACTTAGAGATTACATGAAAGAAATACATCATTAATCATGACTACCATTAAGTAGGCAGATTATTCCCACTCAATAGTTCCTACCATATATGGGGTTTAAGAACGCAGTTATAGACAGGGTTTATTTCTTTAATAATAGCACGGTAAAGTCACGGTGAATTGCTTTCTGGCAGCATTCCAATCAATAGTCATAACACCCTCAAGAATGAAAGAGTAATCGCTCAATGATCAGAGTGAGAACAACGCCTTTAAAAAACACAAACCAAAGCAATCCATAATCAGACAAACCAAGTTTCTCTTGGTACCAAGCAATAAATTTTTTGTGTTGTTCAATTAACTGCATCCGTTTTTACCAGTCTGGATAAGAGAAGTCCTCTTCATTACGGATATAGAAATCGCCCTTGGCAAGTCGATGCTCCCATTCAAGAAATGAACTTTGACAATTAGGAGTCGGAGGTTCTCTATACCCTTTCAACTTCTTCCAGCGTATGTACAGAGCACCTAAGTGCCAACTCTGTGCCAATGACTTTGCACCATGTCTCACCAAGTTTTCTTCCTTCTTATTGAACTTTGCCGAGTCCAATAATTCTTCGCTCCAATTGATGTCATTCATTGCTTTGCCTCTTTTTCAATCGTTTGTATTCCTCATGAAGAGAACCAAGTTTCATTGCATCCAAAAAACCTCTTGGTATCTCCATGAGCAATTTCACGTCTTCTGGTTTATGTGCCTTCATGTCTAAGAACTCTTCTTGCCAAGAGGTGTCTTGCCAATCAGTACTCATACTTTCTCCCCATACTTCTTGAATTCATCTAAGTCGCTTGTAACTATGCTCTTGTAATCATCAGGAAACCTTTGCTTCATTATTGCTGGAATTTCCAAGCAATCTGGATAGGGATTATGCAAATAAAAAATAACTTCCTTCTCTTCCTTCAAAACAATGTAATTAGATAATCCACCTGCATAATTATTTTTTCTAGTCATGCTGCTACCTCCCTTTGAACAATCATCTGTACTGTAGATTTTTTCATGCTCAATGACTTGGCAATAGAACCATACCCAAGTCCTTGTTTTCGCTTATCCATAATTTCTGCAATTTGGAATTTGTCGTTTTGACGAATTTTTCAAACTGCTTCCCTCTAATCCCAGAGTCAGAATCAAGTGATGCATAAAACTGGTCAAAGGTCGCCAAAAGTCTTTATGGCAATTTAATCATCAATTTATTTTGCTTCAAAATCACCATTTATCTTTTTGAAAATGACAAAAGACACTTGGCAGGAGTAGAAAAGAAAAGGACACTCCTCACATAATTGTCCAAATAGAGCGCTGCTAGTTAAGGGCGCTCTTTTTTTGTCTAATTTTTTCAAGACCTACAACTGTCACATGTGACAGTTTTGAGTGTTTTTAGATAATTTCTCGCACTTTTGAAGAACATGTGGCATATTTACGTTGTGAGGAGTTGAGATCCTCCAGCAGTGGAAACTAGGAAACACTTGCTTAAGATCTCCAAAAAGACCTGTCTTCGGGCAGGTTTTTTTGTGTCTTGATGAGAGATGTCTCAACAGAAATCATCCTCAACCACTTGACCAATAGAAAACCTAGCAGTAGTATATTTGTATTAGGACACTCCTCACATAATTAGTCCTAATTGATAAGGCACCTGTGAGCATGGTGCTTTTTCATGTCCTGAATTATTAGCAGACGAATGGTTGATCCAGTCAGGAGAGCAGTTCCTACCCCATCAGGATGGTTAATTAACCCAGAGAAGAAGTTAGTGATGTTTTTCATCAAAGATCCAAAATCCCTTATGCGGATACCCAAAGTAATAACTCAACTTTGGTATGCAACACCTGATGGTATTCCCACAAAAGTCAAAAACACACGAACAATGGAACTAGAGGATGCTAATGAGACTTGGTTTGAGTTATTGAGCAATGGTTGGGAATTGGTGGAGCATCAAATTAATGACGATGCTGCATAAGTTTTAAGTAGAGAAGTCGTTAATAGATTCATAGAAACTCAGTCTTAAAAATTAAATCACAAGTGCAGAGAAAACCTCTTTCTACGATTTCTCCGTAGAGACGCTCAAAACATCCCGCGATGAAGTCACGGTGAAGTGCCTACCCAAGAACCCTTGTCACTCTGTCACTTCAATTTTAAAAAGACCCCACGGTGAAGTCCGTTTTTTAATCTATGACTACCTTTTAGTAGTCATAGTCATTCCCACTCAATAGTTCCAGGTGGCTTGCTTGTTATATCTAGAACCACACGGTTCACTCCTTCAACCTCATTCACAATCCGATTCGAAATTATCTCTAATAATTCATTAGGCAAACGTGACCAATCTGCTGTCATACCATCTTCACTAGAAACACATCTTAGAACAATTGGCCAAGCATATGTTCGCTGATCACCCATGACACCAACTGAGCGAACAGGCAATAACACAGCAAAAGCTTGCCATACATCATGATATAAACCAGCTTGTGCTATTTCTTCTCTGACAATTAAATCTGCATCACGAAGGCAATTTAATTTTTCATTCGTCACTTCACCTAGTATTCGAATTGCCAAGCCAGGGCCAGGAAAAGGATGGCGTCGAACAATCTCATCTGGTAATCCTAAAGAACTGCCAACTTTTCTTACCTCATCTTTAAATAAAGTTCTCAAAGGTTCTACTAATTTAAATTGCAAATCTTTTGGCAATCCACCAACGTTGTGATGGCTTTTAATTTTTACTGCAATTCTTTCACCAGTTTTGGGATCAATATTGGTACCTGAACTCTCAATAACATCTGGATATAGTGTTCCTTGAGCAAGATAATCAAAAGGTCCTAAGCGTATACTCTCCTCTTCAAAAACACGAATAAATTCAGTGCCTATAATTTTTCTCTTTTCCTCAGGATCAGTTACCCCTTTTAATTTCAAAACAAAGCGCTCTCGAGCATTAATATATTCAACATTTATATTGAATTTCTTATCAAAAAATTCCATCAAAAATTCTGGTTCACCTTTCCTCATAAAACCTTGATCAATAAACATACAAGTAAGTTTGTCACCAATAGCCTTTTTCAAAAGAAACGCAAGGGTGGATGAATCCACACCACCTGACAACGCCAACAACACTCTTTTATTTCCAACTTTGTCTCTAACATGAGCAATGGCTTCATCAATAAAAGCCTTTGTAGTCCAATCAGGCTGGCAACAACAAATGTTATATACAAAATTTCTAATCAATACCATTCCTTGAGTCGAGTGAACAACCTCAGGATGAAATTGGACACCATAAAAACCATTTTGATGTGATGCAATTGCAGCATCTAAAGTATTAGCCGTATGCGCCAACCTTACAAAATCATCAGGTAATTTCTGAACAGAATCTCCATGACTCATCCACATAGTCGAACCATTTTCGACATTAGTTAACAAAGCTGTAGGATCATCTACTTGTAAAGGTGCTTTCCCATATTCTGCTTTCCCAATTGCTGATCCAACAATGCCTCCCAATTGCTGAACCATTACTTGCATTCCATAGCAAACGCCTAATACAGGAATACCTAAATCCCAAATAGCGGGATCAGGCATCGGTGCACCCTTTTCATAGACTGATCTCGGACCACCACTAAGAATAATTCCTTTAGGATCAAGCTCTCTCAACTCTTTTGCAGTAGTGGTATATCCCAAAACCATCGAATACACTTCTGTTTCTCTAATCCTTCTTGCTATCAACTCAGAGTATTGCGAACCAAAATCAAGAATGACAATTGATGGCTTCCGATCAATTTTAAAATTGGCATCGTCCATATCTCACAAAAAACAAAAGTTTCGTAGAAACTCAGAATAGATAAAATTGTAAATATTACTAGTGTTTCAGCTCCAAGCCAAGAGATTTCATTTTATTGAAAGCAGAAGGTCCAGACCACCTTAATTTTCTATTTCGATCAAACATAAAAGCAGAGATCTCAATCGAAGAAGATACATATCTTTTTACATATTGCTGACTCCTGTTTTCAACTTCCGTAGCTACTCGATCCCAAAGCCTTTTAGCACTATTAGGATCTTGACTTTCTAATTGCAACAAGGCTTGCTCAATAGACTCTGCATTCTCAAAGCTCTTAATCAAAATAGACGAGATTCCCTCTTTAAATGCCAAGGCAATTAGAGTTTCCAACCTGTTATCAGCTAAATGGTGATGTGTATGAAAAACACCACCTGCTAATTTGATTAGTTTCCCATGATAACCAAATAAAAATAAATCTTTTACTTTTTCTTCAGCAGCTGCAACCAATAAAGGACCTAACCAATTCCCAGTTTTAACGATTTGATTAGAAGGTATGCCCAAATCCAAAGCTAAATTCAAACCATTTTCACCAATTACAAAAATCAAAGAACCAGAAAAACTTTCTTCTGAGCATCGTCTGCGTAAATAATCAATTGTCTTGTTCAATTGATGAGGTGAAGCACTCACCTGTACATCAATCTGAGTACCAATTAAAGCAAGACCATCTACAACACCAAAGGCATGATTACTAGTTTTTTTCGCTAAATCTTTCCCAAGAGGGAATATAATTTCTAATTTTAAAAAATATCCTTTTTTAAGGAAAGGGTAAAGATTAAAATGCAGTAATTCTCGAGCAAATTCAGAAATAGAAATTTCATTAGATAAAGATTTTTTGCCTACCCCATAACCTGGAATGATTTGCAGCCAATTATCAGAGTCATTAAGATTTTTTTTTGAAGACTGTTCTTGATTGATTTTTATAAATTCTAGACAAGTCCAAATTTCCAAATCACGTGTTAAATCCAATCCTTCTCCAGAATCAGCATTGCTTATACCAATAGCCTTTTTCCCACTATGCAATGAAGCGGCTGATCTAATGGGGACAAATATAGATTTTTCATTATTAGAAAAATCAATCCTCTGTTTAGCATCGACAGCTTTCCCAGTTAAAACCTGAGCTGCAGCCTTGGCTGCTGCTGCTACCCAAATAGGAAGTGTGAATCCTCGCAAATCAACAAAAGAAGAAATGAGTCAAGAAATTTGCTTGATAGTTTTTTAAGATAGCTTTTATAAGTACTTCTTCCATGCAAGACAAACTTACGTTAATGATCCCTGGTCCAACACCAGTTCCAGAAAGAGTCTTAAAAGCACTAGCTAAGCATCCTATAGGGCATAGAAGTCCAGAGTTCCAACAAATTGTGAAAAGAACAACTGATCTTCTTAAATGGCTTCATCAAACAAATGGAGATGTTCTAACAATCACAGGTAGTGGAACTGCTGCAATGGAAGCCGCCATTATTAATACCCTGAGCAAGGGTGACAAAGTGATATGTGGAGAAAATGGTAAATTCGGAGAAAGATGGGTAAAAGTTGCAAAAGCTTATGGTCTAAATGTGACAACTATAAAAGCAAATTGGGGAGAACCTTTAGATCCTAAAAAGTTTCAATCTATCCTAGAAAATGATAGTGAAATTAGAGCTGTAATTATCACTCATTCTGAAACATCTACTGGTGTAATTAATGATTTACAATCAATAAGTAAGCACGTAAAATCTCATAAAAATGCAATAGTAATTGCAGATTGTGTAACTAGTATTGGTGCATGTAATGTGCCAATGGATGAGTGGGGAGTTGATGTAATAGCATCTGGATCTCAAAAAGGTTACATGATGCCCCCTGGGCTTAGTTTTGTAGCAATGAACAACAGTGCTTGGGAAGCAACAAAAAGGTCAGATCTTCCAAAATTTTATTTAGATCTTCAATCTTATAAAAAAACAGTCGATAAAGATAGTAATCCATTTACTCCTAGTGTGAACCTATATTTTGCACTTGAAGAGTCACTTTTAATGATGAAAAATGAAGGACTAGAGTCAATTTTCAATCGACATAATAGGCATATGAAAGCAACCCAAGAAGCTATAAAATCAATTGGTTTAAGTCTTTTTGCCAAAGAGGGTTTTGGAAGTCCTGCAATAACTTCTGTACAGCCTAATGGGGTAGATGCTGAGAAAATAAGAAAAACAGTAAAGCTCAAATTTGATATTCTTCTTGCAGGTGGTCAAGATCATCTAAAAGGAGAAATATTCCGTATTGGTCATCTTGGGTTTGTTAATGATCGAGATATTATCACTGCTGTTGCTGCAATAGAATCGACCCTAGAGCAACTCAATGAATTAAAAAAACCTCTAGGAACAGGAGTTGCCACTGCTACAAAGATCTTAAACCAAACAAAAAATTAATTTTTTGAAGTTACGCTAATCAAGCAACCATATTCTCATTATCAATACTACCTTGATCCCACACCTCCTCCGTTTCTAAGTCATTAGAAGAATTACTTAATAAGCCCTTGCATTCTTGCAAAAGCTGGTCAACTCCATCAAGCATAACGATCTCTTCATCTGATTGGATATTTTTAGATTGAGTCATTTTTAATTCTAGAGACTCAATTCTTTGCTCAAGCTTGACCAATCGTTGTGAAATTGCCGCAACTGTCTGAGCAAGATCTTCAGCTGTCCGCGTTATTCTAAAAGAACAAGAGGTTGACATTTAATAGGCTTTGAACATGAACTGATCACAACACATAAATGGGAAATTCTCAAGTCTTCAGGTATCAAAAAAAAACCCCGCATTTAAGTTGCTGCAATTAAATAATTTAATCTTTAAACAAGAAAGCTACTTCTTACTTAATAGATGCATCCAGTCACAATTCCTTAATTAATAAAAAGCAATCAATTCTGCAAAGAAAATAAAGTATGCGAATTAATTTTTTGAGTTTAAATTTGCTGTGCTACAGCATAAAGTCCAAAGGATACTTTGTAAGAATTGGTACTTTCTCATACATATTTGAAAACGACGATTTAAAAACTAAAAGTATTGAAGCTATAAGCCAACCTAGACATTCAGGAACATATTGATATCTTTAAAAAAGTAATCTAAAATGTAATTCCGTAATGACTCAAAGAAAAAATTGGTTTCTTTTGTCTTTATCAATAGCATCACTTGCATCAGCAACATTAGTTGGAGGCATCTCTAAAGCTGGCACACAAGCTGCTGATATTTATTGTGTAATGAGAACTGGAGGTAATGATCATGCATCAAGTTGGCAAGCAGCTTATATTTCGCTCAAGAATGAAAGAGGTGGTTTATTCAAAATGTCTCCAAGGCAAGCAGCAACAATAATTGTTCAACAAGTTGTTGGTGATCCAGAAATATATGGAGATTGTGTTCGCTACCTGGGAGAGTTATATCCTAAATCCGAAGTTATGCCATCAGTTAAACAAAAATCAACAATAAATCCAAAAACTCTTCCAGCTCCAATTCAAGAGGATTATATAAATGATAGATATAGTTATTAATCAATATTTAAACCTGTAATATGTAACTATTTATACCAGGGCCAAAATTAAGACAATGGATGAAAACTCTATTGACTAGTAAGATAAATACGTCAAAATAATATTAATTAAATTAGCGGAATGCATAATAGGGATGCAGTCTTCCTAGAAGATTTATGTCCAAAGTTAAGGGATAGATGTTGGAGACAATCAATACATAATTTCACAAATAAAAAATGTATCTATTGCGGCAATAAATCTGAATCAATTGATCATATTATCCCTTGCAGCAAAGGTGGCTTAAGTATTACTGAAAACTGTGTCCCAGCATGTCTCTCTTGTAATGGAACTAAAACTGACAATGAGGTATTTTCTTGGTATCGACAACAAATTTTTTATGACCCAAGAAGAGCTATGGCAATTCGAGCATGGCTCGATGGAGATCTTCGACTAGCCATAAGACTCCTACAATGGGCAGAACCTAAAAACATAAAAATGGAAAAAGCATTGCATAAATCCCAAAAAATAAACTTTGACTTCAAAACTGCTGCCTAATCATTACCAAATCTGACAAGCGCTAGCGGTATTGTATTTCTCGCAAATAGAAGCAAGCTGGTGTGGCTTTTCTGGTAATAAAAAGACTGACATGCTTACACAACAAATAACAATTCCTAAAATAAATTTAAACCTGTCTTGCTCTTCAATGGCATGGATATTTTGATGGACATGCCTATCAAAGGCATTAGCATCTTGGACGAGACTAGAAAAAGAACTATTCATCGGAAAATCATTCAATAATACATTTGTACTCATGCTTCATGAAGTTGTCAAGAAATCAAGTCCGCTCCCTTCAAATTCAAAGATCTTGATCTTTGGAGGAGGGTTTAGTGGTCAACATATAGCTAATGTTGCTAGAAAGCTTGGAGCAGAGGTACTATGCAGCCGAAGGGATAATACAAAAAAAGGAGCAGATTTTGCCTTTGATAGCACAGTAAATAAATTAATATCAGAAAAAATTTTTCATGGGGTTACTCATATCATTAGTTGTATACCACCTGCTAAAAATGGAGAAGATCCAGTATTAAAGCATTATGGTCAAATAATTCAAAAGATACCCATAAAATGGGCAGGATATCTATCAACAACTGGGGTATATGGTGACTATCAAGGAAACTGGGTAACAGAACAAAGTGATGTTCACCCTAGACAACAAAGAAGTATTAGACGACTAGCTTGTGAGAAAGAATGGGAATCATTAGGGATACCTCTTCAGATACTAAGATTGCCAGGAATTTATGGTCCCGGAAGATCAGCATTAGAATCCATATCGGCTCAAAAAAATAGTATGGTTTATAAGCCTGGACAAGTCTTCTCAAGGATTCATATTGATGATATTGCAGGGTCAATTATTCATTTAATCAATTTATTTGAAGATAAAATATGTCCTAAGGTTATAAACATTGCAGACAATTTACCAGCCACAAATATAGAGGTCCTTTCTTTTGCAGCTAATTTACTAGATAAACCCCTACCACCAATCGAATCATTCGAAGATGCCTCAAAAAAAATGAGTCCAATGGCACTCTCATTTTGGCAAGAAAATAGAAAAGTAAGTAATAAGCAATTATGCAACAAACTTGGTTATAAATTAATTCATACAGACTATAAAGATGGGCTAAAAGATTGTCTTAAATGTAATCTTTGAACTTGAATTTAACCATTCTATTCTTGAAAGTCTTTTTCCAAACTATCAATAACAAAGTCTGACCAATTCAGCGGTTTGTCAGGGTCAACTTGTGAGAAACCCATATTATGAAATAATTGACTCCACTTAATAACCATCCAGCCATCACGAAGGCCAAGCACCATCCCATAAATTAAAAAACTTAACAGCAATAAACGAAGCATGAATGATAGAAATCGATCTTCAAAAGCTAATAGTCAAGTCGTCATAGCATTGGGGGACCCTGCTGGTATAGGAATCGAAATAATACTAAAAGCACTTGGAATGAAAAACTTACCAACAGATATGAAACCCTTACTTGTTGGATGTAAACACACTTTGGAGCTTATCTATTCTCGACTCCATTCTCAAGGAGTTAAAAATCTAGCAAATCCAAAAAAACTAGCAATTATAGATATTCCATTTAATGAAACTCTCCAAGAAGGACATCCAACTAGAAAAACTGGTGAGGCAAGCTTCCAATGGTTAACAAAAGCCACTGAAATAGTACTAAACAATGAGGCAAGGGCGCTCATTACTGCTCCAATAGCAAAATATGCTTGGCAAGAGGCTGGGCATGATTATCCAGGGCAAACAGAGCGATTAGCAGAACTTGCAGGAACAGATAATCATTCAATGCTATTTACAGCAAAATCACCATATTCTTCTTTTAGATTAAATACACTACTTGCAACAACTCATATTCCATTAAATGCTGTTGTAAAAACTCTTTCCAAAGAATTAGTAATTTCAAAACTAAATAGTCTTTTATCGTTTTGTAAAAAATTCAAACCTAATCCAAGATTAGCTATTGCTGGAATCAATCCACATGCAGGCGAAAAAGGGAATCTAGGCTCAGAAGAAATTGAATGGTTAATACCTGTTTTAGAAAATTGGCGAGCGAAAAACCCAGAAATAACACTCGAAGGACCTATATCACCAGATACATGCTGGATTTCATCTGCAAAATCATGGAAAATTGGCCCACAAGAACAATCTCCTGATGGAATCTTGGCTTTATATCACGATCAAGGTTTAATACCAATAAAAATTATTGCCTTTGACTATTCCGTTAATACGACATTAGGTCTACCTTTCATAAGAACATCCCCAGATCATGGAACAGGTTTCGATATAGCAGGGAAAGGAATCGCAAGAGCTATAAGCATGTTTTCAGCCATTGAAACAGCTTGGGAACTCTCGGAGAACAATTACACTAAGTAGGCTTTACTTTAATTAAAGGCTGACCGAACTCAACTGGGGTACCGTTATCAACAAGTATCTCAATAACTTCACCAGAGACCTCTGATTCTAATTCATTCATCAATTTCATTGCCTCCAAAATACATACTGTTTGTCCAACCGTTATTCTCGAACCAACTTCAATAAACACTGGCTCACCTGGAGCTGGAGCTCTATAAAAAGTTCCTACCATTGGTGCAGTAATTTCAATAAAATCTCCTTTAGTAGAAGCTACCGCTGGAGGAGGATTTCCAGGTGCTTCTGCACTAGGGCCTCCAGCAACGGGATCTACAGTTACCTGAGCTGAAACAATTGGCGATGCCTCAATAGAAGGAGGTTGGGAAGTTAGTAATACCGGGGCAGGAGAAGAAGGAGGAAGATTTCTCTTAATCTCCAACTTAAAGCCTTTTCCTTCCAAGCAAAATTCTTGAATATCGCTTTCGGCCAAAGTAGCCAAAAGATGATCAAGTTGTTCGTGATCAAGATTCATTTTGATTAGTTCTCCCGCCCTAGATAACTATCATTACGTGTATCTACTTTGATCTTCTCACCTACTGAAATAAATAAGGGAACCATGATCTGAGCACCTGTCTCCAGAATGGCAGGTTTTGTCCCTCCAGTAGCAGTGTCACCTTTTACTCCTGGATCAGTTTCCTTAACCTGAAGCACAACAGAATTTGGCAATTCAACCTCAAGAGGCTTATCTTTCCATGAGACTACATTAACTTCCATCCCTTCTTTAAGATACTTTCTGCTTTCGCCAATTTGCTGAGCAGTAAGTCTTGTTTCTTCATAACTACCCATATCCATAAAAACATAATCTCCAGATTCCATGTATGTATGCTGAAGTGTAGCTTTTTCAAGCAAAGCTTGAGGAACCATTTCACCAGCACGAAAAGTTTTCTCTACTACATTTCCAGATTGGACTGATTTTAGCTTAGTTCGAACAAATGCAGAACCTTTTCCAGGCTTTACATGAAGGAATTCCACTACTCTCCAAACAGCACCATCTAATTCAATGGTGGTACCAGTCCGGAAGTCGTTACTTGAAATCATTTCGGCTGACCATACCTCGAGATCATAAGTCTGTGCGAAAGTTATGCATGAGATGAAAACCACATGACAAAAAAAATCCTACTCCTGGCCCTTTTAGCTCTCTTCATCCCTACTGGTTTGATTTGGATAAATCCTGCTAATGCAGCACTACCTACAGGAAACAGAGTTAAAGATCCTTATTCGATTTTAAGGAACTCACTCCCAATTAATCAAAAAGATTTAAGAGATATTCAACATACACTTGAAGATACTAGTGACTTAGTAAGAGGAAATCGTTGGCCAGCTGTAAGTAAAGCTGCCTCAAGAAGTCAATTCTTAGTCAACACTCGTAAACCTGCAATACTCGAAGCAATACCTAATAAAAACAAAGGCAAAGGAGAAAAAATCCTTAAAGATCTAAAAGAGGATCTAACAAGTTTGAACGAAAACGCAAGCCAAAAAAACAAAGATGCATTTATTAAAATACGTCGTAAATCACTTCAAGAAATAGGCAATATTGAAGCATTGCTTCTTCCTGAACAATATCCATACAACATACCATCTGAATTTGATAATCTGCCTAGACTTTTAGGTAGAGCAAGCGTCAACATTGAAACATCCAAAGGAAAGATGTATGCAATTATTGATGGATATAATGCACCCTTAACTGGCGGTGCATTTATAGATTTAGCTCAAAAAGGTTTTTATGATGGCTTGCCTATGAATAGAGCCGAAGAGTTTTTTGTTCTACAAACGGGAGATCCAAAAGGATCAGCCATTGGATATATAGATCCAGAAACCAAAGAAGAACGACATGTTCCTCTTGAAATCAAAGCTCCTGGAAAAAAAGAAACTCTTTACAATCAAACCTTTGAAGAAATTGGTCTATATACCGAAACACCCATTCTTCCTTTCGCAACGCTTGGAACTCTAGGTTGGGCCCATTCTGATAAAGCCTTAGATGATGGCTCATCTCAATTTTTCTTTTTTCTATATGAAGCAGAATTAAACCCTGCAGGAAGAAATTTAATTGATGGAAGAAATGCAGCGTTTGGTTATGTAGTAGAAGGAGAAGAAATCCTGAATGAATTAGGAGTAAATGATCGAATCATTTCAATAGATGTTGTTGCAGGTTCAGAAAATCTCCTAGACCATGCCTAACAAAAATCATGCCAATGAAAAGCTTAGTGAGATTGGCGAAGAAGAAATACTTCAAAGACTTAAAAAATATATGGAAAATGGGCAAATTGATGACGACACAGCGGTAATCGAAAGTAAAAACAAAGATATAGTTATTAATACTGACCTTTTAATAGAAAATATTCACTTCAATGAAAAGACAAACACACCTACAAATATTGGCTGGAAAGCTGTAGCAGTAAATATTTCTGATCTTGCTGCAAGTGGCGTTGAAGAAGTTATTGGTATCACAGTAGGATTAGCAGCACCTCCATCAACTACTTGGTATTGGGTAAATAATGTATACAAAGGGATAGATGCCGCATTAAATGAATATGGTGGGAAATTATTAGGTGGTGATTGTTCCAGTAGCAACCAAAGAATGCTTTCGATTACTGCATTTGGACGAAAAGGAAAAATCAATCTTCATCGATCCAATGCTAAACCAGGAGATCTAATTCTAACTAGCGGTTCACATGGACTCAGCCGCTTAGGACTCAGTTTACTACTATCAGATCAAGAAATAGATACATCTAATTTATCTGAATTACTTAAATCAAAGGCAATTAAAGCCCATCAAAAGCCGAAAGCCCCAATAAAAGCACTTCAAAAACTTATTAATTGCAAGCCTAAAACTATTCCATGGTCAGCAGCAGCAGCAGCAGATAGCAGTGATGGATTATTAAATGCAATCAAATGTATATGCAAAAGCAGCAACTGCTCAGCAATACTTGATAAACATAATTTACCAATTAACAATGAATGGCCAAATGACATTAAATCTACTGAATGGTGCCTTCACGGTGGAGAGGACTTCGAATTAGTGGTAAGTCTTCCGCCTATGTGGGCACAAGCATGGATTAAATCGCATCCATCAATTAAAGCTATAGGGCAAATGAAAAAAGGGGAGCCCGAAGCTAGATGGAGCAGCGGCGAAATAATACCAATTTCTTTAAAAAATAACTTTAAGCACTTTTAAAAATTTTTTAAAAGTGCTTAATTTAACTACTAAGTTATTTCCAGTTCTTAGCAACAACCTCAGCTAAATCAACAACTCTTTGACTATATCCCCACTCATTATCATACCAAGCTACAACCTTTCCTAAATTATCTCCAATAGCCATAGTCAATTCAGTGTCAACAATAGTGGAATCATTTGTACCAGCATAATCACTAGAAACAAGGGGAGTATCTCCATACTTTATGATTCCTTTCATAGAACCTTCAGAAGCTTGTTTTAAAGCAGCATTAATAGAATCTGCAGTAATCGATTTACCAGATTCAAAAACTAAATCAACAGCCGAAACATTTGGCGTTGGAACTCTCATTGCAATACCTGTAAGCTTTCCTTTCATTTCTGGATAAACCAAAGCAACAGCTTTAGCAGCCCCTGTAGAAGTAGGAACTATATTCATAGCCGCAGCACGAGCTCTTCTCAAATCTCGATGACTATTGTCTAAGATTCTTTGGTCACCTGTGTAACTATGGATTGTTGTCATCAGCCCTTTGTTAATTCCAAAAGATTGATCAAGAACCTTGACTATTGGTGCAAGACAATTAGTTGTACAACTTGCATTACTTAAGACATTAAAATCGTCATGGCGATATTGGTCAGCATTAACTCCAACCACAAAAGTACCTACACCCTCTCCTTTCCCAGGAGCAGTAAGAATTACCTTTTTAGCTCCAACCTGTAAGTGCTTACTAGCACCCTCAAAGGTATTGAAAACACCCGTAGATTCAATAACTAAATCAATTCCCCATTCTTTCCAAGGGAGATTCATTGGATTTCTATCTGAAAAACATTTAATTGTCTTACCGTTGATAATGAACGTATCGTCCGTGTAATCAATTTCAGCGTCTTTTATTTGTCCAAGAATTGAGTCGTACTTCAATAAATGAGCATTGGTTTTAGGATCAGAAGTAACGTTAACTCCTACAAGATCAAGTCCTGTATTCTCACCTCGACTTAACCAACACCTCATGAAGTTGCGACCAATTCGGCCGAATCCATTAATCGCAACACGCAAAGCCATTTTAAAAAATACAAAAACCAGGAGGGCCTGTGATCATACAGAAAAGTGGCGCAATTGCTAAATTTTTTGGGCTTCTTCATGAAAAAAAAGCTCAAACCTCAGTAAAAAGGTAAAAATAAATCCAAAAATTAAAAAACGAGCTTACTTAGAATTACAGCGTTATTCTTCGTGCGTCTGAAAAAACCAGTTGAGTAATACTCCAAACCATAATCAGCATTTCCATTTCATCGGCATTGGTGGAATAGGCATGTCAGGTCTAGCATGGGTTTTGGCTAAAAAAGGATACTCAGTTTCCGGTTCAGATACAGTAGAAAATGCATCTATAAGGAAATTAAGAACCATAAATATCAATATATTTAAAGAACAAAAAACAAAGCATATAACTCAAATAACAAATTCTCACAAAAATGAAGTAGTCATTGTAATTAGTTCAGCAATATCAGAAAAAAATAAGGAGCTTCAAGAAGCTCATAAGCAAAAACTAAGAATATTTCATCGGTCAGAGATCCTTTCTTATTTAATAAGCAATAAAAAGTCAATTTTAATTGCTGGCAGTCATGGTAAAACGACAACTAGCACATTAATATCAACTATACTCGCAAATAATAACTACGACCCAACATCAATTATAGGAGGTATAGTTCCACTATATAAAAGCAATGCTTATGCAGGTAATGGAGACCTATTGATAGCGGAGATAGACGAATCAGATGGAAGTATTACCAGATATGCTGGCGATATTGCATTATTAACTAATATTGAACTCGATCATACTGATTACTATAAAGATCTAAATTCATTAATGGAATCAATTAACTTATTTGCTAATAATTCTAAAGTAGTTGTAGCAAATTATGATTGCCCAAATCTCAGAAAATATCTCTCCCGAAAATCAATCTGGTATTCAACAAAGACATTTGACGAAGTTAAGTTTGCAGGAATACCTATAGAAATGAATGGAATGGGAACAACTGCAAATTATTTTGAGAAAGGAAAATTAATTGACCAAATCAAAATATCACTTAGTGGATTGCATAATTTCCAAAACACAATTAGTGCAATTGCTGCTTGCAGGTCATCTGGAATAAGCTTTCTAGAAATAAAAAATTCATTGTCTAATTTAGAATCACCACAGCGTAGGTTTGAATTTAAAGGTACCTGGAATAATAGGAATTTAATTGATGATTATGCTCATCACCCAACTGAAGTCAGAGAATCAATTTCAATGGCTCGTTTACTAATTAATAGCAAGCAAAGCTTTCTTCCTATTAAAGCAGAGCGTTTAATTATTATTTTCCAACCTCATAGATACAGCAGACTAAGAGATCTTATGAAAGACTTTGCTAACAATCTCAGTAAAGCTGATTTAATTATACTTGCTCCAATATATAGTGCTGGAGAAACTCCAATTAAAGGAGTAAATAATGAAATATTAAAATCATTTATTTTAGAAAGAAACCCATCTTTATGTATTATTAATTGCAATAATATAAATGATATAAAAAATAAAATCAAAGAAAAAACTCAAGCGCATGATCTTATAGTAATTATGGGTGCTGGTGACATAGTTCAATTGTCTAAAGAACTAATAAACGATCCAAATAAAAATAAACAACTTGAAAGTAAAATACATGTCAATTAAAGATTTAAATACACCAGAGATTAAAGCTATGGTGTCACTGAAAAGTTTCAATACATGGAAAATTGGAGGTTTGGCTCAATTCCTTACTGAACCGAAAAATATAGCTGAGCTTTCCCAAGTACTTACTTGGTGCAAAAGAAATGCTATCACCAGTCATATAATAGGTGCTGGCTCCAATCTATTAATTAACGACACGGAGCTTACAGGACTAACAATATGTATGAGAAAAATGAATGGATGCAAAATAGATGCAAAGACAGGAATTGTTGAAGCTTTTAGTGGAGAGCCAATACCAAATTTAACAAGGAAAGTAGGTAAACAAGGTTTACATGGGCTTGAATGGGCAATAGGAATTCCTGGCACTGTTGGAGGCGCTGCAGTCATGAATGCAGGAGCACAAGGGAGTTGCTTGGCAGATCGATTAATCTCAGTAAAAGTAATTTCACTCGAAGAGGGCAATCTTTTTGAAATTAAAAGAAATGAACTTCAGTACTCATACCGAAGAAGTATTCTCCAAAAAGAAAAACTGATTGTTGTATCGGCTCGCTTTAAGCTTGAAGCTGGTCAAGATACCAATAAAATCAACAAACTAACAAATGAAAATCTCTCTAATCGTTTAGCAACACAACCTTATCAAATTCCTAGTTGCGGGAGTGTTTTTCAAAACCCTAAAAACCAAAAAGCCGGTCAAATTATTGAAGATCTCGGTTTAAAGGGACTCAGAAAAGGTGGAGCAGAGATTTCCTCCATCCATGCAAACTTTATAGTGAATCATCATAATGCCACAGCCAAAGATATCTTAGATCTAATGGCAACTATTCAAGAAAAAGTGCAAAAAAAATATGGTTTTTTACTGCATACAGAAGTAAAACGACTTGGATTTGAAGAAATCTCCTAATGTAATAGTCAGGTATTAAAAAAAATGGCAGGATTCGGACTTCCAAATTTCGGGCAAATCACAGAAGCCTTTAAGAAAGCTCAACAAATTCAACAAGACGCTCAGAAGCTCCAAGAAGAGTTAGATGAAATGGAACTCGAAGGGTCTAGCGAAGATGGCAGAGTCATTGTCTGGCTGTCAGGAAATCAAAAGCCACTTCGCGTGAAAATAGATGAATCTCTCTTAACTGAAGAGCTAAAAATTATAGAAGACTCAGTACTCGAAGCAATTAAAACAGCACATGAAACCTCT
The DNA here is from genome assembly GCA_003212515.1 of Prochlorococcus sp. AG-436-M02. GTDB lineage: Bacteria > Cyanobacteriota > Cyanobacteriia > PCC-6307 > Cyanobiaceae > Prochlorococcus_E. The sequence continues at coordinate 62,470 of QCPL01000007.1, forward strand.
ACTACCAATATGAAAAATAGAATGCAAGAACTCACAGGTGGTCTAAATCTTAATCTTCCTGGGATGGATGATAAGAGTTAATCATTTCTTTTACACAATTGCGATACTGATCATATCTTTCCCAATTCCTGGAAACAATACACCCAGGTTCTTCTAAATGTAAACAATTCCTAAATTTACAATTTTTATTTTGTAGCTGAGACCTTACTTCAGGAAATAATTTACCTAAAGAATAAGGGTTGATATTAAAACCAGGATGATTAAAACCAGGAGTATCTGCAATAAAAGATCCTTCACCAAGAGAGAAAATTTCCACATGTCTTGTTGTATGTTTACCTCTTCTTGATTTTCTTGATAGATCACCAACTGGTATGGACGTAGCAGGAACTAAATAATTAATCAAACTACTTTTTCCAACTCCAGAAGGACCACATAATACACTTAATTTTACTAATCTAAATTTATCTAATAATTGATTAAAACCATGACCATTTATAATAGAAACAGGAAAAATATTATATCCCCATGATTGGAATCTCTCAATATATTCTTCTACAATCACTTCAGTGCCTAAATCACTCTTTGTAAGAATAATATTTACATTATTAGAGGAATATTCAGCTTTAACTAAAAAGCGTGACAATTGATTTAAATTTATTAAAGGATCATTTAAAGAAATTACAACAAAAAGATCAGTGAAATTTGCAATTGATGGGCGTTTTAAAATACTTATCCTTGGCTTAACACTATTAATTACACCTCTATAATTAACCCAATCAATTTCTCCAACTAATACAATATCTCCAACAAGTATAGAATAGCCATTATAAGATAGCTTATTTCTTTTAGTACAAATCAATCGAACAGTTTCGGAAGGATTAGTTTCCTTATTTATTTTCAATAGTGCTTGACTAAATTCTATTTCTACTATTAAAAAATTTGCTTTTAATGCAACTACAGTTCCTTTTAAATCTTTTTTATTTATTCCCATTTCCTCTAACAAGAAATCTAATCCAATTCAAATCAGTATGAATTATTTGTATCTCATAGCCTTCTTTCCTCAATCCAGTAAGAACAGTTTCTTCAGGTTCGCCTTTATCAAGATCTACTTGTAAATTTTGATCTTGATTTAATTCCTCCAATGCCAAGCGACAACGTACAAAATTAACTGGGCATGGAGTTCCTCTAAGATCAAGATATTGAGACATCAATATCATTCATTACTAAAAAGTCTATTGAATAATCCGCTCTTATGGTGATGATTCTGAGGCCCCTTAGCAGAATAATGACTCGCTAATTTCTCTAACAAAATCTTTTCATCTTCAGTTAATCGTGAAGGAATCTTAATCTTTACAACAATACAATGATTACCTCTAGCTACAGGATTTCCTAATTTAGGTATACCTTTATTATCTAAAATTAAAACGGCACTTGGTTGAGTTCCTGCAGGGATTTGAAGACTAGTTGGACCATCAACTGTATCAACCTCAATTGAGTCTCCGAGAATTGCTTGCAAGTAACTTACATGAACTTCCGAATGAATATTCAATCCTTCTCGTTTCAAACGAGGGTGAGCCTTGACTTTAATAAAAACATATAAATCTCCTGAAGGACCTCCTTTCAAGCCTGCATTTCCTTCTCCAGAAACACGCAAGCGAGTCCCAGTATCAACTCCTGCAGGAATATTTATACGTAATTTCTTTCTAACCTGCTTAACTCCCTGCCCACCACAACTCTGGCAAGGATTAGAGATTGTTTGGCCAACACCTCCACAAGCAGGGCAATCAGAAACTTGGGTAAAACTTCCAAAAGGTGTTCTTGTTGCTCTACGAACTTGCCCAGCCCCACCACACGTAGAACAAGTTGTTGGACCGCTTCCAGGTTTAGACCCGCTTCCTCGACAAACATCGCAGGTTTCTAAATGAGGAATCTTTATCTCCTTCTCTTCTCCAAAAACAGCCTGATTAAAATCAATGGTTAAATCATATCGAAGGTCATCTCCTTGTTGAGGTCCTCTTCGTTGTTTTCTAGATCCCGCGCCAGCTGCTCCTCCAAAAAATGTTTCAAAAATATCGGCAAATCCCCCCATATCTCCCATATCTGGCATACCAGCAGAGCCACCCAATCCAGCCTCGCCAAACTGGTCATATCTTGCTCTCTTCTCTGGATCCCCTAAAACTTCATAAGCACGACCAATTTCCTTAAAGCGTTCTTCAGCTCCAGGTTCTTTATTAATGTCTGGATGATATTGACGCGCTAAACGTCTATATGCACGTTTCAAAGTGTCAGCATCAGCGTCTCTACTAACTCCTAATTGGTTGTAAAAATCAGCCATCAGCTATTAATTATACGTTGGGGAAGAAAAGTAAAACTCATAAAATCAACTTGCCTGCTCCAATGATTCTGATCCCTCTTCTTGATCAGAATGCGTAGGTTCATTGACTGTTTTATCTTCTACATCAGTTTTTGGTCCTGGACCCATAGAAACTTTCACTTGTGCATGGCGTAAAACTCTTCCATTTAAATGATAGCCACGAACTAATTCTTCTATAATTATGTCCTCAAGAACAGTTTCACTAGGTTCACGAAGCAATGCCTCATGCAAAGTAGGATCAAAAGCTTGTCCTATTACGCGCATAGGAGCAACGCCAAGTTTTTTTAATACATCAACCAATTGTTTATATAGATTTTGATAGTTTCTATGTAAAGAAATAGCTTCTTCACCTTCAGGATTTAATTGCTGTCTAGCTCTCTCAAAATTATCTACAACAGGTAAAATCTCACTGAGAGTAGTACAAGTTAGTTGAACTTTCAAATCATCTTGATCACGAGTTTGGCGTTTTCTGAAATTATCAAAATCAGCAGCAATTCTCATATATTGACTTTTCAAAGTTTCATGCTCTCTCTCTAGTTGTTCAAGTCGCGCCTCATTATTAAGGGGCTGATTAATAGGTTTAGCCTCGGATTCAGTATTAAGGGTCTCCTCCTGAGCTATATTTTCATTAATCTCATCTTCATTAGAAAGAGCTTCTTTTTTCTCTAAATCAGGAGCACTAGAATCTAATTCTAGATCTTCATGCTGCGAAGTGGAGGCATCTTCAGTCATATGGACCTTTTAAAACTCTAATAACTAATCTTGCAGGCAAGGGTCAAGATCTAACAAGCTGCGGAAGCCCGCACCAATAAAAAAATCAATTAGATACTTTAAAAATCAAAGCAACTCCATTATTACAATATCTTTTTCCAGTAGGCCGCGGTCCATCATTAAAAACATGACCCTGATGCCCACCACAACGTTTACAATGGTATTCAGTGCGTGGAACGATTAATTTAAAGTCCGTTTTTGTCTCTATAGAGTTTGGCAAAGGTTCCCAAAAACTAGGCCATCCAGTTCCGCTATCAAATTTCTTAGATGAATCAAACAAAGGCAACTCACAACCAGCGCATAAAAAAACTCCTTCTCTTTTTTCATTATTCAATGGACTAGTAAATGGTCTTTCAGTTCCTTCTTCTCTCAAAACATTAAAAGCTTCAGGAGATAAGCGATTTCTCCAGTCTTCTGATGTCAAGGAAGAAAATGATTTATCTTGACTTGAAGCGGCAAAAACTTTTTTTGGTTGCAAAAATACTCCAAAAATCACTGAAAAAATTCCCATCAAAAAAGACCTGCGGCTAGACAATGAAAAGTTCCTATTCATAGGATAAAAAGAATTCAAGCTTTCTAGGGACAAGCTAAATGTAGACAAATGAAAAATGTAGAGGGCAAAAAACCACTCATCCATGAATCCTATCAATTCAGCGTTGCCCCCATGCTCGATTGCACGGATAGGCACTTTAGAGTGCTGATGAGACAAATCAGCAAGAAATCACTTCTGTATTCAGAAATGATTGTTGCTAAAGCTTTGCAATACAATGGCAAATCAAATCTTTTAGATTTTGATGAAATAGAACACCCCATATCCCTTCAGCTAGGAGGCGATGATCCAAAAGTTCTTTCAGAAGCAGCTGTAATTGGGGAAGATTGGGGATATGATGAAATAAATTTAAATCTTGGATGTCCAAGCCCCAGAGTCCAATCCGGCAACTTTGGGGCTTGTTTAATGGCAAATACCGATCAAGTTGCAAAGTGCATAGAAGCAATGAAATCGGCAACAAATATTCCCATCACAATTAAACACAGAACTGGGATAGATAATTTAGACAGTGAAGAATTTCTGCTTAGATTTATTGACCAAATGGATGCTGCGGGAGCAGATCGTTTTTCAATTCATGCACGAAAAGCATTATTAAAAGGTTTAAATCCAAAGCAAAATCGCTCAATTCCCCCTCTTCAATATAAAAAAGTTGCCAAAATTAAAGCATATCGTCCAAAACTAAAAATTGAATTAAATGGAGGGTTGCAAACTCCAGAAGATTGTACTAATGCCCTAAAAGTATTTGATGGAGTAATGGTGGGAAGAGCAATATATTCAAATCCATTACTTTGGCATCAAATAGATGAAATTTTTTATGGAGAAAATGCAAAAACAATTACTGCATCACAAGTAATCAAAGGAATTATTCCATATGCTGAAAATCATCTCAGAAAAAATGGACGTTTATGGGATATCTGTAAGCACGCCATTAATTTAGTGCAAGGTGTAAATGGTGCTCGTAAATGGAGAAATGAACTAAGCCTTCAAGGACAAAAAAGGAATGCAACTTTAAATGTTTTAGAAAAAGCTGCCCGACAACTTGAAGATGCCGGGCTATAAAGATCAACTCCTAACCTTCGGCTCCACCATAATCAGCATCTTGATCTGAGTCAGAAGAAGTACCCCTTCTGCGTTTACTGCGAGTGTCG
>QCPL01000008.1 GCA_003212515.1 Prochlorococcus sp. AG-436-M02
AGGAGGCTGTAGATGCTCTTGTTGATAATGGAAGGAGAGGAAGGACTGTAGTGGGAGCCAATAATCGAGCGTTAAAATCTCTTAGTGACATTATTGAGGGTAAACAAGGAAGATTCAGGCAAAACCTTTTAGGTAAAAGAGTCGATTATTCAGGGAGATCAGTAATAGTTGTGGGACCTAAGCTGAAAATGCATCAATGTGGATTACCTAAAGAGATGGCCATTGAGCTGTTCCAACCCTTTGTAATTCATAGATTAATCAGACAAAATATTGTTAACAATATTAAGGCTGCTAAAAAGCTTATTCAACGTGCAGATGATGAAGTTATGCAGGTCCTTCAAGAATGCATAGAAGGTCATCCTATCCTTCTGAATCGCGCGCCAACATTACACCGTTTAGGTATACAGGCTTTTGAACCTAAATTGGTAGCAGGTAGAGCAATTCAGTTGCACCCATTAGTTTGCCCAGCATTTAATGCCGATTTCGATGGGGATCAAATGGCTGTCCATGTTCCTTTAGCGATAGAAGCTCAAACTGAGGCAAGGATGTTGATGCTTGCTAGTAATAACATCCTTTCTCCTGCGACTGGAGAACCAATTGTTACTCCTTCTCAAGATATGGTCCTAGGCTCATATTATTTAACGGCTCTTCAGCCAGAAGCATCGAAGCCAGAGTTTGGAGATTATTCAAAAACCTTCTCTGGTTTAGAGGATGTCATACATGCTTTTGAAGATAAGCGACTTGGTTTACACGATTGGATCTGGGTTCGTTTTAATGGCACGGTAGACGATGAAGAGGATAGTGATATACCTATAGATACAAAGACTCTTGAAGATGGAACTCGAATTGAGCAATGGAATCTTAGACGTGATCGACTAGATGAAGAAGGTGCTTTAATTAGTCGCTTTATTTTGACAACTGTAGGCCGTGTAGTTATGAATTACACCATTATTGATGCTTTAGCTTCAGCCTGACTTTTTTCTTCTTTACCTTCCCAACACTGACTAGGACTTATCAATGACTTCTTCTTCAAAATCACGCAAAACTTCTACTAGAGGTAGAAAAGGTTCTAAGAAAAAAGCCGCTAAGGCGAATCAGATCCCGCCTCTTTCTAAAACCCCACCATCGTTTAGAAATTGTGTGGTAGATAAAAAAACACTTAAACATTTAGTTTCATGGGCATATAAAAATCATGGAACAGCAGTCACTGCTGCAATGGCTGATAATCTTAAAGATTTGGGATTTAAATATGCAACACAGGCAGCAGTATCTATATCGGTAGATGATCTGAAAGTACCCCAAGCAAAGCAAGATTTGCTTGGTCAAGCTGAGGCACAAATTACTGCTACAGAAGAATGTTACCGTCTTGGTGAAATCACAGAAGTAGAACGTCATACAAAGGTTATTGATACATGGACGGAAACTAACGAAAGACTTGTTGATGCTGTTAAAAAGAATTTTAATCAAAATGATCCACTTAATTCAGTGTGGATGATGGCAAACTCCGGGGCGAGAGGAAATATGTCTCAGGTGCGTCAACTGGTAGGGATGAGAGGCCTAATGGCTAACCCTCAAGGAGAGATTATTGATTTACCGATTCGCACTAATTTCCGTGAAGGACTTACCGTGACGGAGTATGTCATTTCCTCATATGGTGCCCGTAAAGGGTTAGTTGATACTGCCTTAAGAACGGCTGATTCAGGTTATTTAACTCGAAGATTAGTAGACGTTGCTCAGGATGTTATTGTTCGCGAGGAAGACTGTGGAACAGCTAGAGCAATTCTTGTAAAAGCTGAGGACGGATCTTTTGGAAATAGGCTCGTAGGACGTTTGACAGCTGAAGACATTCTTGATGCTGAAGAAGCTGTTCTCGTTAAACGAGATGTAGCGATTGACCCTGAGCTTTCAAAGAAGATTGAGAAGGCAAAAATCGATGGTGTAATGGTACGTTCCCCACTTACATGTGAGGCAACTCGATCTGTATGTCGAAAATGTTATGGATGGGCTCTGGCTCATAATCAATTAGTTGACTTAGGTGAAGCGGTAGGCATTATTGCTGCTCAATCAATTGGAGAACCTGGTACTCAATTAACTATGAGAACATTCCATACTGGGGGTGTCTCAACTGCAGAGACTGGTGTTGTTCGTTCTAATATTGCAGGGAAAGTTGAGTTTGCCTCAAAAGCACGTTTGCGTGGATATAGAACACCCCATGGTGTTGAGGCACAACAAGCAGAATTAGATTTTGTTTTGACTATTAAGCCAACAGAGAAAGGCAAGGCACAAAAAATTGAGATTTCTAGTGGTTCTTTGATCTTCGTGCAGAATGGACAAGACGTTGCCGCTGATATAACAATTGCTCAAATAGCTGCAGGAGCTGTTAAAAAGAGTGTTGAGAAAGCTACTAAAGATGTTATCTGTGACTTAGCTGGCCAGGTTCGTTATGAAGAAGCAATTCAACCTAAGGAAGTTACTGATAGACAAGGGAATATAACATTAAAAGCTCAGCGTCTTGGTAGGCTTTGGGTTCTTGCAGGTGATGTTTATAATTTACCTCCTAATGCACAGCCTGTTGTTCAAAGCAATGTGAACGTAGTAGAAGCTCAGGTATTAGCAGAGGCAAGCCAAGCAAGTGAATTTGGTGGAGAAGTGCGTCTTCGCGATTCAATCGGTGATTCGCGAGAAGTACAGATAGTTACCACTTCAATGACCCTCAAGGATTTTAAATTACTTGAGGAATCAACCCATTCTGGTGAGATATGGAATCTGGAAGCAAAAGATGCAACTCGTTATCGATTAAATAGTGTCCCTGGAAGTAAAATTGGAAATGGAGAAATTATTGCTGAACTATCAGATGATCGCTTTAGAACTAAGACTGGAGGTATTGTTAAGTATGCACCTGGATTGACTGTTAAAAAAGCCAGGTCAGCAAAAAATGGTTTTGAAGTTAGTAATGGCGGAACATTGTTATGGATTCCACAGGAAACTCATGAAATCAATAAGGATATTTCGTTGCTAATGATTGAGGATCGACAGTGGATTGAGGCTGGGACTGAAGTTGTAAAAGATATCTTTAGTCAAACAGCTGGAATTGTTACTGTTACACAAAAGAATGATATTCTTCGTGAAATTATTGTTAGGAGTGGAGAGTATCATCTTTGTAGTGATTCTAAGGCACTAGAACGTTTTGACGATGAAGGTCAAATAGCTAATCCTGGTGAGACAATTGCAAAAGGATTAAAAGCAGATTCTATGGTTTTTGTTCAGACAGTTGAGACTGCTGAAGGAAAAGGCCTTTTATTGAGACCAGTAGAAGAATATACAATCCCTGATGAGGCTCAGTTGCCAGAGCTTTCTCATGTTAATCAGCCAAAAGGACCTTCTTTAGGCCTAAAGGCTACTCAACGACTTGGCTTTAAAGATGGTGAGCTAATTAAGTCTGTAGATGGTGTTGAATTACTTAAGACGCAATTGATCTTGGAGACATTCGAGACAACACCTCAAATGACTGTAGATGTTGAGATAGTCAGTGATAAGGCATCAAAGACTATACAAAGACTTCGACTGATCATACTTGAAAGTATTTTAGTTAGACGTGACACAATTTCGGATTCAAGTCATGGATCAACTCATACTGAATTACAAGTTCATGATGAGCAGAATATAGAAGCAGGTGATGTTGTTGCTACTACCCAAATTCTATGTAAAGAAAAAGGTATCGTTCAATTACCTGAGTTGCTTGAAGGGGAGACTATTAGACGATTAATTGTAGAGCGTAAAGAAGATACATTAACTTTGACCTCATCTTCTGAACCTCTTGTTTCAGTTGGTCAAAGGGTTATTGATAGTGATAAGTTGTCTAAAGATGAACTGATTAATTATTGTGGTGAGATTGAAGCTGTTGAAGGTAACCAAGTAACACTTAGATTAGGTAGGCCTTACATGGTTTCACCTGACTCTGTACTTCATGTCAAGAATGGTGATCTTGTTCAAAGAGGCGATGGATTAGCTCTGTTGGTTTTTGAACGACAAAAAACAGGTGACATTGTCCAGGGTCTCCCAAGAATTGAAGAATTATTAGAGGCACGCAGACCTCGGGAATCTGCAATTTTATGTAAGAGGAGAGGAATAGTAGAAATAAAGCAAGGTGATGATGATGATTCAGTAGTAGTTAAGGTTATTGAGTCTGATGACTCTATAGAAGAGTATCCAATCTTGTTAGGGAAAAATGTTATGGTTAGTGATTCGCAGGAAGTCAGTGCTGGCGAATTGTTAACTGATGGACCTGTCAATCCACATGAATTATTAGATTGTTTCTTTGGTGACCTTCGCGATCGGAAACCATTGATGGAAGCAGCACAAGAATCGATTGCAAAACTTCAACATAAATTAGTTAATGAGGTCCAAAATGTTTATAAGTCTCAAGGAGTTTCTATTGACGATAAACATATTGAGGTAATTGTTCGACAAATGACTAGTAAGGTACGCATTGAAGATGCAGGTGATACAACTCTTTTACCTGGAGAATTGATTGAAATTCGTCAAGTTGAAGATACCAATCAAGCAATATCAATTACAGGTGGTGCTCCCGCTGAATTTACACCTGTTTTATTAGGTATTACTAAAGCATCTTTAAACACGGATAGCTTTATTTCAGCAGCTTCATTCCAAGAAACCACAAGAGTTTTGACAGAAGCTGCAATTGAAGGAAAATCTGATTGGTTAAGAGGGCTAAAGGAAAACGTTATTATTGGCCGCTTAATACCTGCAGGTACAGGCTTTAGTGGTTTTGTGGAAGAGCTGAGAGCAGAAGCTGGACCTCATCCAGACATTCTTGCTGAAGATCCTGCTGGTTATCGCCGCATACAAAATCTTCGCCCTGACTATACAGTTGATATGCCGGCTTCTCCAGCAGCAGCAAATTTAACATCAGTTCTTGATGATCCAAGTGATGCTGATTTAGAAGCAACGCGTAGTCGTCATGGAATTGACTCATCAACAAGTAATTTTGCAGCCTTTGTGCGTCCAAGTGGAGATGAACAGTTCCAAGAAGATCAAATGCCTGATCCTGCTGCCTTAGAAGGTCTTCAAGAAGAAGGATTACTCTCTGACGAGTAATTTACTTTTAATCTTTTGTATATTTAAGGAGGATTCAATGTTAGAACCAAAAATTGTTCCAAAACGTAAGTTACCTAGCTACGGATTTCATAACCATATAGAAAATATAAACGGACGGTGGGCTATGATTGGTTTTGTTGCGTTGGTTATTTTAGAATTTAAATTAGGGCATGGGATTCTTTTGAGGTAATTTCTAAGCTTGGAAAGCAAACCTAAAAATCTTGAGTTGCTAGGGTTAAACCTTAATCAGCTTCAAGATGTAGCTGTCGAAAATTCTGAACCTGCTTTTCGTGGACGACAACTACATAAATGGATTTATGAAAAAGGAATATGCGACCTTCAAGATATAACAGTTTTACCTAAGTCATGGAGAAATTTATTAATTCAAAAGGGCTTTACTGTTGGTCATCTCCATGAAATAAAACGATTAATAGCGAAGGATAAAACAATTAAATTATTGCTAAAAACAAATGATGGCGAGACTATCGAGACAGTTGGGATACCTTCTAGAAATCGTCTGACTATCTGCATTTCAAGTCAGATTGGATGCTCAATGGGGTGCCAATTTTGTGCAACTGGTAAAGATGGCCTCCGACGTTCATTAAAAGCAAGTGAAATTGTATCTCAATTTTTTGCAATCAAGGAAGCTTTTGACAGGCGACCTTCTCATGTTGTCTTTATGGGTATGGGAGAACCTCTCTTAAATATAGAATCAGTTTTGTCTTCTATATATTGCTTGAATAAAGATTTAGGGATTGGGCAACGAAGGATAACCTTAAGTACAGTAGGTGTTAAGAATACTCTGCCTAAATTAGCTGAGCTGGCTTTGAACTATCTTGGGACTGTTCAATTCACACTTGCGTTAAGTTTACATGCACCTAATCAAAACTTACGCGAGGCTTTAATACCTACAGCTAAGAGTTATCCTTTGAATACTCTTTTGGATGATTGTCGACATTATTTAGATATAACAGGAAGAAGAGTCAGCTTTGAGTATATTTTATTAGGCGATGTAAATGATAATAATGAACATGCTGAAGAATTAGCTGACTTAGTTGGTGGTTTTCAAAGTCATGTCAACCTTATTGCTTATAACCCTATTGATGGGGAGGACTTTCAACGCCCTAGCTTAAAACGAGTTCAGAATTTCATGAATGTTTTGGAGAAAAGAGGAATTGCTGTTAGCTTACGAACAAGTAGGGGACTTGATAAAAATGCTGCATGTGGACAACTCCGGCGTATCCATCTTTAATTGATCTAGAGGAGATTTAAAGAAAACGACTATTAAAAAATTGCTTAAAACTAATGAAACTAATAGATTGGCTGATCCTTGCTATTTATTTACTAATTTCGCTAGGTTTAGGTGTTTTCCTTGCGCGTAGGAATAAGGGTGAAGATGATTATTTTGTCGCTGGTAGAAAGTTGACAGGATGGCTTGCAGGAGCCTCAATGGCGGCAACGACCTTTTCTATAGATACACCATTATATGTGGCTGGGTTAGTTGGTACTAGGGGTCTTGCTGGTAATTGGGAGTGGTGGAGCTTTGCATTGGCCCATGTTGCAATGACTGTAGTTTTTGCTCCTATGTGGAGACGCAGTGGTGTTTTAACCGATGCAGCATTTACTGAATTACGCTATGGGGGATCTGCTGCTGCTTGGTTAAGAGGTACAAAAGCTTTTCTGCTTGCAGTTCCTATAAATTGCATCGGTATTGGGTACGCATTTCTAGCTCTTAGAAAAGTTGCAGAAGCTCTTGGGATGGTAGATGGACATCAGATATTTGGTTTATTTAGTGACTCATTGCTCTTGCTTGTAGTAGTTGCTTTTTTTATGCTTGTTTATACAGTCCTAGGTGGTTTGTGGGCAGTTGTTGTTAATGATTTTGTTCAGTTATTATTAGCACTTTTTGGTGCATTGACTCTTGCTTTTGTAGTTATTCATGAAGCTGGAGGTATGTCGCAATTGCTATCTAGTTTGGAAGAGCTTCATAGACCTGAATTATTATCAATTTTCCCATGGGTATGGACAGAAGGTCGTTTTGAATGGATTGAGAGTGCGGGTATGAGTACAGCAACTTTTACAGCATTTCTTTCACTTCAATGGTGGAGCTTCAGAAGGAGTGATGGTGGGGGGGAATTTGTTCAACGTATACTTGCCACTCAGAATGAAAAACAAGCGGAATTAGCAGGTTGGGTTTTCTTAGTGATTAACTATCTTTTACGAAGTTGGTTATGGATTTTGGTTGGATTGTCGGCACTTGTTTTAATCCCATTTCAACAAGACTGGGAACTTAGTTACCCACTATTAGCGGTTAGGTATCTTCCCCCAGTAGCACTGGGAGTAGTGGTAGTCTCAATGGTCGCTGCATTTATGAGTACTGTAAGTACTTCTTTGAATTGGGGCTCTAGTTATTTAACGCATGATCTCTACAAGAGGTTTTTACGACCTCAAGCTGGTCAGAAAGAGTTGCTATTAGTTGCTCAAAGTACCTGTCTATTGCTACTTAGCATTGGAATAATTACTGCATTTTTGAGTGACAGTATTGGTTCTATCTTTCGACTTGTTATAGCTATAGGAACTGGTCCTGGGGTTGTTCTGGTATTGAGATGGTTTTGGTGGAGAATTAATGCAACAGCTGAGCTTGCAGCTATGTTATGTGGTTTCTTTGTTGGTATGACAACATCAGTGATTCCTGTTTTGCGAATTGAAGATTATGGATTAAAACTTTTTTTTACGACGATTTTAACTGCAACAGTTTGGTTGCTTGCTTTGTTAGTAACCCCCCCTGAATCTGACTATGTTTTAGAGAAATTTGTGCGGATTGTAAAACCTCCCGGTCCTGGTTGGAGTGATTTAAGAAAACGCTTAGGAGTTGAGCCAGTTGACTCTTTCAGAGAATTGATTGTTCATTTTTTGTTAAGTTCTGGCGTTCTTTTTGGATTGCTTTGTTCAACTGGTGGTTTTTTATTACACCAACAAAGAGGAGGCTGGCTAGGTTTAATTTGCGCTGTTTTTTGTATTTTGGGGATGAAGAGGAATATCTTAAAAAGAGCTTTTTCTTTGCATTAAGGTTTTATCTCTTAGAATTTGGAGCAAAATGACTCAAACAAATTTTTTCATTGGGCTTTCTTCGCACAACAATTTTACCTTTAATTATTGTTTCCCTTTTTGCTTTGGCTTTATTCGCAGTGACTGCTCGAATTTGGCTTCCAGGAGATATGCTGGCCCCTGCTCCTATCGGCTAACTCAGCAGCTCTTTCTAACCCTGGTAAATATTTCCACATGAAAGAAGAAAGTTTCAAATCAATTGATGAGGATCTGAGAAATCTGGCTATCGATCCAGACGTCCTAGAGAAGGAACTGGCTGCCGAACTTCAGGGTGACCCTCTTGATGACATTGAGTTTGAAGTATTTAACTCAGATAAAAATAAAATTTCGAATGAGTGTGAATTAGGCCTGAAGTGGTTGAAACAAGGCCATGAGGAACGTTTACAGGGACTTCGTGTTTTTTGTGAGCATAGAGATAAAAGAGCACTCTCTTTGTTGATACCTTTGCTTTCAGAGCCATCTCCTGTAGAGAGAATGAGTGCTGTATATGCATTAGGTAGGAACCCTTCCCCTAAAGCTGTTGATACTCTTCTTGAATTATTACAGTCAGATAGCAATGCATATGTAAGAAAAGCTGCGGCTTGGAGCCTAGGCAATTATTCGGCTTCTCCTGTTATGGAACCATTGATTAAAGCTTTACATAATGATGTGGCGGCAGTCCGGTTGTGGGCTGCGAGCTCTTTGGCCGAAGTAGGATCTACTTCTATTGAGAAAGCAGAGGCTGTAGTCTCAGAACTTCTCCTGGGTTTGCGAATTGATCAAGAGCCTTTAGTGAGAAGTAATTGCATTTGGTCATTGGGGCGTCTATATGAAAAGGTACTCGAAGCTATGAAATTAGAATTAACTGAAGGTCTTTTTAGTATTTTGTTGAATGATTTGGAGCCCTCTGTCCGCTATGAAGCAAGAGTGGCACTAGAACAAATACAAAGTCCTGAGGTTGTTGTTCGATTACAAAGGCTTGTGGAAGATGGTTTTTTGCTTTGATAAAAGAACGGGAAATGTTTACATGTATCAATTGAACATACATTTTGACTTGCTTTTATATATCATTTAGATCATTTAATTTCCTTGAATGCCTCAGCGCACCATCCGATTTAGGATTCGCCAGGATGGTGCGGTTGAGGAGACTGTTGAGGGAATTGCAGGTCAGTCATGTCTAAAGCTGACTGAAAAGCTTGAGGATGCTTTGGGCAGTGTTCAGCAAAGGGAGTTGACTTCTGAGGCATATGTTTGTCCTGAAGATCAGTCTCTAGCAACTCAAGATCAAATTGAAATTATCTAATGTCTCATTTCAGCACTGTTAAAACCCAATTAAAAAAAAGAGAGCCTCTTTTGAATGCTTTGATTCAATTAGGTTATCTTCCTCAAGAAGGAGCGCAGCAAGTACGAGGCTATCGTGGCCAAACAGTTCAAGCTGAAATGGCAATTCAAATGCCAAAGGGTGGTGATATAGGGTTCAGATGGAACAAAAATACAGGTGCATATGAGTTAGTGACAGACTTGGATCTTTGGAAACAAGATATCCCTGTAGATAGATTTTTATCGAAGTTAACTCAACAATATGCTCTTTCTACTGTTCTCTCAGCCACTAAGGAGGAAGGTTTTGAAGTTACAGAAAGGAAGAACCATCTTGATGGCTCTATTGAGCTTGTGGTTACTCGCTGGGACTACTGATTTATTAGTTTTTTGACTAGTAATCCTGAGTTAGCTTTTCAGGCAAAAGCTCAAGAGGAAAGTAAACGGAATGGGAAAGAGCCTGTTCTTGGTGGAAAACTTCGTTCTAAAGCTGTATGGGTAGATGAGTCACTTTGCATTGGTTGTACTTATTGCAGTTGCGTTGCAACCAATACTTTTGCTATGGAGCCAATTAATGGACGTGCAAGAGCTTTTCGCCAAGATGGAGATAGCTCAAAATTAATTCAAGAGGCAATAGACACCTGCCCAGTAAATTGTATTGAGTGGGTCAAATTTGAAGATCTAGATGATTTACGGAAACAGCTAGAAGCAAAGTCTATTAGGTCCCTTGGGTTACCACCTTTGAGATGAAGGAGCTGTTTTACAGGTTATCTTATGAAAGAAAAGATCAATTCTTTACCTACTCGTCGCTTTGGACGGACCGAGCTAAATATTCCTGTCTTGTCATTAGGTGGAATGAGGTTTCAGCATAGTTGGAGTGATTTGAAGATGGAAAAGGTATCAGCTGAGAATCAACAAAAATTAGAAGAAATATTGAAATTTTCAGTTCAAAATGGAATTCACCATGTAGAAACTGCAAGACATTATGGGACTTCGGAGTTACAGCTTGGGTTTGGGATACAAGAATTTCCCGATATTAACCGTATTCTTCAAACAAAAATTCCTCCAAGAGAGGATCCTTCTCAATTTGAGCTTGAGCTTGAGCGTAGTTTCTCTAATTTGCAGTGCAAAAAACTGGATTTACTTTCTATTCATGGTTTGAATCTTCCTAAGCATTTGCATCAAACCATTCGCCCAGGTGGTTGCTTAGAAGTTGCACGTCGCTGGCAGGATAGAGGGCTTGTTGATCATATTGGCTTTTCAACTCATGGCCCAACTGATTTAATTGTTAAGGCTATTGAGTCAGATGAATTTGATTATGTAAATCTTCATTGGTATTTCATTTTTCAAGATAATGAGCCAGCTTTGGCTGCAGCTGCAAAATTAGATTTAGGAGTTTTTATTATTAGCCCAACTGATAAAGGAGGGCATTTACATAGCCCTTCAGAAAAACTAGTTAAATTATGTTCCCCTCTCCATCCAATTGTTTTTAATGATCTCTTTTGTTTAAATGATCAAAGAGTTCATACTTTAAGTGTTGGTGCATCAAACATTGAAGACTTCGCTTTGCATTTGCATGCAGTGAGTTTGCTGGATAAAGCTGATAAATTTCTACCAAAGCTGCAACATCGTCTTGCGCATGCTGCTAAGAAAGAACTTGGAGAAGAGTGGCTCTTAACCTGGAAAAAAGGTTTGCCAAGTTGGGATCAAACACCAGGTAATATTAATATTCCAATTTTGATCTGGTTGTATAACTTAGATAAGGCTTGGGGGATGGAATCTTATGCAAAAGCTAGATATAGTCTGCTAGGCAATGGGAGTCATTGGTTCCCCGGGGCTAATTTAGATTGTTTAGATAAGCACGTCAGCGAAGATAGACTCAAAAAAGCTCTTAATTTGAGTCCTTGGGGTAATGAAATCATTCAGAAACTTCGTGAACTAAAACTTAAATTCCAGGGGGAATCTTCGAATCGATTGTCAATCAGTTAACTGGCTTAATGGTTTTTTTGCGGGTAAACCTATTGATCGTGGATATTGATTCGGACATCCCTCAGCGGAACTCAGAAAAATTACGTTTCTCAACCCTCGATTGTCTGGTAATTGAAATTTTTTAATTTCTTCAATTTGGCCTTTAAGTGGATGTAGTGAACCAACTAATTCCTTATGCTCTTTTTTAGACCAGTTTCCTTTATAAATGACGGCTTTCCCAGATCGATTTAAAAGGGGTATTAAGTATTCAGCTAGTGTAGGAGCCTGAGCAACAGCTCTTGCTAAGGCGAAATCAAATTTGTTCCTGAATTTGCGATTTTGCCCTGTAAGTTCTATTCGCTCTGTTCTGATATGAACTCTGGAGATAAGATCGAGTTCTCTAATAATCTCGTTTAAAGCAGTAGTTTTTTTGTAAATTGAATCGACTAGTGTGATTGATGAGTTAGGTATTCCTATTGCTAGAGCTAAACCTGGCAAGCCACAACCTGTCCCAACATCAATAATTTCTAATGGTTTATTTTGCTTACTGAGGTTGTCTTTAAAAGGCCATAGACTATCAAGAATTTGAGATACCCAAAAATCATTACCTTCAATGAGTCGAGTTAAATTCACTTGCTTATTTGATTCTTTTAGCAGGCATTGAAGATCTTTGAGTTGTTCTAGTTGTTGCTTTGAGGGAGACCAATTCAAATATTCCCAAATGTGATTCCCATGCTTTTCAAAATTTGATTTTTGATCCATTGTTGTGAGTTTTCTTTATAGAATTTGCTTGTATGAATGTTTTGTGAACTTCTTATTGCAAAGGATTGTTTTTTAATTGTGTCACGAAGCTACTATCAACTTCTAGATGTTGCTGAAACTGCTGATTTGCAGACGATTAAGAAAGCATTTCATCGTTTAAGTAAAATCTTGCATCCGGACACAACTGTGCTCCCTGCAAATGAAGCTGCAAAGGAATTCCATCAAGTTTGTGAGGCCTATGAAATTTTGTCGGATCCGATTAGCAGGGCAAAGTATAACAATATTCTTAAGGAGGTAAGGAGTGAGTATGACTGCTATAGCACTAAATTAAATGTGGATATGAACTTCTATTCGAAGATAAATGTGAACGATGGGAATCGACGACCATTGTCTGGAGGGGAATTCCTTTCCTTAATTCTTTTAGGTATCGCACTTTGTATTAGCTTATTGTTAGGAATTATATTTGCTTTGTTAGATGACAGGGATCTTTACGTAGCTCCAAGTTGGCTTAATTCAAGCAATTCAATTGTTAATGAAAGTCTTTACAAAAATAGAAATGCCGACTCTTCCTCCAGCCAAGACACCATTGAATCAACATTCCTTGCAGGCCATTGAATTTTGGTTGCTTAGTCTTGGAGCAACAAAGTGTATTGACAATCCTTGTGTTTGGGAGTGGACTCTTCTTCAATGGTCTGCAGAAATAATCATTAAACAAGATGAATTAATTGTGATGTGGATGGATAAGGATCTTAAGAGTCAGTTTGCCTTCCCTTATGGATTGCCTCGTGAGGATGTTGAGGCTGCTTTAAAACATGGCCCGTGAATTTACTTAATCAGATCCAAACTCTTTTGAAGAATGTTGTAGCAGTGTTTTAATTGCTCATCGGTTATACATAGTGGTGGCAAAAGATATATCACATTACCGAGTGGCCTGATGAAAACATTGTGTTCTAATGCATATGTTTTTATAGATTTACCTGCAATGTTTAGATAACCATTCCTTTCATTGGTGTTTAATTCGAAAGCAGCAATAGTGCCAGCTAATCTTACTTTTTTGACTTTTGGATGGACACTTAGTGATTTTAGATGAGTTAAATGCCTGGCTTCAAAATTGAGGTATGACCTAGGATCTTTTTCTAATAGATCTAAACTTGCATTGGCTGCAGCGCAACCTAGGGGATTCGCGGTAAAGCTATGACCATGCCAAAAAGTCTTTTTCGGATTTGAATCAAGAAAAGCATTAAAAATTCTCTGACTTGCCATAGTGATACCCATTGGGAGAAAACCACCGGTCAGTCCTTTAGAAAGGCACATGAGATCAGGTGAGAGTTTCGCACGTTGAGATGCAAAAAGAGAGCCTGTTCTCCCAAAACCAACCATTACTTCATCAGCAATCAACAATGTATTTGATTGATTAATAATTTTTTGTATCTTTTCTAAAAAAGATGGTCTCACCATTTCCATGCCACCTGCACCTTGTACAAGTGGTTCAAGAATGACTGCGGCTGTAGGAACTTCAAGTAGTGACTCCAGTATTCTTATTGCCTTTTCTTCTCGTTTATCTATTTCTGGATCATTCCACCATGTTGATGGCCAGGGTGCTCTGCTTACAGGGAAAAGTAACTTTTCAAATGGTTCGTTAAAAAGGTTTCTTTCTCCTACTGACATTGCTCCAAAAGTATCTCCATGATAGGCACCTTCAAATGCAATAATGTGTTGCCTTTCCTCTCCTTGATTATGCCACCATTGTATAGCAAGTTTGATTGCTACCTCTACAGCAGTGGAACCATTGTCTGAAAAAAATAGTCGTTCTAGTCCAGTTATTTTGCTGAGCCTATTTGCTAGATTTTCTGCTTGTGGATGTGTGAAATCAGCAAATATTACTTGTTCTAGTTCTTGGGCTTGGTGATATATTGCCTCCGCTATATATGAGTTTCCATGACCATGAAGCGTAACCCACCAACTACTTATTGCGTCAATTAGGGATGTACCATCTTCTTTAATAAGGACAGCGCCATCACCTTTTAGCACTCTTCCAGTTGGCTTTGAGGATGTTAATTGAGTGAATGGGGGCCAGAGATTTGGATGCCATTGGGCTGCTAATGAATCTTTCATTTGCTTGATCTGGATTGGTTCATGTGACGAAGAAAGCAATTAACCTTTGATCTGTTGAAAAACAAAAATTGGTATAGGTCTTATTTTAAAAGTCATTTAATCAAATTCTATTCATCATTTTGCTTTGTGGTTAGATTACTTTCCTAAACAACTTGAAAAATTGAACTTTGCTTGAAAATTTTTAACTAAGCTCCAATAATAAAGTTTTGAAGAGTTATCTTTTAAAATTAATTATCAAGACCCTTTAAGCAGATGCTCAAGCCTTTCACTAATCTTTTGTTCTATCCATATCTTAGAGAGCACTTGGGAGGAAACTGTGTCTAGTATAGGCAATTGTGCAATTATAGCTACTCCACTAATCTCTTCTAAAGTTTTTGGGTTGTCTGGATGAAATGCTCCATTCAATATGATTCCTAATAAAGGGATATTTCTTTTTTTTAAAGCTTCAATAGTTAGCAGTGTGTGATTAAGAGTACCTAAACCACTTCTTGCAACGAGGACAATTGGCAGCATCCAATTTTTTAGTTGATCAATTTGCATATATTGCCTAGTAAGGGGAACCATGACTCCGCCAGCTGTCTCAATTATCAGAGATTGCTTGACCATAGGAAGGCTTAGATTCTTAGGGTTAATTAATTCGTTTTCCTGTTCGGCTGCCCAGTGAGGTGAGACAGCCGCTTTGAACTTATAGCGCTCAGTTAAGATCCTCTCTTTAGGTAGATTTAGAATTCCCTTAACTGTATTAGTATCACCACCATCTTCAAAGCCGCTTTGAATAGGCTTCCAATAAATTGCGTTTAAGCCTTGCACTAGAAGGCTACTGACGATAGTCTTACCAACATCTGTATCTGTCCCACATACAATTAATTTTAAAGATTTAAAATTCATTTTTGAGCTATAAGTATTTGAATAAACCAAGTCAATTCATATAGATTTGTTCTTTGAGAAATTTTCCATGCATTAGTTAGCTTTCTCCATTCCTTCACTTTAAGTGATTGTTGAGGACTACTATGGGCTCCAATGTGTACGAATTTCTTTAAAAGAGAAGTAATTCTGGGACTTTTTTCAGTAAAACTTTCGAGTTTTTGCAATTGTATATGTTCATTTTTTATTACTTTAATTATTGAATCTTTAGAGGGAAATGACATGGCTGTACAGATTACATCTGCTTTGTTAGCGGCTTTATGCCATTCAGGGAAACATCCCTTCACTGGGATTGCTATTGCAAGCCACCCTCCAGGAGCTAATGCTGAAAACCATTCCCTTAATTTTTCTTCAGGTTTATGTAACCAATGGAGGACAAAACTGGATGCAATTAATTGTGGGGGATGACTCAACTTGGGCAGACCTAAGTTCAAATCAAAAAGGATTGTTTCACTATTAGATGGATGCTGTTTAAGCATTTCTGGAGAACTGTCTATTCTGGTAACAGTTTGATTATGATTAAGTCTTTCTAGTTCATTTGCAAGAAATCCTGTCCCGGAACCTAGGTCAACCCACAGTCCAGTAGGGATATCTCTTTTTGAGCATTCTAATGCGAGTAACCTTGCAAAAGGTATTTGCAAGCTTGCAGCTTTGTTATAGCTAGAGGAAGCCTCGTCAAAATTTTTGATAATGAGATTTTGCCAGCTTCTTTTCATTTAGTTACTTCTAACCAGTTTCTAACTTTCTTAATGATGGCTGGAAGATGAATTACATGACCTTCACCGTTAATAAACCATTCAGTAGGGGCTTGATTCATATAAGCTCTTAGATCAGAGATGAGTTGAGTAGTTGTTATAGAACTAACTATTTTATCTTCTTTTCCTTGTACAACTAGAACTCTTGCACTTTTGGATAGAGCATTCGGTAACTTTTGAGTGTTGATTAGCAGGCTAAGGTCTTCAATAAGTTGTTTGCGGCCTTCGCTAGAGATTTCTTGTACAAGACTTTCCTGCACAAAAGAATCCATCTTATAAGGTTCATTTGCTTTTTGAAGAAATTTTAAAAGCATTTTATTCTCTGTTGGCTTTCCTAAATGTTTTTTCATACCGTTTAACGCTGTCATTATAGCTCTACTATTTTCTCCATTAGGAATAAAACGACTAAAGCTATTTAGTAAGACAATATCTGAAGCTTCTTTCAAGGTTTTACAAGGAACTAAATGTATCCCAAGTGAATGACATAAAATAACTTTTTTCTGGCTTTTAGTTTTCTCTATATTACTTTCCCATGTAGGGCTTTTAGCCTTAAAACTCCCATAACCTCTTTCAGAATTTTTCCAGATCCAACCATAGCTTTGAAAGTGTTTTTCCCAGTTTTTCCAAAAGATGCTGTCATAGCACCATCCATGCATAGAGATTACTTGGTTCATTGCTTTTCCCCAAGATGAAACAATAGTTTCTTTAAAGTTTTTTCAGGTAAATTACTTCTGACAATAATTCTTAAGCGAGAAGTTCCTTCTGGAACAGTAGGTGGACGTATTGCAATAGTTAAAAGACCATTTTGTTCCAGTTCATATTGCTTGTTTAAGGAAGCTTCATCAGTACCAAGTTCAAGAGAAATAATGGGCCCATTCCCCTTAGGCGAATCCCACCCTTGATTTGATAGCTCTGATCTCCAAAGCATGGATTCTTTTTGAAGATTTCTACCTTTGTTAGGGTTTTCTTTGAGGAGCTTTAATGCTTCTAATGCTGCTGAGGCTAATGGTGGGGCTAGAGCAGTTGTATAACGAAAAGCACCACTAGTTTGAAGAAGATGTTCTCCAAAAGTTTTATTTGTAGCTAAGAAAGCACCTCCACTACCAAATGCTTTACCAAAAGTCCCACTAATCATTGTTATCCCTTTCGAGATCCCATGGCATAGACCACGCCCTTTGCTTCCCATCACACCTAAAGCATGAGCTTCATCAACCAAAAGTCTTGCTTTATAATTTTCACAGAGGGTAGCGACTTTCTTAATGTCTGGGCTAGTACCTTCCATACTAAAAAGACTTTCGGTTATCACGAGAGGGGACTGCAGGGGATGTTCTACAACACAATTTTGAAGAATCCTTTCAAGATCAATAATATTGTTGTGAGCAAAACGCTTCATTTTTGCTCCAGAGGCTTTGATCCCTACTAAGAGAGAATGGTGAATTAACTTGTCAGCAATCACAGGGGTCGTGCGATTAGCCAAGGCACAGACTGCAGCCAAGTTCGCTTGAAAACCACTTGGGAAGAGGAGAACCCTTTCTAAACCAAGCCATCTCCCAAGTTCTGTTTCAAGTTTTTTATGTATGGGCCTACTTCCAGTGACAAGTCTGGAGCCTCCAGCTCCTACTCCTTCGTAGAGCATTGTTTTATGTGCTGCTTCAATTATTCTGGGATCTTGGCTGAGTCCCAGATAATCATTGCTAGCAAGATCTATTAATGAGATTGGGACATTGTCTTTCCCGGAACCATTTAATTGATAAGCTTTTTCACCTGGCTCCCAGGTCCTCATATTACGTTTTCTTGAGTTGGGAAGATTTTTCATGTATCTAGTTTGATGAGATCTTAAGTACTAAAGAAGACTTTTTGATATTTTGAATTTGTATACCTTTCTTGAGATGGCATTATTAGATGGGGAGACTATTTTCTCTGATTAGGATTAGTGAGATGAGCTGGAGATGATTAAAACGGCTTTTGATTTTCAAGAAGAAAACTTAGACCTAGGGAATATTTTCCCATTTCAGCTGGACACTTTTCAGCTTGAGGCTATAGATGCTCTTAATCAGGGACATTCACTTGTTATTAGTGCCCCTACGGGCTCTGGTAAGACTGTGATTGGTGAATATGCCATTTATAGGGCGATGTCGCATGGTCAGAAGGTTTTGTATACAACTCCTCTCAAGGCTTTATCGAATCAAAAACTACGTGATTTTCGCAATCAATTTGGTTATGAGAATGTAGGGCTTCTTACAGGGGATTTGAGTGTTAACAGGGGAGCTCCGATAACGGTGATGACTACAGAAATTTTCCGAAATATGCTGTATGCAGAAGTAGATAAGATGGATGACCCACTCTCTGATGTTGAAGCGGTTGTTTTAGATGAGTGTCATTATATGAATGATTCTCAACGCGGCACGGTGTGGGAAGAATCCATTATTCATTGTCCTTCAACTGTTCAGCTAGTAGCACTCTCAGCAACTGTTGCAAATGCAGGGCAATTAACTGATTGGATAGAGAAAGTTCATGGTCCTACAGAATTAATTTTCAGTGACTTTAGACCAGTACCTTTGAACTTTTCTTTTTGTAGCGCAAAAGGATTGCATCCTTTGCTAAATAATTCCAGAACTGGCTTGCACCCCAATTGCAAGGTGTGGAGACCTCCTAAAGGTCAAAAGAAAAAGAGGCGCTCTCCTAGGCAATTACAACCTGAGGCCCCTTCAATCAGTTTTGTAATTAAGCGAATGGCTGAGCGGGAGATGCTCCCTGCTATTTATTTTATATTTAGTCGACGTGGTTGCGATAGAGCAGTTAAGGATCTTACGGGATCATTTCCTTTACTTTCTAATGTAGAGAAAGCAAAAATTGAAGCTCGTTTGAAGACATATATTAATGAGAATTCTGAAGGTATTCGTCGTGGAATACATATTGATGCTCTTAGATGTGGTATTGCCTCTCACCATGCGGGTGTTCTTCCCGCATGGAAGGAATTAATAGAGGAGTTGTTTCAACAGGGTTTAATTAAGGTTGTCTTCGCGACAGAGACGCTGGCTGCAGGAATTAATATGCCTGCTCGCAGCACAGTTATTTCAGCCTTATCTAAACGAACTGAGAATGGTCATCGGCAACTTATGGGTAGTGAGTTTTTGCAAATGGCTGGGAGAGCGGGTCGGAGAGGATTAGATTTGCAAGGTCATGTTGTAACTGTGCAAAGCCGTTTTGAAGGTGTTCGTGAAGCTGGCGAATTAGCTACTTGTAGTGCAAACCCCTTAGTTAGTCAATTTACTCCAAGTTATGGAATGGTGCTGAATCTTTTGCAGCGTTATGACTTGGAAAAATCAAGAGAATTAGTTCAGAGGAGTTTTGGTTGTTATTTGGCGAGCTTAGATTTGTTTGATGAAGAAGAGCAACTCCAGCAATTACGCAATCAACTTGCTGATCTCCAAGCTTTGGTTGGTGAGATCCCATGGAATGCGTTTGAAGATTACGAGAAGAGAAGGAATCGTTTAAAAGAAGAGAGACGGTTGCTTCGCATTCTCCAAAAACAAGCAGCAGATACCTTAATTAATGAACTTACTGCAGCATTGCAGTTTGCTAGCGTTGGAACATTGATTAGTTTTAAAAACCCATCTTTTAAAGGCCAGGTTATACCTGCGGTTATTGTCTCAAAATATAAGCAGCAGGGTAAGTCATCGCGTCTTGTGTGTTTGACTGATACCAATGCTTGGACCTTGATAGCTTGTCAGTCTGTGGTAAGTCTTCATGCAGAATTAAGTTGCCTAGATGTTTCATATATTAAGGCTCCTGATATGAGCCGTCTTGATGAAATAATTTATGGTGATGAGCAAAGTTTATTACTTTCATCTTCTGTTAAAGATGCCGCACAAGCTCATGATATGGTTACCCCTCAGTATGACCTTGCTGAAGAAGTACTTTCTCAGTCTAAATTTGTAGATTCATTAGAAGAAGAATTGGCTTGTTTGCCAGCACATCAATGGGGTGATCGTAAAAAGCTCAAAAAGCATCGTAGACGTATGGATGAGTTAGACATTCAAATTAGAGAACGTCAGGATTTAATACATCATCGTGCAAACCATCATTGGGACACTTTTCTAGCGTTATTGGAGATTTTGCAATATTTTGGATGTCTTGATGAACTTAATTCTACTGAAATAGGTAAAACGGTTGGATCATTACGCGGAGATAATGAGCTTTGGTTAGGTCTTGTGCTAATGAGTGGTCATTTGGATGAATTACAACCCTCTCAGCTAGCTGCTGTGTTGCAAGCTATTAGTACAGAGGTCAATCGTCCTGACTTATGGTCTGGATTCTCAGCATCTTCTCAGTCATTGGAAGCTTTAAATGATCTTTCAAGTATACGTCGAGAATTATTACGAATTCAGGAGAGGTATAATTTAGAGATCCCAGCTTGTTCAGAGCCTGAGTTGATGGGACTAGTAGAGGAATGGGCCAATGGTTCAACCTGGGATCATTTAATGGCTAATACTTCATTAGATGAGGGAGACGTTGTTCGAGTTTTGCGTCGCACAATTGACCTTCTTGCTCAGATCCCTTATTGCATTGTAATCAGCAAACAACTTAAATCTAATGCTGCGAAAGGATTACTAGCTTTGAATCGTTTTCCCGTTCGTGAATCAGAAGATATATTTAATGAAAAATTTGAAAATACAAAGGAGAGTAATCCAGCTACGAAGCGCTTGCCTAATTCAGATGTTTGAAGATAATTACCGACTATTTAATTTGGGCCGGTCATCAACTTTGGATTAACAATACGATCAAATTCACTCTCACTAATATAGTTTAATATTCTAGCTGCTTCTTTTAGGGTTATCTCCTTCTCATGAGCGTATTGTGCAATTCGAGTTGCTTTCTCGTACCCAATTTCAGGAGCTAAGCTTGTTACAAGCATAAGAGACTGATTAAGGTTATGCTCGATTTTTATAAGATTAGGCTGGATTCCATCAATCATGGAAACGCGTGAGCATTTACAGGCGTTAGTGAGGAGTGTAATACTTTGTATAAGATTAAAGCCTATTAATGGCTTGTAGGCATTCATTTGTAAATGCCCTCCACTTCCAGCCATCGTAACTGCATTATCAAGAGCAATTACTTGAGTACATACCATTGCCATCGCTTCACATTGTGTTGGGTTGACTTTCCCAGGCATTATTGAGCTGCCAGGTTCATTTGCAGGAAGGAATAATTCTCCAAAGCCAGCTCTTGGCCCGCACGATAAAAGCCGAAGATCATTGACTACTTTTAATAGCGCTACAGCTAATAATTTTAATCCCGACATTGCGTTTACTAAGCCATCATGACTGGCCATTATGGCAAATTTGTTTTTAGCCGAACTAAAAGGAAGTTTAGTTGTGTTGGCAATAATCTGAGCAATCTCTTCTCCGAACTCTTGTGGTGCATTAAGACCGGTTCCTATTGCAGTACCACCTAAAGGAAGAGGGAAAAGCTCTTTCAAGCTTTCTTCTATTCTCTTGCTAGCAGTTGACAATTGATCTTTCCAAGCAGATGCTTCTTGGCCGAGCGTGAGCGGAATAGCATCTTGGAGATGTGTTCTCCCTATTTTAGTTATGTCATTCCATTCAGTTGATTTTTTTTTGAATGCATTAATAAGTTGATTAAGTTCAGGTAAAAGATGCTTAGTAATTTCTTGAGCAGATGCTATCTGTATAGCTGCTGGGAAAACGTCATTGGTAGATTGTGATTGATTTACATCATCATTTGGATGCAAAGGGTTATGACTACCTAAAGGGTGGTTATTGGATAATGATGCAATATTGCAAATCACTTCATTGACATTCATGTTAGTTTGAGTACCACTACCTGTTTGCCAGACACTTAAGGGGAACTGCTTGTCATGAAGACCTGAAAGAATTTCCTTGCATGCATTAACGATGAAATCTTTCTTGCTCTTTGAGAGTAGACCTAATTGTGAGTTAACTATTGCTGCAGATTTTTTAATTGTAGTTAGAGCATAAATTAACTTGATCGGAATTTTGTCGTCTCCAATTGCAAAATTAAGAAGAGCACGTTGTGTTTGAGCTCCCCAAAGCGCATGGTTCGAAACCTCTATTGAACCCATGCTGTCACTTTCTAATCGAGATAAATCAGTCATTTTTTATAGATGATATACAAGCTATAGTTGTTTCATACTAATTCTTTAAATTGCCAGTATTTTTAGATTTCGAGGCGCTCCCAAATCACATCTAAATTTCCTTGATGTATGTCTGTACTGAAGCAATTATTTAGCTGCTCTGAAGATAGTACGGAGGTGATTGACTCATCTGAATTAAGATTAGCCCGGAAATCTCCGGATTCTTTGTTCCATGCTTCATGAGCATGTTTTTGAACTAAGCCATAGGCTTGCTCACGTTGCATACCATTTTCTACAAGAGCTAAGAGTACGCGTTGGCTGAAAACCACGCCACCATAGATATTCATATTTTTTATCATATTATTCTTATAAATTCCCAGTCCTTGAATTACGTCACTCATTTCTCTCAACATAAAATGAAGGGTCGTTGATACATCTGGGAGCATCATTCTTTCTATAGAGCTGTGACTTATATCTCTCTCATGCCATAACGATACATTTTCGAGAGCAGCTACCACATAACTTCGCAGTACTCTTGCTAGGCCACTAATGCGCTCACTTCTAATTGGATTTCTTTTATGAGGCATAGCAGAACTTCCTTTTTGACCTTTTGCAAATCCTTCCTCTACTTCTAGTACGTCAGTCCTTTGAAGGTTTCTTATTTCAGTTGCAAAACGATCTAGAGAGGAACCTATCAAAGCAAGCGTTTGTACATAACTTGCATGACGATCTCTTGAAATAACCTGTGTACTTGCCATATCAGGGGTTAATCCTAGAGAAGCACAAGTGATTTTTTCAATTTCAGGATCTGTATTTGCATAAGTGCCCATTGCACCACTTATTTGCCCAACAGCAATTTCTTTTTCTAGTAACTCAAGCTTTTGCTTATTTCGATTAGTTTCAGCTAGCCATCCTGCAAGTTTGAAGCCAAAGGTAATAGGCTCCCCATGGATTGCGTGTGACCTCCCAATCATTATTGTTGCTTTATGTTCTCGTGCTTTTTCTCGAATTATGTTTTGAAGGATGTTTATTTCTTCGATTAATAATTTTACTGAGGCTTTTAATTGCAAAGCCAGTCCAGTATCCAGGACATCACTGCTTGTCATCCCAACGTGAATAAAACGGCCTGAATCACCAATGTTTTCATTTAAATTTGTTAGGAAAGCAATGACGTCATGACGGACTTCTGATTCAATTTCAAGAATTCGTTTTGAACTAAATTTAGCTTTTTCGCGGATGTCTTTCATTGCACTCAAAGGTATCTTGCCAAGCTTTAAGTTTGCTTCACAAGCAGCAAGCTCTACATCAAGCCAACTTTGGAACTTGGCTTGCTCCGTCCAAATTTTCCCCATTTCTGGGAGTGTGTAACGATCAATCAAAGGAATTTAGATTTTTCAAGAAAACCAGAACTAAGTTCTCGTTGTTTAAGCTGATTTTAGTCGGTGGTGTTCAACTTCCCAATGAATATATTGCCCCCATGTCTGTTGCCGAACAAAGCATCGTCCACCTTTACATGAAATTAATTGGAAAGGTGGTAAATCATGAGGCTGATTTTTTAACCTAACAAAACTTCCTGGCTGAAAAAGCTCTATCAGATTGGAACGTTTTGTAAGCGCAATTAAATTAAGGCGACCATTTTCTGGTCTTTTTGGTTTTTGGGATGACTTAGAGCGTTTACCCTTCACGTCCTTATGGGATGTTTATGACATAGATCCTCTAGTAGATTTTCTAAATTCATCAACTTCTGCGGTTTTTATTCGGTTTCTTGTTTGCTTTTATGACGATATGACCAAAAAAAATCGACTTGATCTTCACTTGCTAACTAAAGGGCTTGCTGAATCAAGAGAAAAGGCTCAAAAATTAATAAGAGCTGGCAAAGTAAGGGACTTGACAGGGAAAATTTTTGATAAGCCTGGTCAAGAAGTTTTAAAAGAACTAGAACTTAAGGTTGAAAGTGATCCAAGATTTGTATCTCGCGGGGGAGAGAAGCTGGAAGCAGCTCTTGATAAATTCCCTATCACAATCTCCGGTAGAGTCTGTTTAGATGCAGGAATTTCCACAGGTGGTTTTACTGATTGTCTTTTAAAAAGAGGTGCAGCTCTTGTATATGGTATTGATGTTGGTTACGGGCAAACTGCTTGGCCACTTCGTAATGATCCAAGAGTAATTTTGAAAGAGCGGACTAATATTAGAAATTTGAAAAGTGAACAGCTATATAAACCAAAGGAAGCTTGGGCAAGCTTCGCTGTTGCAGATTTGTCTTTTATTTCTTTAAGACTTGTTTTGCCAGCAATTAAATCTCTTTTAGATAAACGTAGTCAAGAAGCTGTTCTTTTGATTAAGCCGCAGTTTGAAGTTGGTCGTGAACGAGTAGGGAAGGGCGGAGTGGTTAGAGAAGGTAAGTTTCATATTGAAGCTTTAACAACTGTTATTGATTTTGCAAGGTTACAAAATTGGATTATAAAAGGATTGATTGCTTCCCCATTAACAGGACCAGCAGGTAATCATGAATATCTTCTTTGGATTGGGATTAATGGAATTGATAAGCCAATTGATTTGGAGAAGCTTGTTAGAAGAACATTGCTTTAAAGGGCTGAGTCATCAGTTTCACCTGTTCTAATCCTTAAAACAGATTCAATTGGTGAGATGAAAATTTTTCCATCGCCAATTTCCCCTGTTTTTGCAGCTTCTGATAATGCTTTTAAAACACCTTCAACGCTTTCATCATTTACAACAACCTCAATTTTGAGCTTTTGAAGGAACTCAACAGTAAATTCTGAACCTCTGTAGCGTTCAACTTGGCCTTTTTGGCGGCCAAAGCCTCTAACTTCGCTTACGGTCATTCCGACTATTCCTAGATTGACCAAAGCTATTTTTACATCTTCTAGCTTAAAAGGTCTGATGATAGCTTCTATTTTTTTCATGAAAAAAATTTGATTTCTCTTTATTTTAATGAGTTTTTAGGATTATAAGGAATATGCAATTTCAGGTACTGCATTTAGTGTTAATCCAGCTTCCCTTGCATCATTAGCAAGCATGGTTGCATTGCATTTATTCAGAATTACTTGTTCAGATGAAATAGCTTCCCAATGGCTGCTTGCAAAATGAGTTTGCAGCCAAAGCATTCCATGAATACTTGCAGCTCTTACATGTACTCGGTCATTGCAATTAATAAACCATATGTCCATGAAGTAAGACTCTCTTAACTGACTCTATTAGCGGTCCTTGCGGGAAAATTGTTTGTAATTGATGATACATATTTGTTTTTTCATTCGAAATCTATTCTGACTTAAAAGGTTTCAGCTTTGGAAAACGAATGTTTTGTGGGGACCCCTTGTAATTAATTAAGAAAGAATTAGCGTTTGTAAAGCCTATATTTTTATTTGAGATTCAAGTGAAAACAAATGGTCCTGATTTTTATGGGGAGAGACTCATTTCAGAGGCTGAAATTGTATGTTTCCCTAATCCAAGTCCTGAAAGGGATTATGAGATTTCAATAGAATTGCCTGAATTTACGTGCCAATGTCCATTCTCTGGTTATCCAGACTTTGCAGTAATTAGGTTGTTTTACCAGCCACTTGAAAAAGTTTTGGAACTTAAATCAATAAAACTCTATATAAATAGTTTTCGTAATATAAAAATCTCTCATGAAGAAGTTGCTAATAAAATTTTAAATGATCTTGTTGCAGCTTCTAATCCTAGTTGGATGAAATTAGAAGCAGATTTTAATCCTCGTGGCAATGTCCACACTGTAATTCGAGTTTCCCATCACTTAAAATAGAGCACCTAATTTCTTGAGGCTGCTTTAACTATTAATGGAAATTGCCTGGCAAAACCTATTGAGTTTCTATTTGCAGAGCCTCCTATATGTAATAAATTAGATTCTTTTTCTGCAATTACCCAAAGTTGCTTTGTTGATACTACACTAAAGATGCTACCTATTAAACTTATTGCAAAACCTATATAAACAATAGGGACCCCTGGATCATATTTTAGTAAAATGCCACTACTAGGAATAATATTTATGACACTTATTTCAGATTCTCCATTTTGAATTACCCCACCTTGAGGCCTTGCTACTCCAATCGGAATTCCTGATTCACTATAAAATCTTATTGGACCTTTTTCACTCGATACAGTTAATAGCATTGCTTCATTTGTATTATCTAATTTAGGAACCAAAACCCCCCAAACTTCATCTCCCAAGGCCTCAATCTTTTTAAGCGGTAGCTGCAATTTCTGTTGCTTATTTATTTGAATAGTAATTGCTGCAAGAGCCCAGTCTGCTTGATAGACCGTCATTCCTCTAAAACGTAAAGGATGATTCACACTGATTTGTTTAGAGAAAATTTTATTGAAATCTTTATCACTTAATTCAATACTTGATCTGAATTGTTCTGGTTGCCCATTCGGACCTCTTTCAATTAGAAAGTCAGTTAAGTTTAAATTGATCTGATTTGATCCATTAGGACTCAATAGATTTAATGATCTTCCTGGGACAAGGAACCTTTCTACACGGACTCCTTCTAATACACCAAAGGTTGCTCCAATAATCAAAATTATTAGACCAAAATGGACCAAGGGAGGACCTACTCTACCTATCAATCCTTGCCTAGCAGCTAATCGCAACGATTTTTTGTTTACTTTCCATCCCGAAGTAATTAAATAACTCTCCAAGTTATCAATACTATTAGATTGCTTATCTATTCTAAAGGTTTGAGAAATTGCGAGTTTTTGTATTTGCTTAGGGTCTTTATAATCTATCCAAGCCATTGCTTTTTTGAGTGTAGGCCATTGCCTGCGCCAGCTACAAACAAGAAGAGATATAGATAACCAACCAAGCAGACCTAAGAACCAAATGCTTGAATAGACATGATCAAATTGCATTTGAATTAACATTTGCCCATCAATCAATCCAAGGAATTTATGGACTTGATATTTATCTATATAGGTTTCAGCTAGCTCTCCTTGAGGAAGTGAAGTCCCTATAGCGCTTGCAATGGCAATAAGAAAAAGAAGGATAATTGCAACTTTTAAACTTGATAAAGCAAAAAGAATCCTACGCAAATATTTCATTTACTTATAGCCATTTTGAAAATAGCGATAACAATCCAGTAGTTAAAAAGATTACCCCGCTTAAAGATGGTATCCATTGACTAATCCCACGCATTGACAAAAGTTTTGGAATTGCAGCAGCAGTTGTTCCAGCTAATAAAAGAGGAATAACTTGACCAAAACCAAAGCATGCTAAAAGAATTACACCACTAGTGGGATTACCATTTTTAGCGATCCAAGCTAAAAGAACAGCTAAAACTGGAGTTGTGCAAGGCGAAGATGCTAGCCCAAATGTTATTCCGGCAGTTATTGGCATCAGTGGTGCAGGTATTTTTTCTTTCCAAGCATCAATATCAGGTCCATTGGGAAACCTTATTTGAAGAATCCCTAGGAGATTTAATCCCATTAGAACCATGATCGATGGAACTAAGAAGCCTATTGCTGAAGGGATTTGACCATAAACCTTCCCTAGTAGTCCGCTGAGACTTCCTAATATGACAAGAGATAGAACTATTCCACTGCAGAAGATTAGGCTTTTCAAAAATGGATTTTGTTCTTTATTAAACCCTCCTAAGTAAGCAACAGTTACAGGCAAAAGTGACAAAGAACAAGGTCCAAGGCTAGTAAGCAAACCTCCGGCAAAAATGATAATTAGTGTTAATGGGCTAGGTGACTCCAAGCCATAGCTAATAATTTGCTCACTACGTTGAGCTAAATCAGATATCGCAAGATTGAAAATCGAAATAATAAAAATGAGCAGTGTCCCTATAAATCTAAACTTTAAAATATCTAATTGAGCTTCTTCTTAATTTTCAACCCTCCTATTAAGCCGCTAGATTCAAGCGAGCATCTTAATAGAAGTCCCCCAATCAGAAAACTCGAGATCAGTGAGTTTCCACCGTAACTTATGAAAGGAAGAGGCAAACCAGTGGTGGGCATTGCTCCTGATGTAACAGCTAAATGCATAATGGATTGACCAATTAGCATTGTGCTACAACCAATTGATATGAGTTTTGAATAGTTATTCCGACTTCGCAAAGATATTCTTAATCCAAGAAATGCGATTAAAATAAAAAATATTATGAGCATGAAAGAACCTATAAAGCCAAATTCTTCAGCAAAAACAGAGAAAATAAAATCTGTATTTAGAAAAGGTAGGTACAAAAGCTTTTGGGTTGATAATCCATATCCTTCTCCAAACCATCCTCCAGAACCTATGGCAAGAAGACTTTGTATGAGTTGGTATCCGTTCCCATGAGGGTCTTCCCATGGATTTAAAAATGAAGTAACTCGTAAAAGTTGATATTCATGCCTTGTAATACTAAATATCCCAAGTCCTATCCCTGATAATGCTGATAAGAAAAGATTTTTAAAACTTACACCTGCAGATAGTGCAATCATCCAAATGAGAATACCTATCAGAGCAGCTGTACTTAGGTTAGGTTGTTTTAAAATTAGAATAATTAAAGTTCCAAAAATGCTTAATTCTAAAAGCTTTTGTCCATTTTTTATTCGTTCCCATTGTGCAAAAAGATTGGCTGCTTGAAGAATTAAAAATGGTTTAACTAATTCAGACGGCTGGATTCTAATAGGACCAAGAATCAACCATCTTGAAGCGCCATTAATATTACTTCCAAAAACAAGAGTAGCTACCACTAAGAATAGGCAAATCAGTAAACAACTTTTGGAAATTCTAAGCCAACTTCTTAAGTTAATTGATATAGCTAACCAAGCAATCGCCCAGCTTGTAAAAAGCCACATCAATTGACGCTTTATGAAATAACTGCCTTCACCCATTTCTCTAGTTGCGACCCACCAACTTGCAGAGCCAAGAATACAGAGACCAGCAATACTCCAAAAAACCATAAGAGCTAATAATAATCTTGCTTCTGCAGGCCATAGTTGCCAGGGAAGTGGAAAAAACTTACTCAGCAATGGATTTCTGTATATATTTCTTGCAAAATAATTAGTCGATATCTTTTTGGAAAGAGATCCTCCACCAACTCTTTTGATAGTAGGAGTTCTCAAAGCCGTTTACTAAAATCGCTTCTTCTATTGAGCCGCTTAAAAGGCAATTTGCCAAGTTTTGTTATATATATATTTGAAAAAAATTATGCTCGGTCAATTTTTGTATGAAGTGATATTCCTAATTTAAAAATTTAAAAAAAATTTCCAAATAACAAGGTGTTTATGTTTAATTAATTTTTTGAGCTTCAAGACAAGTAATTTATTTTTAGAGAAGACCTAATTTATAAATTAGGGTTCTCATCTTTTGTTGAGGATATTTTTCTTTAAGAAACTTTGATTTTTTGACTTCTTTATCTGATCGATCGTAAAAAAAACCATCTTTTTAAGGGACTTTCAAGTTCGAACACAGTTTTTTTACCTACTGCATGGTAGATTCCCCGGGCCTTTGAAGCATTGGAGCCTTTGTTGGCATCCTCACCTTTTACAACTTCATCTAACTCCCTAAGTGGAGATAGTGACTTGTGTTCAAGTATGGAGGCCAGTAAAAGACTGAAGATTTCAGAGGACCTTGAATCTCCGGAAATTAATTCTGTAGATTTATCTGCCGAATATGCGTTGCTTCAGCTACGCATTTTTAGGATTAACCTTGCTATAACAGCTTTTGCAGTTGTAGTTTCAGTCCTTTTTGTTGATTTAAATGCTGCTATTAGTCTTCTTTTAGGGGCATGTTCAGGAATCCTTTATTTTAGGCTACTTGCTAAAAGTATTGGTTCTCTTGGCAAATCTTCCTCTTCGGTTAGCAAGGTCCAATTGATTGTTCCTGTAGCACTAGTTTTGGTAGTTGCAAAATTACCTGAACTTCATTTGCTTCCTGCTTTGGTCGGTTTCTTGCTTTATAAGCCATCTTTAATCATCCAGTTTTTATTTGAGCCTTACTCTTAAAAAATCTGCTTGATTGATTTGTTGATGCTTTTTAAAGGCTGAATTAAGACTCAATGTCGCCTTTGCGATTTTTAATTTTTTTATAAAATGGGTACCTCTCCATTTGTTTTACCTTTTGCTGCACTTGAAGTTGGGCAACACCTTTATTGGCAGTTTGGAAAATTAAGGATTCATGGACAGGTTTTCATGACCTCCTGGATTCTTATTGGTGCTTTGCTAACTCTTGTTGTAGTTGGCACTAAAAAGATGGAACGTGACCCTAAGGGCGTTCAAAATTTACTTGAGTTCCTTTGGGATTACATCCGAGATTTGGCTCGCACCCAGATTGGAGAAAAAGTCTATAGAGACTGGATGCCATTTATAGGAACTCTTTTCTTGTTCATTTTTGTGAGCAATTGGGGGGGAGCCTTAATTCCATGGAAGTTAATTGAACTCCCTAGTGGAGAACTAGGAGCTCCTACAGCTGATATCAATACAACTGTCGCATTAGCTCTGTTGGTGTCACTTTCATACTTT
Organism: Prochlorococcus sp. AG-436-M02; assembly: GCA_003212515.1. Lineage (GTDB taxonomy): Bacteria > Cyanobacteriota > Cyanobacteriia > PCC-6307 > Cyanobiaceae > Prochlorococcus_E. The sequence goes on from QCPL01000008.1 coordinate 30,646, forward strand.
TATGCGGGCTTGAGCAATAAAGGATTGCGTTACTTCGAGTACTACGTTCATCCAACACCAATCATGCTCCCATTCAAGATTGTTGAAGATTTCACCAAGCCTCTCTCTCTTTCCTTCCGTTTATTTGGAAACATATTGGCTGATGAACTTGTTGTCGCGGTACTTGTTTTTCTAGTACCACTTGTTCTTCCTGTTCCAGTAATGTTCCTTGGCTTGTTTACCAGTGCTATTCAAGCCTTGATTTTTGCAACTTTAGCTGCTTACTACATCGGTGAAGCAGTGGAAGAGCATCATTAATCAAAACTTTTGTTGCTAGAAATTATTTGTTTTTCTGGCAAAACCCTTGCGAATAGGTTCAATTTTTTTTGGACCCATCTTATTGATTATGAGATTGACCCCTCGCAGGTATAAACTCCCGGTTTCTCTTCATACGCGCTTTGAAGGCGCTTCAAATCTTTAGCTCAATTATGGATTCCATTACCACCGCCGCTTCTGTTGTTGCCGCTGGTTTAGCTGTAGGCCTTGGCGCTATCGGCCCTGGTATCGGTCAGGGTAGCGCTGCTCAAGGGGCAGTAGAAGGCATTGCACGTCAGCCTGAAGCAGAAGGCAAAATCAGAGGTACTTTGCTTCTTTCTTTTGCTTTCATGGAATCGCTAACCATCTATGGCCTTGTGGTTGCTTTGGTTCTGCTATTCGCTAACCCATTTGCTGGTTAAGCAACTTCTAATCGGGAGGTTGATCTTTAAACAAATTTTTTTAGTTTGCTTTTAGATCTTCCTCAAATCTGATTTGAGAATTTCTTTCTCAAGCTCTTAATACTTCATTAAGAGTCTTTTTAAACTCACGATCGCCTGCTAAATGTCCAGCTTGCTTCTCTTTGGTGCTAGTGAGGGAGGTCTATTTGACTTTGATGCAACTCTGCCTCTTATGGCAGCCCAGGTTGTACTCCTCACCTACATCCTTAACGTTCTTTTCTTTAAACCTGTCGGTAAGGTTGTTGAAGAGAGAGAAGACTATGTTTTAACTAGTCGTACCGAGGCTAAGAAGAAGCTCGCTGAGGTTGAAAAGCTTGAGAACGATTTAAAAAATCAGCTAAAAGGCGCACGCCAGGCTGCTCAAAAAGTTATTTCTGAAGCTGAAGCAGACTCTGAAAAGCTTTATAAGGAAGCTCTAGCGTTGGCTAATTCTGAGGCTAATGCTTCTAGAGAAAAAGTAAGAAAAGAGATTGATTCTCAAAGGGAATCTGCTCTTAATCAGCTTAAGTCAGATGCTGACAAGCTTGGTGATCTGATTGTTCAAAAGTTATTGGCAGCTAAATGAACTACTCACTGATTTTTGCAACTGAAGGATTTGGTTTGAATCTCAATTTATTTGAGACAAATTTATTGAATCTTGCTGTTGTAGTTTTTGGTCTTTATAAATTTCTTCCTAATTTTTTAGGAAGCATGCTTGAGAAAAGACGATCTTCAATTTTGCAGGATCTCAAAGATGCTGAAGATCGTTTAGTGGATGCTTCCAAAGCTCTTAAGCAAGCACAATTAGATCTTTCATCAGCTGAGAAAAAAGCTGACAAAATTAGAACGGATTGTGAGGCTAGAGCCGAATCAATTCGCCTAGAGAGTGAGAAACGTACTGTTTTAGAAATGGCGAGAATCAAGCAAGGAGCTGCTTCTGATCTCAACGTAGAAGCTGCAAGAGTAAGTAATCAACTTCGAAGAGAGGCTGCAGAATTAGCAATTGAAAAAGCAATGTCTAGTCTTTCAGGAAAACTTGACGAAAAAGCTCAAGACAAGTTTTTAAGACAGTCCATTAAAAATATTGGAGATATTTAGATGCCATTACTTAATAACATCACAACCCCATATGCAGAAGCATTTCTTCAAGTTGCAGAAAGCCGTAATGAAGTTGATCAGATAGTTGATCAATCCAAGTCAATTCTTGAACTTTGGGATCAATCTCCAGAATTTAGTGATGCTATGTCATCCCCTATTCTTGAAATTGAGAGTAAGAAAAACGTCCTTGAGAAGATCTTTTCTAAAGAAGTTTCTCCTTCATTTATGAACCTTTTAAAATTGCTTGCTGATAGGCAGCGAATAGGTTATTTGGACTCGGTTCTTGAGAGACTTCTTGAGCTTTATCGTGAACAGCGGAATATTGCTCTTGCAACAGTCACTTCTGCAACTTCATTGACTGAGGTCCAGCAGGAAAAAATCCTTAAGACAGTTCAATCAATAGCTGGGACTGACAATCTAGAGTTAGATCTAAAAGTCGATCCTAACTTGATTGGTGGTTTTGTTATCAATGTTGGATCTAAGGTCATCGATGCAAGCCTTTCAGGACAGGTTCGGCGACTCGGCCTTGCCCTTGCAAAGGTAAGCTAGCTCAGTCCTTTCCTTTTTTATTCACTCTTTTCTCCACTTTCAAACCTTTAATTAAATTCTCCTCCCATGGTTTCTATACGTCCCGACGAAATTAGTTCAATCCTAAAGAAACAGATTGCTGATTATGACAAGTCAGTTTCCGTCAGCAATGTAGGTACTGTTCTACAAATTGGTGATGGAATTGCAAGAATTTATGGACTCCAGAAGGCTATGGCCGGAGAATTAGTTGAATTTGAAGATGGAACTGAAGGTATTGCTTTGAATTTAGAGGATGACAACGTTGGAGTCGTTTTAATGGGTGAAGCCCTTGGAGTTCAAGAGGGAAGTACAGTTAAGGCTACAGGCAAGATTGCTTCTGTACCTGTTGGCGACGCAATGTTGGGGAGGGTTGTTAATCCGCTTGGGCAGCCTGTAGATGGTAATGGAGAAATTGCAACGAGTGATTCTCGTTTAATCGAGTCTTTAGCTCCTGGGATTATTAAAAGGAAATCGGTTCATGAGCCGATGCAAACTGGTATTACCTCTATCGATGCAATGATCCCTATCGGGAGAGGACAGAGAGAGTTGATTATTGGTGATCGCCAAACAGGTAAGACAGCTATTGCTATTGATACGATCATTAATCAAAAGGGACAAGATGTTGTTTGTGTATATGTAGCAGTTGGTCAGAAATCTGCTTCTGTCGCTCAAGTTGTTGAGGTCTTACGCGAAAAAGGAGCCTTAGATTACACAATTGTTGTAAATGCGAGTGCTTCAGAAGCAGCAGCATTGCAATATTTAGCACCTTATACAGGAGCAGCTATTGCCGAGCATTTCATGTATCAAGGTAAGGCTACATTGGTTATTTACGATGACTTGACTAAGCAGGCGCAGGCTTATCGTCAAATGTCATTATTACTTCGTCGTCCACCAGGACGAGAAGCTTATCCAGGTGATGTTTTTTATTGCCATAGTCGTTTACTTGAACGAGCTGCAAAACTCTCAGATGCAATGGGTAGTGGATCAATGACTGCTTTACCCATAATTGAAACTCAGGCTGGAGATGTATCTGCATATATCCCTACAAATGTGATTTCAATCACTGACGGTCAAATTTTCTTAAGTGCAGATCTCTTTAACTCTGGCTTAAGACCAGCTATTAACGTTGGTATTTCAGTGAGTCGTGTTGGTGGAGCAGCGCAAACTAAAGCCATTAAAAAAATAGCTGGTACTTTGAAACTTGAATTGGCTCAATTTGATGAGCTTGCTGCTTTCTCACAATTTGCCTCAGATTTGGATGAAGCTACTCAGCAACAGCTTGAAAGAGGAAAACGTTTGAGAGAACTTCTAAAACAAGCTCAATTTGCTCCTTTAAATCTTGCTGAGCAGGTTGCTGTAGTGTACGCAGGTGTAAAAGGTTTGATTGACGAAGTCCCAGTAGATCAAGTTACACAGTTTGCTGCAGAACTTCGTGAATATTTGAAAACTAGTAAGCCTGACTATATCTCTAAAGTTCTTTCCGAGAAAAAGATGAGTGATGATCTTGAGTCAGTTCTTAAAGAGTCAATCAATGAGGTTAAATCCTCCATGTTGGCATCCGCTTAACCTTGAAGGTATCCAGGAGATTTTTATTAAATGGCAAACCTAAAGGAAATTCGAGACAGGATTGTTTCTGTTAAGAATACTCGTAAGATTACCGAGGCAATGCGATTGGTAGCAGCTGCCAAGGTAAGACGTGCTCAGGAGCAAGTACTGAGAAGTCGTCCTTTTGCTGATCGTTTGGCAAGAGTTCTTGAAAATATTCAGTCACGCATGCAGTTTGAAGCAGCTGACTCTCCGCTGCTTAAAAAACGTGAGGTTAATAAAGTCACTTTGCTTGCAGTTACTGGAGATAGAGGCCTTTGTGGTGGGTACAATACTAATGTGATTAAATCCACTGAGCAGCGCTATGGGGAGTTGAAAAGACAAGGGTTTGAAATCAATCTTGTTTTAATTGGCCGAAAAGCTATTACTTATTTTCAGAATCGAAGTAGTCAATATAATATAAGTGCTTCTTTTCAAGATCTTGAGCAGGTCCCAACATCTAAAGATGCAGAGGGGGCAACTAGTGAAGTCTTATCTGAGTTTCTGTCAGAAAGCACTGATCGAGTAGAGGTCATTTATACAAAGTTTATTAGCCTTGTAAGTTGTAATCCAGTAGTCCAGACTCTTCTACCTCTTGACCCTCAAGGGATAGCTCAAGAAAATGACGAAATTTTTAGAATTACAACTAAAGATAGCCGTTTAGTAATTGAAAAGGATTCGGCACCAGCTAATGAAGAACCAAAGTTGCCGTCTGATGTTGTTTTTGAGCAAAGTCCTGATGATTTATTGAATTCTCTTTTACCTTTATATTTGCAGAACCAACTTCTTAGAGCATTGCAAGAAGCAGCAGCTTCAGAATTAGCAAGTCGGATGACTGCCATGAACAACGCTAGTGACAATGCAAAGGAATTAGCTAAAAATCTGAATCTCACATATAACAAAGCCCGACAGGCAGCAATTACTCAAGAGATTCTTGAAGTTGTTGGTGGAGCAAGTGCATAATAAAAAGGTTTGCATTAGGTGTAGATGTGAGACTTAAGTCTCTTGAATTAAAGCTAGAATGGCCAGAGAATATACCAATCCAAGGCCTACGCAGATATGTTTTAGAGGAATTAAGAAACTCTGGTGAACCTATTAGGTGGGCTATTACAAGTATTGTCTTTTCTCCTAAGTCACAATGGAGAAGAGAATTAACTGTTGAAGCTGTTGTAATTTTGACTTGACCTAGTGAATCTTTCTATTCCGTTACCAACTCTTTTGCTAATCCCTTCAGGCATAGGATGTGAAGTTGGAGGATATGCTGGCGATGCTATCCCTTCTGCGCGTTTGCTTGCAGCGGCAAGTGGGTGTTTAATTACTCATCCAAATGTAATGAATGGAGCATCTCTTTATTGGAATGATGAGCGAATCCAATATGTAGAAGGTTTTTCAATTGATAGATTTGCGTGTGGAGATCTCTTCTTAAGACCTACTCGTAATCAGAAAGTTGGAGTGTTATTAGATGCAGGCTTAGAGTCAGATCTTCGTCAGATGCATTTACAAGTAATTGAAGGTTGTCGTGCAACTTTAGGTCTTGATATTGGCCCAGTAGTTTTGACAGAAACGCCTCTTGAAATATCTACTTCGACATTAGTTAGTGGAGTTAGCTGGGGTGAACTTACTAACTTAGAGCCATTATTAAATGCAGGCGAGAAGCTCAAGGAGGAAGGGGCAACGGCTATAGCTGTGATTACTAGATTCCCCGATCAATTAGACGACGAAGATTTAGATGCCTATCGGCAAGGGAAAGGAGTGGATCTGATTGCAGGTTGTGAGGCTGTTCTTAGTCATGTATTGGTTCGTCATTTAGGTATTCCATGTGCGCATGCCCCTGCATTGGCTCCATTAGAAATTGAATATTGTTTAGATCCTCGTGTAGCTGGAGAAGAGTTGGGGCACACATTTTTACCTTGCGTTTTAGTTGGTTTAAGCCGTGCACCGGATCTTGTCAGTCTTGAAGCAATGAAACAAAACACGATTATTGGCAGTTCAGACTTAATCAACATCGAACAGGTAGGAGCTGTAATTGCTCCTCAGGGGGCATTGGGAGGAGCCGCTGTTTTAGGATGTTTAGAGAGAAGAATTCCCTTGATTGCTGTTTCCAATCCTGGACTCTTAAATGTAGATTTAGAAGCTCTAGGATTATCAGTTAATGGAACTATTCAAGGAAGAATGCGCGTTTGTAGTGCTTCTAATTATATGGAGGCAGCTGGTATTGTACTTGCATTGAGAGAAGGTATTTCGATTCCTTCTTTAAGTCGACCAATTAAAAGAGTTTCTGTAATTTGAGAATTATTAATTCAAGCAAGCCATGGGATGCCTTGGTTGGGCACCAATAGCTTTTGCGACACCTGGATGGCAAATTGAACCACCTATTGTGTTAAGTCCAGAAACTATTTCTGGACGCTCAGTAAGTGAACCTTCAAGTCCTCGACCAGCAATGCAAAGAATATATGGAAGGGTAACACTAAGCAATGCTTCGGTTGATGTAAATGGGACAGCGCCAGGCATATTGCTTACGGCATAATGCTGAATCCCTTCAATATTGATAGTAGGATTAGTATGAGTTGTCTCAACACTGGTAGCAATACAGCCGCCTTGATCAATAGATACATCAACAATTACTGAGTTGGGTTTCATTTGAGTCACCATGCTTTTATCTACGAGTGTTGGTGCTCTGCCACCTGGAGTTAGTACAGCCCCAATCACTAGATCAGCTGATGGTATTAGTCTTTCCAGAAGCCCTCTACTACTTACTATGCTTTCTAAACGACCTCGTCGATGAGCTTCAAGTTTACGCAGTCTTTCTGGTGATCGATCTAGCAACATTACTTCTGCATCCATTGCTGCTGCTAGTCTGGCTGCATTCCATCCTACTGTCCCAGCTCCTAGAACAATAACTCTTGCAGGCCTGACTCCAGTACATCCGCCAATCAAGATGCCTCTACCTCCATGAGGCTTTTCAAGTAAATGGGAACCAACTTGAGCTGCTAGTCTTCCAGCAATTTCACTCATTGGGGCAAGTAAGGGTAACGTTCCATCTTCCATCTGAACTGTCTCATAGCCTATGCTTGTTGTACCTGCTTTTAACAAGGCTTCTCCAACTTTCGGATATGCTGCTAGATGTAGATACGTCAATAGAACCATATCTTCTCTAAGTAACTTATATTCTTCTTCTTGGGGCTCTTTAACTTTGACAACCAGATGTGCAGACCAGGCTCCATCTCGATCAACGATGGTAGCTCCTGCTTCAGCAAATGAGTTGTCAGAAATCCCGACACCCTTACCAGCCTCTGATTGCACTCTAACCTCTAGTCCTTGTGTTACAAGTTCTTTTACGCCATCTGGAGTAATGGCAACTCGAAGTTCATCTGATTTGATTTCTTTAGGGATGCCAATACTTGAGATTGGTGCGGATAATACTGATGAGGGCATTTAACTTTGGAGTTTTTAGAGCGATTTCCTTTCGGTTTGATCTATTGGCTTCTTTCTTATTATGTTGAGGCAATAGGTTTTCTCCAACCACTCCCAAATGCTTGATTACTTACTTTTAATACAGGAGGAGCCTGGCGCCTTTTAAATTCGGCTTTTTTCAGTAATTTCTGGATTTTTTCTATTAAATCTGTACCATATTTTTGCTGGATAAGTGTTGAGGGATCATTATCTTCTTCTATGAGTTCTTTAAGGATTGGATCAAGTATTTCATAGTCAGGTAATGAGTCACTGTCAAATTGATTTGGCCTAAGCTCAGCACTAGGAGCTTTAGTACGAATAGATCTTCCTACTAGAGCCTCGTTTTCAGGAAGCATCAAAGACTTTCTGCATTGACAAGCTTTGTTGCTATCAAGCCAGTTACATAAATTGAATACACTGGTTTTATACAGATCTCCTATGACAGAAAGCCCACCATTCATGTCCCCATAGAGCGTGCAGTATCCAACAGCATACTCTGATTTATTACCTGTCGATAAAAGGAGATGTTTTTGCTCATTTGCTATTGCCATCAGAAGAGTCCCTCTAATACGTGCTTGTAGATTTTCAGCAGTTAACCCTTGAGGGATTTCCCCTAGTGATGCTTTAAGGCTTGTATCGTAGCTATGCATAAGTGGTGTAATGGGGATGACTTCTGTTTGAATATCGAGTCTTTTTGCAAGATCTTTTGCATCTTTGACAGAACTTTCTGAACTCCATGGCGATGGCATTAGTATCGCTAAGACGTTATCTGCTCCAAGTGCAGCGCAGGCAATAATAGCTACTAAAGCAGAGTCAATACCACCACTTAAGCCTAGTATAACACTTTTAAAGCCACATTTTGCTACGTAATCACGTAAGCCGAGTACTAATACTTTTAGAAGTATCTCTTCTTTATCAGGGGAATTTAGAGAGGGGACTGTTTCCTTTTTAAAGGTGCTATCCCAGATAGAAGTCGATTCTCGACACAAAGGAAGTGAATGAGTTATTAGTCCTTTCCTATCGGTAACAAAACTTGCACCATCAAAGATCAGCTCATCATTCCCGCCGACTTGATTGAGATATACAACAGGACAATTAAGACGCTTAGCAGCCTTAGAAGCTATTCTTTGACGTATTAGCTTCTTATTATAAGTAAAAGGAGAAGCAGAGAGATTAAGAAGCAGATCTATTTCTTTGTTGGCTAGATCAGCGATAGGATCAGGTCCTAGGACACGCTGCCCTTGAATTTTTTCTTCTACCCAGAGATCTTCACAAATTGTCACTCCTATATGCCATAATTTGTCGTCAATTTCTAGTTCTAGGCATCCTGAGCTTTTTGCAGCTCTAAAGTAGCGCTTTTCATCAAATACGTCATAGGTGGGGAGTAATTGTTTCCTGCCGATGATTTCCCATCCTTTTTTGCTAACAAGCGCAATGGAATTAAATAATTGTGGTATTTGTAGATCAGCTGTTGGCTCAGCGATCCCAACTAAAACAGCTAGTTGAGATGCATTGTTATTAAGGTGAGATGCAATTGTGTCTAAGAATATCCATTGACTCTCTAGAAGAGGTTTATTGAATAGTAAGTCTCTTGCTGGATAGCCTAATAGTGATAATTCTGGAGTGATTACAAGATTTGCATTGTTCTCAGACGCTTTTTGGCAGCTATTGATGATTTTTGCACAGTTGCCTTTTAGATCACCGATTAATGGATTCAGTTGTGCTAGACAAAGTCTCATTATTATTGTTGTTGAGAAATACCATAAAGATTCTTTTGTTTAAGAATGGGTAGGATTGCTTTTGGTATATATGACAGGTGTGGGCTAGAGTGAATAGCTGAACTTGCTGAAGCAGGGATATCCAATGGTAATACAATAGTATCCCCACCCATTTTTTTGATCACATTTAATTCAGAGTTGTTGATGGGCCAGCCTTGACGAGGAACAATACCAATTTGTGCTCTATTAACTACCTTCTCTGCTTCAAACCAATTGGGGATAGAGCTTACTAGATCGCTACCAATAATTAACATTAAGCGTTTATCTGGCCAGAAAACTTTTGCATGTTCGAGGGTTATTAGTGTCCATTGATTGCTTAAACCTTGTCTTAGTTCTAAATTGGGTAGATTAATAGCATTAACTAATATATCAAGGAGTTCGTGACGTTGTTCAAGCGATGTTCGATGTTCTTTCCAAGGATTATTGCTTGCCCAAGTCACGACCTTTGGGAAAAGCTTGCTTAAAGCAATAAAGAGAGCTTTGTGACCAGTTGTGGGAGGATCTGCACTTGTCCCAATTAAAGCTATAGAATTAAATCTTGTTTTTTTCATGGTAAGAGACTTGGATTATAGCTTTTTTTATTACTGCTAATATTCCAATTAAAAAGAAATTGATTCAAATATGAGTTGTCTCTGATAAGTTTTCGTAGAATCAAGCTTGGATTACTGCCTGGTATATTGTTGTTTTGTAGAAGCTCTTGTGCTGCCAACCGTCCAGTTACTTTTGTTGTATGAACCGCAACAGCGGCTTGAGCGATAGCTACGGGTGCTGCGGACAAAATACTTATGCCTCCTGTGAATGGAGATGCAAGAAATAGAAGGTGCTGTATTGCGGATAAAGTCAATTGAATGCTAAGTTGCACCCCGCCGAGCAAGCCATTGTGGACAGAGAGTTTCTGTAAAAGCTTTCGTGCAGAATTTCCTTTTAATTCTAATCCATATATTTTACTTAGTTGAATAACCAGGGCAGTATCTAAAGCTAATCCTGCTGCAAGATCAAACATAAGTAGCGGGTTCGCTGCAACACCAGATGCTTTGATAGCGGCAAACTTACCAATAAGACCTTGAGCTTCTGACTTTCTTCTTTTAAGTCGTCTACTTTTAAGAGCAAGATAAAATGACTCTGCTTGCCTTAGAGTATTCAGTATTAGAAAAGTATGACCTTGTTTTTCTAAAACATTAAGCAACGTCTTCTTAAGTGAAAATACATCTGCGAAAGACTCTTGACGTCGGACTCTCCCATCTGAGAATATCCTTGCTTCCCGTGGTGCTGCTGAGACAGTCTCAATGGCGAGGTTCTTGGCGGAATTGGGGAGACGGCTTCTGATGCTTTTAACGATTTTTTCCTTTTCTTTGGAGTCCCATTGGTCACATCTATTTAAAATTAAAATTACCGGCTTGCCATTATTTATAAGTTCTTTCAAAGCTTTAAGCTCTATACTGGTTATATCGCTGTCCAGAACTAATAATACTAAGTCTGAATGAAGAGCAACATTGAAAGCTAGACATTCTCTTCTCTTTGCAGCAATTTCGTTGATCCCAGGTATATCAACTAATTCAATTGTCTGAAGATTTGTACTTAGCTGATTTGATATGACCCCTTTTTCTTTACGAGTGAAGCCATGTGCAATATCAGCATCAAAAACCTTTTTGCCAAGTACTGCATTCAGTAGGCTTGATTTCCCTACTCCTACTCTTCCAAAGGCAGTAACTCTAATATGTCTATTTTCTAAATGATTGATTTGTTTGCTTAGTTCTTGAATTTCCCCATCAAGTTGAACCTTCTCTAAGGCGCTTAGCTCTAAGCATTCCTTCCATTCTTTAAGTAAACCACCATAATTTTTCTGTATGAGTTGAGAACGTGTCATTTCTTTGATTTTCTCCACCAACCAGCCAAAACAGCTAATACTGCTTCAGCTCCTATCAATCCTACGAAACCACCAAACTCATCAACAACTACTCTTACACCTTTCTTGTCTTTGTTGAAAGAAGTTAGCAATCGATCAGCCCTAATCATTTCCGGTACGAACTCTACTGCCTCACAAAGATCGATAGGTGTTAATTGCGCATGACCTTGCACCAATGCAGCGAGTAAACGTTCTCGTTTTGCTATTCCTAATACTTTGTCTACTTCTTTCCCAAGGACAACCCAATTTTGAGAATTATTCGTTAATAACAAAGGTTTTAAATTCAATAATTTAGTAGCACCATCAAGAGTGGGTGCCGCTACTCTTGGAGTCATAAGATCTCTAGCAGTTAAGTCATTAAGTTGAAAAACTTTACCTATCATTGCTGCCTCATCAGCTTCAATTTGACCTTTTTGCAAGCCTAGTCTTGCCATTTGTCTGATCTCTTCTTCATCAGTCGTAATTTCATTTTCTGCTGTTATGACCGGTATCAAATGCTCTAGTGGAAGAATTAATGGACGCATTAATACACTTAAAAGATGAAGTATCGGTGCACTAATTAATGAAATTTGTAAAGAAAGTTTTGCACCTATTGATTTGGGAAGAATTTCACCAAGGAGAAGAACTAAAATCGTCAAACATATTGAAAATAAAGCTCGATCTAACCCAGCATTAAATACAAAAGTTGCATAGATACCTAACATCAAACTTCCAAAGATATTAAAACTGTTATTTGCAATAGTTAGAACCGTGAGTGTTCTCCCAAGACGATGTCTTAACTTAGCCAATCTCTTTGCCCCTCTTACTGTGGGATGCTCTGCAGCAAGTTCATGGACTCTTAAGGGGTTTACGGTTAAAAGAGCTGCTTCTACTCCTGAACAAAATGCAGAACCGATTAATACAACTGCAACAAGAATTGTTAGGAATAGAATGTCAGTATTCATGCCTGGGGGATCTTCAGTGATTTTGAAGAATCATTAGACCCTCATTTTCCATGATGTTTGCATTCATGCCATCCTTAAGGATTTAATTGATTATGAAGTTATTGTGAACAATCAGCAAATTTATCAGGATCGGCGTGATCGATTCTTACAAGAATTGGGACCTAGCGCGGCAATTATTCCTGCTGCACAATTGGTTACACATCATGCCGATTGCGAATATCCTTTTAGACAAAATAGCGATTTTTGGTATTTAACTGGTTTTGATGAACCTCAAGCAATTGCATTGTTCTTGCCTCATCGGCCACTAGGAGAGAAATATATTTTGTTTGTTTTGCAAAAAGAAACATCTGCTGAAATTTGGAATGGGTTTAGGTGGGGCGTAAAAGGCGCTGTTGATAATTTTCATGCTGATATTGCTCATCCTTTAGAAGATTTTTCTAAGAGATTGGGAGATTATTTATATGGAGCAGAAAATATCGTTTTTCGTATTGGGAAGCATCCGAAAGTTGAATCTATAGTTTTAGAAGTTTGGTCTGAGTTATTAGAAAGATCCTCAAGAGGTGAATCGGTCCCATTAGCCTTAACTGCTCCATCTGCGTTTCTTCATAAGTTGAGATTGAGAAAGGATTCTTGGGAAATTCAACGTTTGAGAGAAGCCGCATTAATTTCTTCAAATGCTCATGAATTAGCCCGTCAAGAAACTCGACCTGGAATGAATGAGCGTCAAATTCAAGCAGTTATAGAAAGATCTTTTTTAGATCAAGGAGGGAGAGGACCTGCTTATGGCTCAATAGTTGCGGGCGGGAAAAATGCTTGTATTCTTCACTACACCGCAAATAATGCTCTTCTAAAAGATCGAGAACTGCTCCTAATTGATGCTGGATGCTCAACTACTGATTATTACAATGGGGATATCACTAGAACTTTTCCTATTGGCGGTAAGTTTACTTCTGAGCAAAGAGCAATTTATGAAATTGTTTTAGCTGCTCAGAATGCTGCCATTAAATATGCTTTGCCTGGACAAAATGCAGAAGAAATTCATTTACAAGCATTGAGAGTTTTGGTTGAAGGTTTGATAGAGATAGGTTTACTGAAAGGTTCTATTGATTCATTAATTGAACAAGGGTTGTATCGACATCTTTATATGCATCGAACAGGCCATTGGCTTGGGCTAGATGTACATGATGTAGGTGCTTATCGCTTGGGTGAATACCCAATTCCACTTGAATCAGGGATGGTTTTGACTGTTGAACCAGGTATTTATATTAGTGACCTTACCCCTGTCCCAGAGGGACAGCCAAGTATTGATGAACGCTGGAAAAATATAGGTATTCGTATTGAAGATGATGTTCTTGTAACTAGTGATCTGCCAGATGTGCTGACTTCAACTGCTTTGAAGTCAATAGATGATATGGAGCAATAAATGTTTAGGCTTAAGAGATTTACCAATTAGAAGTATGAATGAGAATGTCCTTTGTTGATGAAAGTATTTCATCGGCACCTGCTTCTTTTAGTTGATTTTCATAAAGTTTGCGTTCCTGAATATTTGTTTTTATATGCAAGTGTGGAGGGGCCACAGCAAAACTAGTAAATCGTTGATCTGGGCATTTTTCTCGGGCTCTCATAATTGTGAAAACGTCTGCAACTGTGTCTCCAATGTATGCAATTTGAGGCATACCTTTACCTAGAGGCTTTGAAAAAAGTTGTTCTCCTAATCTTATTAAGCCTGCAGGGTTTGGTTTATCTGGGGCATCCCCCATAGCTATTAGTGGAGGATTGATTAGGCCAAGTCGACTCTCTAAAACAAATCTTGCGGAAGGGGCTTCTGCTCCACTAACGAAACCCCAACCAACTTTTTGCTTAGTTAACTCGTCAAAGAATTCTTTATTTACTAAAAGCTTTTCATTTTTGATAAATCCATTCCATTTTTCCTGAGCTTCATTTCCAGGCTTCCCGCCAAAATAAAAATCATTGAATTTACGTATTAAATTATTTCTAGAAGGCAAGCTAATTTTCAGCTTTTCAAAATCTTTCCTTCTCCTAATTAGTTCAAGACTTGTATCCCAATCATTATTCCATTTCCCTTCAGATTTTAGTGAATCAATAACTTGATTGCTAGGACGCCATTGAGAGAAATGGTTGACTGTCTCTTGAACTGCCAGACGGTAGCTTTTGCTCACATCACGAATAACGCCATCAATGTCCAGTAGTAATAAACCTTTGAAATCCAAATTTACCTGATGCAGCTAATCCTGTTAAGTTAGTTGATTGTTAGTTGTATAAGGCTTAGAAATGAGCGTTTCTGATAGTTCCTCTGCGATTCAAGAGGATCAGTCAAATTCAACCCAAGCACCTGGAGAAGAAAAGGCTAAATCAGGTCGTCCAGGAATGCTAGGTGCCGCAGAAGTTCTCGCTTCCGCTACCTTTGATGCTGATGGAGTTCCTTCTGGCCATACTCCTAAAGCAGATGAGGGAAGATTTCTTTTAAAGATTCTTTGGCTTCCAGATAATGTTGCTTTGGCAGTTGATCAAATAGTGGGCGGGGGGACTAGTCCTCTTACGGCTTATTTCTTTTGGCCTAGAGAAGACGCATGGGAGACTCTGAAGACAGAATTGGAAGATAAAGCTTGGATTACAGATAATGAGAGGGTTGAAATTTTGAACAAAGCAACAGAAGTTATTAATTATTGGCAGGAGGAAGGGAAGGGCAAAACCTTAGAAGAGGCTAAATTGAAATTCCCAGAAGTTACATTCTGCGGAACAGCTTGATTTGGAATTTGTTTAAAGACTTTTATTTCATTGATACGGCTTGAACTCTTGCTCTTGCCTTGTTTAAAGCTTCCTTCGCTTTGATTTTCTCTGGTGAGTTACCTTCTCCATCAAGTTTACTTAATGCATTCTTAGCTTCTTCTAACTTTTTTTCTGCATGAGTTGAATCAATATTTTTTCCTAGTTCTGCAGAATTAACTAACACAGTTACATCATCTGATTCAACTTCTGCAAAGCCTCCCATAAGGGCAATAGAATCCCAGTTTCCATTGCTGCCTCGAACTTTTAGAACACCTATATCAATAGCCGTAACCATTGAAATATGACCTGGAAGAATTCCAAGTAAGCCTGTAGTGCTTGGAAGAATAACTTCTTCAACTGTGTCGTCAAACACACTCTTGTCTGGAGCAAGTACTCTGAGGGTGAGGGACATTTTTGTTATTAGGTTGGGATGGTTATGTGTGATTAATGACTAAACCAAGGTGGATTAACATCGTCCCTTGAGTTAGCTATTGCTTTCTGCGTTGATCTTTTGTGCCTTGGCTTTTACTTCATTAATATCTCCGACAAGGTAGAAAGCCTGCTCTGGGAGATCATCTAATTCACCAGCAAGAATCATATTAAAGCCAGCAATTGTATCTTCTAATTTGACGTATTTGCCGGACATACCTGTAAAGATTTCTGCAACAAAGAAAGGCTGAGATAAGAATTTTTCAATTTTCCTAGCTCTGTCAACGGTTCTTCTATCTTCTTCTGAAAGTTCATCTAGGCCTAAAATAGCAATAATATCCTGCAGTTCTTTATATCTTTGGAGTGTTGATTGTACTGCTCTTGCTGTTTTGTAGTGCTCTTCACCAACAATAGAAGGCTGGAGCATAGTACTTGTTGAATCTAGAGGGTCTACTGCTGGATAAATTCCTTTAGCAGCTAAAGCTCTAGCAAGAACTGTTGTTGCATCTAAATGCGCAAATGTTGTTGCAGGTGCTGGATCAGTTAAATCGTCGGCAGGTACATAAACTGCTTGAATTGAAGTAATTGATCCTTCTAGAGTCGAGGTGATTCTCTCTTGAAGTTCTCCAACGTCAGTGCCTAATGTTGGTTGATATCCAACAGCAGAAGGCATACGACCTAGTAGAGCAGATACTTCTGAACCGGCTTGAACGAAGCGGAAAATATTGTCAACAAAAAGTAATACATCTTGCTTGTTTACATCACGAAAATGTTCTGCCATTGTTAGCGCAGATAGGCCTACTCTCATTCTTGCGCCTGGTGGCTCGTTCATTTGACCAAAGCAAAGAGCTACTTTTGATTTGGTTAGATCATCAGCATTAATAACTCCTGATTCTTTGAATTCCTCGTAAAGATCATTACCTTCTCTAGTCCTTTCACCAACTCCGCCAAATACAGACACTCCCCCATGCTCTTTAGCAATATTGTTAATTAATTCTTGAATTAATACTGTCTTGCCAACACCAGCACCTCCAAATAGACCAACTTTTCCACCCTGTCTGTAAGGCGCTAATAAATCAATAACTTTAATGCCAGTCTCAAATACTTTTGGCTTTGTTTCTAGATCAGTAAGCTTAGGAGCTGCTCTATGGATTGGAGAAGTTTCAGAGGTTTTTACTGGACCTTGTTCATCCACTGGTTCACCAAGAACATTGAATATTCTTCCAAGCGTTGCTTCTCCAACAGGAACAGAAATGGCTGCACCTGTATCAATAGCTTCCATCCCTCTTACAAGACCATCTGTGCCACTCATTGCGACAGCTCTAACACGATGGTCTCCAAGCAGCTGTTGAACTTCTGCTGTAAGAGCTACATCTTGACCTGCAGGGTTTTTACCTTCTATTCGAAGCGCATTAAGGATTTTAGGGAGTTTACCAGCTGGAAATTCAACATCCAAAACGGGTCCAATCACTTGTCGGACAATACCCTTTGTTCCGGTAGACGCAGTAGCAGCAGCAGCCATAAGAATCAAAAATCTTTTAAAGATTTACTTTTAAGCAAATCACATTAAACCGCGCAAGACTACCACTATGCAGGGAAGGATTGTTGTGCGGTTCGGTCAACCGCACAGAACAGTTGTAGTCGGGTGGATGCTTTGGTGAATATCTTGTTGTTCATATGGATGCGAGAATTCCTCGTCTCTTTAGGCGAAAATTTCGTCAAACTATTGATCCTGCATTAATTCATGGCGGCTGTCTCTCTCAGCGTCTCCACTGTTAAGCCACTTGGAGATCGCGTTTTTATTAAAGTCTCTGAATCAGAAGAGAAAACGGCGGGTGGGATTTTGCTCCCAGATACTGCCAAAGAGAAACCTCAAGTTGGTGAGGTTGCTCAGGTTGGTCCTGGGAAACGAAACGAAGATGGTTCCCGACAAGCTCCTGAAGTTGGAGTGGGTGACAAAGTCCTTTATAGCAAGTATGCAGGCACTGATATCAAGCTCGGTGGCGATGAATATGTCCTTTTATCAGAAAAGGATATTCTTGCTGTAGTCAACTGAATCAGATTGCTTAGTAGTCCTAAGCAAAACTTTATTTATTTAACCCTTCTTTTTTAAGCACATCGCCCCCCATGGCTAAGAGAATCATTTACAACGAACAAGCCCGCCGTGCACTCGAGCGAGGAATAGACATTTTGGCTGAATCTGTGGCTGTTACACTTGGCCCTAAAGGACGAAATGTAGTTTTAGAAAAGAAGTTTGGTGCTCCTCAAATAATCAATGATGGAGTAACCATCGCTAAAGAAATTGAGCTTGAGGATCATATTGAAAATACTGGTGTTGCTCTTATTCGGCAGGCTGCTTCAAAGACAAATGATGCTGCAGGTGATGGAACTACAACAGCAACTGTTTTAGCTCATGCGATGGTCAAAGCAGGTTTAAGGAATGTTGCAGCTGGTGCAAATGCAATCACTTTAAAAAAAGGAATTGATAAAGCAACAGACTTTCTTGTGTCCAAGATTCAAGAACAGGCTAAGCCTATAAGTGATAGTAATGCTATTGCCCAATGCGGAACTATTGCTGCTGGTAATGATGAAGAGGTTGGACAGATGATTGCAAATGCAATGGATAAAGTAGGTAAAGAAGGTGTTATTTCCTTGGAAGAAGGAAAATCAATGACAACTGAATTAGAAGTTACGGAAGGAATGAGATTTGATAAAGGTTATATCTCTCCTTATTTCGCAACTGATACCGAGAGAATGGAGGCTGTTTTAGATGAGCCTTATATTTTGCTTACAGATAAAAAAATAGGTTTAGTTCAGGATCTAGTACCTGTTTTAGAACAAATTGCTAAAACAGGTAAGCCTCTTTTAATTATTGCTGAGGACATCGAAAAGGAAGCACTGGCTACTTTGGTAGTAAATCGTTTACGTGGTGTTTTGAATGTTGCAGCTGTCAAAGCTCCTGGATTTGGGGATAGACGTAAAGCCATGCTTGAAGATATGGCGGTTTTGACTAATGGTCAACTAATTACCGAGGACGCTGGTCTTAAATTAGAGAATGCAACCCTAGAGATGCTAGGCACTTCTAGAAGAGTAACTATTAATAAAGACACAACAACTATTGTTGCAGAAGGGAATGAAGTTGCTGTTCAAGCAAGATGTGAGCAAATCAAGAAACAGATGGATGAAACAGACTCCACTTATGACAAAGAGAAGCTTCAAGAGAGGTTGGCGAAGCTTGCTGGAGGAGTCGCTGTAGTCAAAGTTGGAGCTGCAACTGAAACTGAGATGAAAGATAAAAAGCTGCGTTTAGAGGATGCCATTAATGCAACTAAAGCTGCTGTTGAAGAAGGAATTGTTCCTGGAGGAGGTACCACTCTCGCTCATTTGGCTTCCGATGTTCAAGCATGGGCAGGGCAAAATTTAACTGGTGAAGAGTTAATAGGAGCCAATATTGTTGAGGCAGCTTTGACCGCTCCATTGATGCGAATAGCTGAAAATGCTGGAGCTAATGGTGCAGTCATCGCAGAGCATGTAAAAGGCAAGCCCTTAAATGATGGATATAATGCTGCTTCAGGTGAATATGTGGATATGTTGGATGCTGGAATTGTAGACCCTGCCAAAGTTACTCGTTCTGGACTTCAAAACGCTTCTTCTATTGCTGGGATGGTACTCACGACTGAATGTATAGTGGCAGATTTGCCGGAGAAGAAAGAATCTGTACCTGCAGGTTCGGGAATGGGCGGTGATTTTGATTATTGATTAGTTGCGGCTATTAACAATAGAACAAAATCATAAAAAGACTGGGCACAAGCCTAGTCTTTTTTAGTAAGCTATGATTCTCAACTAATTATTAATTAGTGTTCTATAGATTTAATTAGATTAATCTACTTGGATAAAGTAAAATATCTTTTAATTTCAATCTATTTTGCTATCTTTAAATTTTAATCTCGACAGCATGCATAAATAGGTTTTGTACTAATTGGCTGCAAGTTAATATCATGTTCAACACCTATTTGATAGCAGTAAAACTCAGCCTTTGAGGCAACGGTCTTATTTCTATTGTTTAGATTTACTTTATTCTCTAGTTCTTTAACCCCTACTTTTACATTGAATTTAATATCACATATCCTTTTTCTAGCATATCCACCTGAAACATCTAAAAGATAGAAAAATATAAAAAAAAGAATTATCCTATTAATTTTCCAAACCATTTTAAGAAATCTAGAAGCTTTTATGTAAAGAAAATGAGTGGGAAAATATAAATAAGGATTATTTAAATTTTATTTTAACCATCCAGCACTCAGAATTACTGCAAGTCCAAGGAAAATAGTTAAGGAGAACCATGTGGCTTTATTTAATGTTGCTTCAGCACTACTAGCGCTAGAGAACATAGAACTACCACTTGCTGCAAGCCCCCCCATTCCATCTCCTTTTGGACTATGGAGGAGTACTAGAAGTATCAGTAATAATCCACTGGACACCCAAACCCAAGAAAGAACAGAAATTAGCATTGGAAGGTTAATTAGGCAGGTTGAGGGACAAGTGAAGCCTTAGAGGAGGTCTCAATGATTTCAATCAAAGATGAACCTGACATTGCAGCAGGTTTCTCTAACGATAATAATTGAAGCAGAGTAGGAGCTATGTCAGCGAGTCCGCCATCATCCCTTAGACGAAGAGAGTTCCCTTGACCTTCTATTTTTCTCCCTTCTCCTTCTATAAGAATGACAGGTACTGGATTTGTCGTGTGCGCAGTCCAAGGTTCTCCATCTGGCCCCTTCATTAATTCAGCATTCCCATGATCTGCAGTGATTAATAGCGTCCCATGCATTTTTCCAGTCGAGTTGAGAATCTTACCAATACAAGTATCTACAGTATTAATTGCTTTTTTGGCTGCCTCATGAATACCAGTATGTCCAACCATATCAGGATTTGCGTAGTTAATAACTATAAGAGAATAAACACCACTTTCTATTGCATCTTGACAACTTCTTGTTAGCTTTTCAGCTGACATTTCAGGTGAAATGTCATAAGTGGCTACTCTTGGGGAAGGGACAAGATGGCGGTGCTCCCCAGGCAAAGGCTTTTCAATACCACCATTAAAGAAGTAAGTAACATGTGGATATTTTTCAGTTTCTGCAGTTCTGTACTGAAGTAGACCATTTTCTGAAATTACTTGGCCTAACAAGTCGTCAAGAGATTCTGGAGGAAAAGCGACTGAAACTGGTAAGCCAGCTTCGTACTGTGTAAAAGTTACTGCTTCTATTCTTGGGAAATGCTTTCGATGAAAATCATCGAAATTCTCAATAGTTAGTGATTTAATTAATTGCCGAGCCCTATCAGGACGAAAATTGAACATTATTAAACCATCCCCTTTTTGAAGATATGAAGAGGTAAGTCTTACAGGTTCTAGGAATTCATCAGTGATATTTTCTTTATAACTTTTTGCAATAATTTCATCACTATTGAATTTGCTTACAGGAAAGTCAGGGTTGGTTAATAAGTCATATGCCTTTTCTATTCTTTCCCATCTGTTGTCTCTATCCATTGACCAATATCTTCCGCATAAGCTTGCAACTTCTCCTATCCCAAGAGATTCAATTTTCTTATTAATTTGCTTTAAATATTGCAAGGAGCTTTTAGCAGGTGTATCTCTACCATCGGTAAAAGCATGTATTGCAACTTTTTTAATCCCTTTGTCTTTGGCCCATTCTAAAAGTCCAATTAAGTGATTGATATGACTATGAACACCACCATCTGAACATAGACCTATTAAATGCAGTGTTTTGTTGTTTTCAACCAAATCTTGAGAAAACTTTTCTAGATTTGAAATTTGATCAAGATTTTTAAACTTTATTGTATTGCTAATTCTTACCAGTTCCTGTTGGATTATTCTCCCTGCTCCAATAGTTAGATGACCTACTTCAGAATTTCCCATCTGATTGTCAGGTAAGCCTACATCTGCACCACTTGCTTGGATAAGTGTGTGAGGGTATGCATTCCATAAAGCATCCATTACAGGTGTATTTGCTTCACTTATGGCATTATTCTTAGCTTCTTCCCTATGGCCCCATCCATCAAGGATGGTTAAAACAACAGGGGCTACATGACCTGATTTGATTGAAGGGGCGGAACTAATGTTCGGCATGTGTAGGATTTAAGCCCTGTTTTTTGTAAGCTTTCACCTCAAATTACTTCTTTGTTGGTCATGGGCATTATTTGTATTAACTTCCGTTAGCTTTTCCAAATTGAATCAAATCATCAAAACCTACGTAAAATGATATTGAAACCAATTGTCAATGACTGATCAGTCTATTCCCAAAAGGGTTGAGATCCTTTCCAAGGATGAGTTGGCTAGAACTCTGACAAGACTTTCTTCGCAAATTCTTGAGAGTATTTCTAATATGAAGGATTTGTTGCTGTTAGGTATACCAACTAGAGGTATTCAACTTGCAGAAGTTTTAGCTAGTGAATTAATGGAGAAATCAGGGCATCAAATTGAGCAAGGTATTATTGACCCAACTTTTTATAGAGATGATCTTGTTCGAGTAGGGACAAGAATGGCTGCTCCAACTTCTTTGCCATCAAGCTTGGATGGAAGAAAAGTGCTTTTAATAGATGATGTCATTTTCACTGGACGAACAGTTCGAGCAGCTATTGAATCACTTCAAGCTTGGGGAAGACCCCAGAAAGTTATGCTGTTGGTTATGGTTGATAGAAGTGGACATAGAGAGCTTCCTATTCAGCCTGATTTCTATGGTCGACAGGTCCCTACAAGAAGGACGGAAACTATTGAGTTAAGACTCAACCAAATTGATGGTGAAGAAGGGGTCTATCTTGGGAAGGCTAGATAATAGTAAAAAAACTCTATCTCATTGATCCAATTATTTCTTTGAACACCACATTATTGCTTCTAAGATCAATCCCTTTTAAATGAAGTTCACAAGATTCATTTATAGAAAATTGTAGCTTTAAACAATCTAGGCCTAATTCTCCAGGTTGATCTAGCTTGACCATGATTGGTTCTATTTCCCAAGGAAATATTTCCGGGATAGAACTTGTTTCACTATCTTGAATAACAGGTATTCCATTCATATAAACAATTTCTTGAATTTGATTTATTTCATTGTCAGCAATTATTAATTCAACTTCTAATTGATTGTTTGTATTGGCACTGATAATGATTTCTAACGGTTTAATTGTTGGCCATGGTTGCCCAGAAAAGAAAATAGGATGCCAGTCATGCTGATTCTTCTTTAGATCCCAATACCTGAATGCGATTCCTTTATTTAATACATCTCTAACCATTACTCCTGGAGTTAATTTTAAAGCCCCAATTGCAACTGCTTCTATTGGAGGCGGAACAAGCAACTTGGTGTTCCCAATTTTTTCGATGAGACAATTCCTAATGGAAGGTATTTGGGAGCCACCGCCAACAATTACTACACCTGTGAGGTCTCCGAGCTCACAACCATTAGACCTACCTCTGGCAAGAGTTTGATCTAATAACTTTGAAATACTTTTAAAAAAACCTTTTTCTTTAAGCAGATCTTCGAATTCAGCTTTCCTTAAGGAGAATTTCTTTGGTTCTTCTTGTGATTGAAGATAAACTTCTTCGGTAATCTTTGTGTTTTCATTGAGGTTTTTTTCGCTTAGCCTGCATTTTAATTTTTCTGCCGCATTAAGAAGCAATTCAGTTTGTGGAGAATTTGGATAAAGGTAATTGAGTATCCATCTATCTAAATCTCTTCCCCCTAAGCGAAGGCCTGCTTTCCCGAGAACTTTTGCACAACGAATAACCTGCTTGCTTTTTCCTTCTAGGTCTTCTCCACCAAAGCGAATTAATTGAGCAATTGGTTCAGCTTCACCTTCACCGCCTTCAAGAAGAACCATGCACATATCAATTGTGCTTCCTCCTATATCAACTACCAATAACTTCGAACCTCCTTGGAGTCCTGCCCCAAATGCTGCTGCTGTAGGTTCATCTACTAAGGCAATTTCTTGAACATTTAAATTACTACAAACGGAATGCAGCCATTTTCTATATTCTTTATAGGTTTCAACTGGAGCGGATAAGACAAGTTTTTTTACTTCTAATTCAGCAGGTATTCTCTTCCAAATTTCTTTGATTAATTTTTCGCCTGCATCTTCTGGAGACAATCCAAAATTTTTTGGGACTAGATTTTTTGGAGCGCCTATCCAGCGTTTAAAGTCAGATATAAGTGCTTCATCGCTTTTTTGCTCTAGAGATAGATTTTCGATTTCTTGACCGAATAAAAAAGATGGCTCTTCATTGATTTGTGATTTCCATATAAGGCTTGGGACTTCTCCAGGAGCTCTAGTAATTGAGGGTAATTCCAGCAACTGAACAGTTCCTTGATTTTCTTCTTGGAAGGCCACAACTGTAGTTGTACTTCCTAGATCAATAGCAAGCGTGCCCGCTAATTTTTTGACATTGTTATCAATTGGGAGGTTCAATTAACTTGCATTATTTTCTATTTCTTGTATTTTGGCCTCTTTGAGGCATTATCAATTAAACTACCTAAACTATTTCAATATTTGTGTGATTAAAGCTGGATTCGATTCTCAAGATCTTGCGAAGCGTGGCGAAAGTCTTATTCGTCAAGCTAGTAATAGGTATTTAACTACTGTGCGTATAGCTTTTAGGGCTAAGCAGCGACGTTTTGATGATTTTGATGGACTATTGGAAGAATCATCTGTAAAACCAGTACAACGATCAATTATTGAACTTAGTGATGAACAGGATCAACCTGATTTGCTACCAGGGTGATTCAAAAAGAGGGGTTAGGGTGGAGGCTTGAAAGTGATATCTCTAGGAAAAAGTTTTCTATTTTAATTGGGGCGAAAGATTGTTCGGTTGAACTTTTGTATACAGAATGGGAAACCTTATGCGCTCTTATTTTTGATTTAATTGATGAGCATGGAAAATTAAAAAATAATTTAATGGCAGAAGAAGACATATGCTTGGAAATGGAACGTTATCCTTGTTGGGCTTGTATTAATGGCAACAGGGATAGTTGGAGTTTAAAGGTGATTCTTTCTTCAGAAAATGAAGAAAGAAGAGGCATAGAACTTTTTTGGCCTATCCCAGCTGCTCAGGTTTTTGTTGCGGCAATGAGAACAATGTGGGATTCGAAGCAATGAAAATGTGATTGTATTCTTAAAATTCTCAGACTCTTTGTTAAATCTATAGACTTACTGCACATTTTTTCCACAAGTTCTACATCTAACTGCTCCTCTATGCAAGGAATTGTGGAAAAGAGTGAAAAGTAAATTTTCTGTTGACTTTTATGGAGAATCAGCTATAAGTTTAATTTAGCTCAAAACGAAGGCTCTTCTCTCGCTTCCGATCTTGTTTTGAGAATTGATGAGATTCTTGATTTATCGCTTGCTTGACGTTTATCTCACCATATGAGGAACTAGTTGTACGGAAAAGATTTTTTCATTATGAAAGCGGATCACTTGAACAATTCAAATGAATTAGAAGAACAGTCAGCCAATTTTGTGCAGCGAGAAGATTCAATCATTAGTTTTCAATCTCGCTTACCGCTTCCATTGAATAAGGCTATGAAGGATTTTATAGAGCGATACCCAAATTGGGATCAGTATAGGCTCGTTCAAGCCGCTTTAGCAGGGTTCCTTGTTCAGAATGGGGTTGAATCAAGATCTATCACTAGGTTATATATAGGCAATATGTTTGGGTCCCCTTCATTCATTGATAGAGATTAAATTAATTAAGTAAAAAATAAAAACTCGGTTTTTTAATAATCAAATGAAATTCTTATTTCTATCATCAATTCTCTAGTGACTGAATTATTTGCATGGCAATATTTAAATGTATTGGCATTATAGATAATCTATTGCCTTTTCTAATTAGAATCAATTCACTTCCTTTAAAACTCTCATTAATTTCATTAAGACTAAGTAACTTATTAAATTTTTTTATATATTTAAGCTTTGCACAATCCCAACGAGGGCTTTCTTTTTTTGACTTACTGTCAAAGTAATTTGATTTTTTATCAAATTGGGTTGGATCAATTAAATTAGTCTCAATTACTTCCATTAGTCCCGTTATCCCAGGGGGTTTACAGTTTGAGTGATAAAAGAAAACTTGGTCACCGATTTTCATTTTTCTCATAAAATTTCTCGCTTGATAATTTCTAATACCATCCCAAAGAGTTGTTCCTTCATTCTTTAGGTCGTCTATGCTATAAACATTTGGCTCGCTCTTCATTAGCCAAAACCTAGTTTCTTCAGTCATAGCAAGGGATCTCGGCGTTTAATTGTGATACTTTGAGGCTGTTCTCGGTGTTGAAACCTAGGAATTGCCTGCATTCTCTTATCTATTCTTACTCAATTATATGGTTTGTGCTTTTAGTTGATCCATTGCTTTCGGAGCACTAGGTCGCAGGTTCGAATAAAGTTCGAATATTGGTATGAACAAAGATTCAGTCAACAGTGTAGGCATGAGAATCATAAATCCCTTTTTTTGAATTTTCTGGCGAATCTACACTTTCTTCTTTTATTTTCTCTTTTATGATCCAAGCAAGATAATCTTTTTTCACCTGCATATATCCACCATTGCTAGAAATGCGTTTTACTAAACCATAGCCACCTTTAATTGATGAAATTTCTTCTAATGTAGGTAGTGACATTTCATGAAATTTAGGCTTATTGCTTTTAAGGAATTTTCTTATTTCTTGAAGGATTTTCTTTTTGCTATCTTCCATTACTTTCCTAATTAGATCTATATAGTCTTTTTGATGAAGAGATAACATTGCATCTCTTAATTCTTTTGCAGCATTAAGTAATGAATCCCAAACCTTATTTTCATTACTAAGCTTTGGCATGATTCCTTTTTTCTCAATAGATGATTTTGTCTGCTCATAATATTTGTCAAATAAATCTTCTATGTAGCTTTCGATATTTTTACCTTCAATTACAGGGTTCTCCTTAGCTTCTTTACTATTTTCAAGAGGTATCAACTTTGGTTTGCAGTTAAATTTCTCAGCTAGTTTCATATTGATGAACATATGAAAAATATCTTTTGAACGATTATTGCTGGTTTGCATTTCTTTAATAACAAGATCATGGTAGGTATCCAATGGTTTTAATTTTCCATGTACATCACTCTTTTCAATTTTCATTGAGACGTCATCTCTTTCTCTAAGAACTTTTTCAACATTTTCGTTAAAAAGTAGAAAACCACTTTCATTAGTCCAGGGTAGGTTTGCAGTAAGTTTCTGGTTAACTATTGGCAAAATGTCGAGAAAAGTTGCTCTTTCCTTTTGTCCTTGATTATTGGTCTTTTCTATACCAAATAACTTTGAAAAGATATCTATAGCTTTTGAATTATCAATTTGCTCTATCAACGTATTTATAAGCATTGAGCCTACTTCTGCGCCTTTAGCTCCTTTCAATCCTGAGTAAAGGATTAGAGCATCTAACAGCTTGTTTCGAATAAGAGAGGAACAAGCAACTAACTCGTCAATATTTTCTTCGACAGTCTTCTGCTCTAACTCTGAGAAATCAAGGTAGTACTTATCTGACCTGTGACTATCCAAAGTCATTTCCAATAAAATCTCTGAATACCTGCAAATATAGCAAAAATAATAGTCTTTGTTGATTTTCTTAACAATAAATATAGTAGTTACACCAGGCAGTTAGAGGAATCTTGATTTCAAGGAAAAGTATATCTCAGATTTTTTAGACCAATAGGTCTCTTTTCTGCTAGCTTGCTTTTATCTCTGCTTGAGCTCGCTTGCGAGCATTAAAAAGATCCATGAAGCTGACACTTCATGGATCTAGCCCGAAGGCAGAGAACACACTCTAAAAGTCATCCTCATGACCTACAACATGGCATTAAGTCATCCTTTAGTCAAAAAGATTAAGGGAAATTCGAAACTTTCCTTAGAGGATTGTGTTCCGAATTGTATAACTGAATTTCAGTCAGCAACGAATTTCGCAAAAACCTCTAGAAGTTTGAATCAACTTCATTATTGGTATCTGCATTGGTCAAGGTCACCACACAACGATTTAGGAGGCTGTTAAATCTTTATTTTTTTGTGAGAACTTTAAATGGCAAGGATTCTAGATGTAACTCATTCTTGTCTTGCCTGCATAAGGCAGTTCAAAGGGAAAAGAGGTTTAGCAAATTTATTAATTTTATTAATTCAAACAAATGTCATTTTTTAAACAACCTTCATTAGTTGAGAACGTTGATGGTCATAGCGCTATAGCTATTGCCCCAATCTATCCTGCGGGAGAAGGAATTATTTTCTCTGCAATCATTCCACTTCACCCAACTATTCAGAAAGTTTGGTGTCCGCCTGACTTAACTATTAATGCAAATAAGACCCTTATTGTCCTGGCTAATCCGGGGGCTACTGGTTTAAATCCAGTCGTAAGATCTATTGTCACTCCTGTAGAGGAGGCTTTTATTGCAAAAATGCTTCTTTTAAGAGATGGATGTTTAGCTAAAGAACATGGGGTTAGCATCGATGATAAATATTTTCAGTTAGATCTATTTGTCTCAGCTTTTGAATCCCTTGATGGAACTTGTTCGTTATCAGAAGATAAACATCTTAAAACACCTACACTAAATGAGGCGTAAATGATATGAGAGAGATTAAATCATTTTTTGAAGTCTTCTATTCGTTCAGATCGTCAGTTTGGCATCGTCTTTTCAAGAATGAGAAAAGAATCTATAAACTTGAGAAGGACATCTCTATTCTAGAAGACAAAATTAGGGGCTTAGAAGTTGTTTTCATTGATATCCCAGCAGAAATCGCTGCAGATATGCAAATTGCTTCAGGCCAAATGGGATATTCATCAGTTAATGAAGAGGAGCTTTCCTGATGTCAAACAATTTGAAAACGTTTAATCTTATGCAAGAACTGATTGAGGAGGCTTTATTGCCGGTAAGAATTAAAAGGAAGGTAAAGATAGAAAGAGTTAAGGTTTTTATCTTCACTGACCTAGGTTCCCTATTTAACTTAATGCAATGCAATTATAGCACTATTTTAATCTCACATAAACCAGTAAAGATCTCGACTTTATTATAGATAATTATTGAATAAGAGATGAAGGTTTTAGAAATAATCTTTCTACAGTCTCATTCAGTTCTTCTGGTACTTCAGGAGTAAAAGAAAATATCTCAGATAAAGCATAAGTAGTATCTATAAAACCAGGATTAATTATTCCAATTATATGCTTGCAAGGATAGTCCTTATCATTACTAAGGCAAATTAAACTTTGTCCTCTCTTCCTTCCACTGGTAATCATAATATCTTCACTCCTCATCCTATTTATTGATTTTATCTCCTCACAAGAAATATTACTAAGTTTAGCTAAGTTGCTTTCTTTTATTTTACTTAAACTCCACTCTAAGGTATTATTTGATATAACTGAAGTACAGTTTTGCTTCGCTTGGATTGGGCGAATGCTTACACTCAATAAAGTTGAAGTGACAATGATTGGTATTATAAGTAAATTAGTTTTTATGATCATTTAATGAAAATCCTTAAATCTCATCATCAATCTAGCATATCCCTAAAAAGTTTCTAATCATTGTGATCAACTCATAAGTTAGTTCTAATCTAAGAACTGGTATATTTTTATTATTCTACTTAAATTATTACTTCATAAGGAGTATTTATTGATACTATAAATATTATAATAATTAAGCTTAATCTCCTTCTATCTCTTTGCTATCAGCTTGTAAGAAAATAGCCGTAAATGTAAGTGCTAGAACATTAAATACTAATAATGAAACTAGTAACTTGCTTTGTTTCTGTGATCTGCTGTTCTCCATACGGTTGTATGAGTCGGCATATAACCTAATTTTATAACCTTGAATCTCATGTAGGACTTTGTAATCACTTACTCGATATTTATTTAATTGATTGATACTCACTTTACTATCATTAGAAAGATATTTATTGCAATAAACTGGGCTTTTCATTAGGTTTAGTATAGCTACTCTATTCTTGTAAGGGATTGACTCGAGATTGTTATAACTGAAAATATTTTGCAGATTCATTTTTCTACAATGACCTAGTACGATATTATCAATTTCATAAGACAATAGAGATTGTCCAATAATCACTGATATTAATGCAAATAAGAAAGACAACATCAAAGGTCTAACTTTTGGAACAATAAATAATACTTTATTTTTCTTATTTAATTTTCCCTCAATAGAGTCATCGCTAATATTATTATTTATAATGTCTACTGAGCAAACTATTAGAAATAATATTGCCTCTGATATAATTAATATTAGGTAAGATATATTTAATTTTCTTTTCAGATGTTGAATTGGCTCTCTCCCTAGAGACTCTCTTTCTTTTAATGATTTTACTGCCAAGTATAATTTATTTAAATTTGTACTTAAACCTGATTCAATTTGATTGAAATTATTAATATTTGCATTTTCGTTTTCGATAACTCTATTTATATATTCAGAGGCTGTTGCAATATTTAATTTTTTGGCATTGTTGAAACTAAGCCCAAAACCATTGCTTGCAATTTGGTCAGCCTTTAATGAAACAGAAGCAATACTTGCAAAAATTGGATGATTTTCATTAAGTTCTATTGTTTCTAGAAGTGCAATCTTATAGTCTTTAGATCGATTTTTTACCTGAATTAGAGCATTAAAATAATTTTGGCAATTTTCAGGAAAATCCTTTTTGCAATATATGCTTTGCTTCTTTAGGTTTTCAAATATAGATATCTTATCTATATTTGCGGTTGTATTTAGAGCTTCTATTGCTTCTATTTGACCTGCTGCATTGGATAGTTTATGTTCATTTATAGAATAGAAGAAAGAGTTCAAACCAAAAATACTTGTAATTCCAAGTGATACTGCTACAAGCTTCTTAACTGTTTTATGTCGTAAAGATGGTATTTTCTTTCTCATTATCGATACTAGACATAGCTTAATTATATTGCATTTAATTAAATAGCAATAATCTATAGAATAACTATATCATTCTTAACTTTTAGTCCATATTCTTCTATTTAAATTAAGGTCTTGAATAATTCCACATGCCATATCAATGTCTTCAAAGAAATTATCAACTAGATTTTTTTCTAGATATGAGCTGAATATTTTAGTTTCAAACATATCTGGGTAATGAGAAAGAGCGATATATATATTACTGCCTTTAAATGAAATATAAGTATCTTTTCCAGTCTTTTCCTTAAAAGCTACAAGGTTTTCCATTAGCTTAGGAGTAATAATATATCTTGCTTCATTTTGATTGTATCCATATACTTTAAAAAGCTTCTCAAACTTTTGATTCTCTAGATTGATTAATTCTGTCCCACTTACAGCAGGAAGCTTTTGAAATATTTTTGCAATACCTCCGATTGAGCCTTCCCAATTGTCGGGTAAAATAATAGTTAGACCATTAATATTTTTGTTGAAGTCCGCAACAAAGAAAAAACCTTTAAATAATCTATGCCACTTTATTTCAATACGGCCATTTTTCTTTTTCCTTCTCGTCTTATACTCTGCATTGATTTCGCTAAACTCAAATGATGTCTGATCTAAGTTTCCCTGAATGTGGTCTTCTCCAGTGAATCGATCTATTTTACAAATATCTTTTCCCCATTCCCTAGAAGAAAAGAATAGATTACTTTCTTTGAAATATTTGCTACTTATGTGTCCTGAATGATTATATTCTAAGCTACTATCAAAGAAAGTAGCTATTTTAGGAATTACCTTTTTCTTGAATTCTAAATTTAAATTCTCAGATACACTCCTGTAGTATATTATGATAATAAGCAATAGTATTGTTAATATTATAAATAGGATTATTGATTTGCTTGCTAATGAGATTATAAATAAAGTTAAAAATATTAGAATTGTGAGAAGTATTTTTTTACATGTAGTTACTCTTTTCTTTTCTAATTGCCTCAGATTTGGCAGAAGATACTTCTTATAATATGACTCTTTGTCTTGAGAAAAATCTGATTTAGTATTCATCAATTTTCAAAAATATCTCCAATATCTGGGTTTTCCTTTTTAAAATCAGGTACTTCAAAAAATACCTTGGTTTTGAAGTTGAAAATTAAAGCAATAATGTTAGTTGGGAACATTTGAACAGCGGCATTATATTCAGCTGTAATTGCATTAAAGGTTCTTCTTGCTGCTGAAAGTTGTTCTTCTACCTCGTTTTCAGATTTCTGTAGTTCGAGGAAATTCTGACTTGCTTTTAGTTCTGGATAATTTTCTACAGCCACCATGATGGATCCTAATGTTCTTGTTAATCCGTTCTCTAATGCAACTTGGCTTTCAGTGGCCTTAGATGTTTTGAATGATTGTGAACGGGATTCAGCAATTCGTATCAAAGTATCTGCTTCATGATTCATGTAACCTTTACCATTTTTGCAAGATCTGGGATTAAGTCATATCTTTTACTTAATTGAACCTCAATGTTCGAAAAAGCGTTGTCTACCTTTGCTTTCTTATTTACGAGGTAATTGTAAATCAATATTATTGCAATTACTATACAAATTAGTATTGCTCTCATGTCTGAAGTGCTTGCTCTAATTAATCTACCATTTTTAAATGCAATCCTTTTGCAGGGTTATGTTTACTTTAACGTAATAAACTAACTATTAATTTATACAGTATAAATAGGGATTTTGAGGCAGAACCTTTAGATATCGATTAGGGGTGGGGTGTCTTTGGGATATACAGATGGAGCTTTCGTGATGTGGTTCATTATGAAAATAGGGCCGTCTCTTTAGTGAAAACAATAACTTTTAAAATCAAAAGCAAGCTAATTTTTGTTATACCTGAGACTACAAATGGCCATCGACTCTGAAGTGATCCCACCAGCAAGTCCTGAAGGATATGGCTCTGTGCGTTTTGGTCCTAAGTGGGCTTTCTTTCTACCTTGCAATAACACTTGGTGTATTCGGATTAATTGTAATCTTTAAAGAGCTTCTTCCTTTGATTGTGATTCTAGTCAGCCTATAGTTGAACAACTACTGCATTGGTTATCTTCTTCCCGTACGCAATATCAGTAATTTCTTTCTTTCGTTTCCTTATCTCTACCCGTTCCTAGGTGTCCATGTTGTCTTAACGCTATTGCCACATGTACTAGCTAACAAGAGGATATCAGTTCCTTTCATTAAGTGATTTTCAATGAAGGTTGATCGTAATAAATACAAGGTATAAGGATGATCTGAGAACTTATGACCTTTTAATTTTCCTTAATCCATAAACTTATCAACTGCCCCTCTCCAATGCTGTTGGATCTTTCATTGATTCGCTTGCTTCATCTCATTCTCTATGAAGTACATCCATCGCTTAAAGACATAACTGACATGTTTCAAGACCAGCATAAATGATCTTTTATTTGAATATGGTAGGACAAATCACTGCGTAATCAGTAGAAATTAGCTCTATAATTTTCTGATTATTCAATGACAATGATTTCTCAAAGTCAGAGCAAGCATTCTTTTTATCTTTTATGCTTAATCTAGCAAGAGCTCTGTTAAAGTAAAACCTAGAATATTTTGAATTTATTTTTATTGCTTGATTATAATCATTTATTGCATCAAGATATTGTTTTTTTTCATATTTTACTAGACCACGATTATAAAAGGCAGTGAAGTCAGAAGGGTTTATTTCTAAAGCTTTGTTGTAGTCTTCTATTGCATCTTTTATGTTTCCTAAATTTTTATTTGCAATTCCTCTATTTGTATATGCCATAGAGAAATTTTGGTATAATTCAATTGCTTTAGTATATTCTTCTATAGCCTCAAGAAATTTCTTACCTCTCAATTTGGCGTTGCCAATATTATAATGCCTAACACTATCTTTTGAGTGTTCAATTCTTTCAACTAATGCTTTTGAATGAGATCCAAGAAACTGAGTTTGCCATAAGACGATTAGGGCTATTAAATTTATTAAATTAATTTTTCTCATTTTCACTCTAACTATTAACTTGATTACTTTAGCTGCTATATAAATCATTATGTAATCTATTTGAAAAAGAATAAGCAAAAAATTAACATAAAGTCTTTTGAAGGTAAGTTTAAGCTCTTATTACAAGGGTGAAATCTAGAAGCAATATAAAATCAATAGGAGTAGCTAATAAGATTAATAATTTTTAAAATGGTGTTAATGAAAAGTATTTTAAAGAGATGGCTAACAACTCTTTTCTTCCAAAAACTCTCTCTAAATGAATAGTATAATTTAGCATATTAGATATATGGCTAAAATAGGTAGTCTAGGTTATAAAAATGAATGATCATATAGCCTTCTTGGCTTGCAAAGTTGTAGTCCTCTGACCATTTTTTGGTATAGTAATTTATCATATATATTACAAAAAGACTGACAATTTACTTCTCTTATAAATGTGTTGGTAACATGTTTATCTAGAGATAAATAATAGATCTATTTATTTGCTTACAATGTCTTTTAAACAAAGAAGAGTTTTATTTTTATTTGTAACCCAGTTACTTTTCTTAGTGTGTTCTTTTGCCACATTAGAGCTAAAAGCATTTGATTTAAAGTCCACAGGCAAGACAATATTGGAGGAAGAGAAAAACAACAAATTATCTTTAAAGTCTAAAACAATCTTAAGGGTTTACTCCCAAGGTTCACCAGGATCAGCAGTGGTTATTGGTAAAATAAACAATACTTATACACTTTTGACAGCTAACCATGTTTTAGGAGGAGGTAAGTTATCAGATATTGAGATAGAAGTAGAAAGAAATGTTTTTATTAATCCAATCTCTATTTCTGTACCTTTCCAAGATATAGATCTTGCAATAATAACTATTAAAACAGATAAACAGTTTGAGTTAGCAATTCTGCCCTTTCTAGATTCTGAACTTTGGGAGAAAACGAATGAATGGATACCTCTTGAGATTGTAGGTTATGTAAATGAATCTATGGCAATTAAACAAGCTACTTTAAGAAAATCACATGGAAAGATTGTTAGCCTTTTAAAAGAAGGTGTAGATGGTTATAATATTTTATATAATTCTACAACTAATACTGGAATGAGTGGAGGAGCAGTATTTGGAAATGCTCTTAATATTAAGCCTTTAATACTTGATAGAGATGAGAAAAATTATAGGTACGGATATGTAAACCTATCAAACGAAATAATAGGTTTGGAGAAACAATCTAGTTCCCCAAGTATCTGGCACCCTGAATATAATAATCAAGCTGCAAACATTACCTATAGTAAATGCATGAAAGATAGATCATGGAGTCCTAAAAGGAAAACAAATGCTTATGAGTCTGTTCTTGGTACAAGTTGGGGTACTAGAAATAGAGATTGTATTTGGATTTCTAGTTTTAATTATCTTAATAATTGCCAACCTGTTAATATTTCACCATCTGATGGATTGTTGCTACTAGCAATACATGGAAGATCAGAAAAGTATTCTTATGGGGGAAAGAGTGGTACATCTTTAGGTATTTATCTTGGAACCACAAAAATTAGAAACTGGCTGTATTCAAATTCTGTAAAATTGGGGTTAGAAAAATCAAGCTCTTATGCTAAAAGAACTTGTAAAGTAAAAGAACTTTAATTCTTTAAGTAAGGATTAAATGTCTTTTATCTTTTTAACATCTTATCCCAATCTAATGTTAATATCATCTTCAATCAGGCCACAGTGAACCTCCACATATAAAATAATCTGCGACAAACATCCCTATAGTAAAGCTTCCAAATAACTTAACAACAAGGCAAGTTAAAACCTCAAAGATTCTATCATACCCGCTTTGATTTAGTCTTTCCCATACATTAAAGGCAGGAGTTCGGTTAGGAAGCCCTACTATGAAAATCAGAGTAACCAAACCCACTATGATAGTAATCATTGAGAAGCCTATATCATCAAAATCAACACAACTATTCGAACCATCTGAAGCAATAACTCTTTGTGAATAAATTAATGGAGGAATTAAGAAGGATATTGCTCCTAAAAGTTCTCTAAACTTTTTTTTATTCATTATCATTTAATTGATTTTTCTTAAATTAATAATTAGATAATTTAGGATAATTATAAAGACATGTGTTTAATTATTGAATTGTTTTTACATTCTTATACTTTCTACTATAATTTAGGATAAAAGAAATCTCATCTCCTTTTAGTTTTTGAAAAAAAGAGTTTGCATATTGACTGTGTATTAATTAATTAATTAATTATCTATCCATATAGTCTCAACAAGGATGATGAAGAAAGTCCTTTGAGGGGACATCGGAATTATCAGGTTTGCACTTTTATATATCGAGTGTGGGGGTTTGTGTGTTGGGGAGATACAAACGGTACTTTCGTGATGTTGGTCCGCTTCGCTCATTGGAACATCAGTTAAGGAAATCGAATCAACTAAAGTGTGAATTTTGTGTGAATGGATTCCTTCTACTATGTTGAATTTTTGGCAATATTTGAGTCTCATGGAGATGGGGGAAGTTTGAACAGAGTTTGAACAGGATTTTTAACTTCCTTCTAATCCCTTGGCATGACTGTATGCTTACTCTTCATTAGCCATTAGGAAATTTCTTTCATATCAAGAAATTTGGGCGAAAATGGGCGGTTTGAGTTGTTAAGT
>QCPL01000009.1 GCA_003212515.1 Prochlorococcus sp. AG-436-M02
GGCAAAGATAAAAATGGAGATGAAGCACATAGTCTTTCATGGTGTCTAGAAAGGTGGGCTCTAGGCATAATTCTTCCAAGCAGACCTGGATTGGCTCCAGATGGAATCTCCCCTTACTCAGAAAACTGTTCTCTTCAACAAATTAATAAGTGGACAAAGCTTCTTTTAAAACTTATATCTTGCATAACAGACTTCAAATCAAAAAGAAATTGTCATGAATGGGTTCTTGTAATAAAGGAAAATATTTCGGCTCTTTTTCAAAATGAAGGTCCATGGACTTGGGAGATTGAGTTACTTAACAAATATCTTGATGAATGGCAAAATGTTGCTGAAAATTGTGATCTAAAGATTGAAATTTCTATTGTTAGTGAAATTCTAAAAGAATCACTGGCCTTAGAAAGTGGTCGATTTGGACACAGAAGTGGAAAGGTAACAATTAGCGCTCTCGAACCGATGAGAGCAATCCCTCATCGAGTCATTATTCTGATGGGATTAGATCATTCAGTATTTCCTCGTAACGAAGACAAGTCGAGTCTCAACTTAATAAACAATAAACGTTTACTTGGAGATCCAAAAAGTACAGATAGGGATCGCTATGTTCTTCTCGAATCACTAATGTCTTGTAGACAAAAATTATTGATAGCATGGAATAGTAGGAATGAAAGAACTGGAGAAACAATTGAGTCGCCAGGAGTAATTCATCAGTGGATAGAATTTCTTAAGTCTGAATTGAAAGAAGAAGAAATAGTCGGCTTACTCAGGAAACCTCCAGCCAACCCATTAAGTAACGAGAACTTCCGTGAATTCAAAAACCTTCCTCCAATTAGTTGTGATAAACGCAACCTTAATGCAAAGAAATGGATTAATGCCTATTCACAAAAAAAATCATTTGCTTTAGCTATACCACTTAACTGGGATGCAAATTTCACAAGTAGTGAAAATAAGCTTACTTGTGAAAGAACCAAATTCTGGTTAAAAGCACCACAAATTTACTGGCTTGATCAAATGCAAGTAAGAGTAACTGAAAAAAAAACTAACATTGAGGATCTCGAGTCACTTCAATTGAGCGAACTTCAAAGATTTAACTTGCTAACTATAAAATATCTTGAGAACAAAGAGTTCCTTAAACATCCTGATAAACTGATTAAAAAAACTAACTGGCAAAAACAACTCAGGGGGCAAGGTATTCTTCCATCAAAAGCTGCAGGTAATATTGAATGTGAAATATTAGATTCTAGATGGGAAAGCCTAAGCTCTTTATTAGTAGATATAGGAGGACTAGAAAATACGAAATTAGAGATTGACTCTGAAAGAATCGACATGTTAACTAACAGCGAAGTAACAGTTTCAGTTGAGATTGGAAAATTAAAGCCTCATTCAATCATGAATACTTGGTTGCTTCATCTACAAACATGTGCATATAGTAACTGCCAAAGGAAGACAATCTTGGTTTCAAGAAGCAACTCTTATACAAAAATAAACCAATATGAAATATCAATTAAGTTTGGATCAATTCCAAAAGAAAATGCCTTGCTGATACTCGATAAAATTTATTTAATGGTTGAGCAAGGTAACATTCATTGTTGGCCTATACCTCCTGAGAGTGGATGGGAAATAGCAAAAGCAATTTTTGTCAAAAAAACACTTGGTCATGAAGCATTTAAAAGAAAATGGTTAGGTTCTTTTGGAAGAGATGGAGAAAATATCAAACCAGAAATGAGACTTTGTTTTGGCGATAGCTGTGGAGTTAATATATTTCTAGAAAGCGAGATTTTCAAAAATTGCTTAAATGATCTCTATAAACCTTTATTTTCAAGTCTTGTCATGAAATGATTTTTATGGAATTCTTTAACTGCAAATCCCTAAGTAAACTAATTTCTATAAAGTTAAAAGAATGGGGCTTTACTCTTAAAGGGATAAAGGATAATAGGAAAGGAGAATGGTTTTTATTTTCTCAGATAATAGTATTATTAGCTTATTTCAACCCTTTCTGGCCAACTTTAATAAGTTGGCCATATTATATTAAAACAATATTTAGCTTCCTATTGATATATGGAATATATCGAGCACATTTATCCTTAAAGACTCTAGGTAAAAACTTATCTCCACTTCCCGAGCCGATGGATTCGGCTATATTAATAACAAAAGGTATTTATAAAGATTGTAGACATCCACTTTACCAAAGTCTTATATTTATCTCTATTGGCTATTTAGGTTTTAAGACTAGCCTAATTCAACTCTCATTATTACTTTTACTATCAATTATTTTAATTAATAAAGCAAAGCTTGAAGAAAGAAAGCTTAAGAAAAAATATCCAGAATATGCTTATTATATGTTAAAAACTCCTGCTATATTTAAAAGCTTAATATTATTCGATTGGCGTAACTAACAATATAATGAGCATGCAAAGGAATAGTAAAAATTTCACCTTCGAACCAAATGAATACCCACTAGATCCTGGGACTAGGTTAATAGAAGCAAGTGCTGGTACTGGGAAAACATTTTCTTTGGCTCATTTGGTTCTAAGGTTAATTACAGAGAAGAGATATTCTATAACTGACATGCTAATTATTAGTTTCACAAATGCTACTGCTTCTGAAATAAAATCAAAAATATCGACACGGATTGTTTTAGCCCTAAGAGGATTAGAAAAGGCAGCCCATTCCAATTCAAGCGAATTAACAGATGAGGTTTTAAAAGAATGGATCAAATTAAAAGTAAAAAGTGACTCTATTAGAATTAATTGGTCAACTCTTCTACTAAAAGCTTTAGAAAATATAGACAATGCAGACATTACAACAATACATGGGTTCTGCAGCAAGACACTCCGGAGGGAAGCGGTAGAACTAGGTAACAATATGAATCTTGAATCTCTAACTGAAACAGGGAATAAGGAATTAATCCTAGAAATTGCTTATGAATACTGGTATGAACACATGCTAGATCTTCCAGAAAAACAACTCAAGGGCCTGCAAGCTGCAGGCCTGTCTGTTGAAAATCTTATTAATTCGATTTTAAAAATAGAAAGCGATCCAAGTCTCAAATTTTATGTTGATAATAATAGAGTAAATGATTCAAAACCCCTTTCAGAGCAATTTAATAACTGGGTAAGAGAATCATGGAATTCCTTTGTTTTAAATTGGAAAAATGATGGCCAAGAATTAGAAGAAAAAATTAAACAAATAGCAATTACCTGGAAAGCAATGGGTATAAATAATACAAGACCTTTTTCACCTAGACCAAAACGAAATAGAGTTAAAGAAGTTTCAAATTGGATTGAAGAGTATAATTTTAAAATTAATAGTCTTAGCTCAACTAAAAACACTCCTGATTTTTATGCCATCAGGAGAAATAGCTTGCTAAAAGACTATTTCCATCCCAGCAAGATATCAGATATTGAAGATGCTAATGAATTAAAATCATCGTCCTTAGTTTATCCAGAATTACAACAATCAATAGCAGAACTCTATGATTTACCAGCAGAACTTGCAATGCAGCATGCAATTTCTTGCTCTCTTAAAAGATTAGAACAAAGAAAAATTCTACTTGGATTAGTTAGTTTTAGTGATCAACTTAAATCATTAGACCCGATCAATTTTGAATTATC
Organism: Prochlorococcus sp. AG-436-M02; assembly: GCA_003212515.1. GTDB lineage: Bacteria > Cyanobacteriota > Cyanobacteriia > PCC-6307 > Cyanobiaceae > Prochlorococcus_E. Next base: position 3,609 of record QCPL01000009.1, read on the forward strand.
TAAGAAATCATCAAGAGTAATACAAGAAAAATTACGTGAAAAATACAAAGTCGTAATGGTTGATGAATTCCAAGATACAGATCCTGTGCAGTGGAGAATTCTCAGTGAAGCCTTTAGCAATAGTCCAAAACATTTTCTATTGGTTATAGGTGATCCAAAACAGTCAATTTACAAATTTCGTGGGGGAGATCTCAGCACATACTTAAAAGCCAAAAATCAAGTTTCAAGAATTGATTCGCTAAGAACAAACTATAGAGCAACGCCTAGCTTAATGAATTGTCTAAATAATTTGATGAAACCTGGGCTTAGGAAATCCGGTCTCGAAGTAGCTCCCTTAACTTCTAACTCAATAGATGAGACTTATTTAGCTCCTAAAACGCACTCTCCTATTGAAATTATCAATTTTAAAATTAAATCTCCTCAAGGTATTTCGTCGAATCGTGGATTGCCCACTCAGTCCCAAGTTGAAGAATCAATTCCTACTCTTGTCACAAATTCAATTCTAGAACTACTACAAAATTGTGATTCAGAGACAAAACTAGATGACATATGTGTGCTAGTAAACCGCCATGATCAAGCAGAGAAAATCAGGAGAAATCTTGCAACCGCTAACCTTCATAGTCGGCTCGTCAGTCAAGGTGACATATTACAAAGCCAAGCTTCCTATGTTTTACAAACCTTTTTAGATTGCTTGTCAAAGCCTACAGATTCATCAAAGATTAGGCTCTTAGCTTGCTCTCCACTACTTCAATGGGATATCAATAAACTTAGGGATAGCAGCCAAAATGGTGAATTAGATCAGCTGGTCCTAAGGTGTTTTGATCTTGCGGAAAAGTTACCCGTCAGAGGTATAGTAAGTTGTTTATCAGAACTTCTGGAAAGTAAGAATATTGCGAATCTTTCTGAACAAGGTCGATTACTTGGAGATATTCAACAATGTGCAGAAATAGTTCAGGAAATTATTCAGCTTCAAGATCTAAGTGCAAAAGGCGCTGCTAAATGGTTAAGACATCAACGTCAGAATCCAACATCACCCACTCCAGATGATCGACGACCAAATAGTGACATAACTGAAAATGCTATAAATTTAGTTACAATTCACAGAAGCAAAGGACTGCAATACAAAATAGTTATATGCCCATATCTCTGGCAATCCCCTCCTTTACCGAAAGGTCCTTTATGGAAGTTCAAGGAATCAAATACATGGAATGTTTTATTCTCTACAGGTTGGGGGATCAATAGAGAGTTCATCAGAAGCGCTGTCAATGAAGCTCTTGAGGAATCAGAAAGGCTTGCATACGTGGCTTTGACACGTGCTGAAGAAAAGTTAATAGTCATTTGGAGCCTTGCAGACAATCAGCAAAATAACCCATTAATTCATCTGCTATTTGGCAATAAAATAATAAAAGGCAATCAAAATGATTTTTCCACTGAAGCAATTAAAAGCTGGTTAAATAATAAAAATAGTAATATTAAAATAAAAGAAATAGAAGCGCCGCTTCAAAGCAATGGGTTCTGGGCTCCTCCAAAGATAAATATCCCTCTTAGACTTGGGCCAACACCAAACCGAATACTAGATAAAAATTGGGGTAGATATAGCTACTCAAAATGGATCTCATCCTCAAGGCATCAGAGTGAACTTCTTCAGAATCCAGAATTCCTTGAAGAAGGAAAAGATACTGAGCAACTTAATCTTATTCAACCTGGGGTTCCTTATCAAGGCGATAAAGCTGAGCCAACATTTAAGCAATACTCAAATAATCCTTTGGCAACTTTTCCACGTGGTCCTGTTGCCGGAGATTGCCTTCACAGAATTCTTGAAAAACTTAATTTTGAAGCTCCTCTAACTGATTTAAATTCTTTACACCTAATAAGAAGTGAGTTATCACGCTCTGGCATAGACACGAAATTTATTGGCAATGTTCAAGAAGGTTTTAAAAGACTTCTAGCTGTTCCATTAGGAAGGGAGTTCGATAATATGAGGTTAAACCAACTAGCAAAGAATAGACGTATTCATGAACTTCAGTTTGATTTATCATTATCGAAAAATTCTAACCCAATTCAATCAATAGACCTATTTAATGCCTTCCAACAAAATCCTGAATATCGTTTTGGGTTAAATTATCCAGACTTACTTAAAGAACTTGATATCTCAAGCAAAGGTATTCTTACTGGCTCAATAGACCTTGTTTTTGTAGATAGAGAATCTTCTACAAATGGTCGATGGTGGGTTGCAGATTGGAAGAGTAATTGGATTGGGTCTCCTTCAAAAAATGAAGATCTCGTAGACTGTGGTCCCATCAACTATCTTGACAAATCAATGGAAGAACAGATGATCCTGCATCATTACCCACTTCAAGCACATTTATACTTAGTTGCATTGCACAAATATCTCAAATGGAGATTAAAAGATTATGTACCTTCAAAACATCTTGGTGGCTACATTTATATTTTTCTTAGAGGCATCCCATCTTCAAAAGAGTTAAAACTAAATCAATCAGCAGAAAAAACACCCGGTTTAATGATTGAGAAAGCACCAATAGAAAGAATTCTGGAGCTAGATAAATTATTTAGAGGTGGTGCCTAATGTCTTATAATGATCTCCCAAAACTTGATTCTAATTTTATAAATCTCCTAAGTAAGACTTTAAAAAAAAGATTGCCAGCAATCACTTCATCAGAACATCTAGATGACCTGATCAATATACTTATGGACTCATTAAATAAAGGTGAAATATATACGTTATTAAATAGCAATAAGCCTTCAATAGAACTCAAAGGAAAAGGGTGGCCCTTAGATCATCTAGATGCTCTAAAGGCCAGCGGATGGATTAAAGGACAAGACTCTCCGATGGTTCTGGAGGGAAATCTCCTTAGCTGGAGACGTTGGCATGAAGAAATGAATAATGTATTAAAACATTTAAAAGATAAATCAACTCAAGCACCACATCAAATCCAAAAGATTAATAAATTAACTAACAATCTTAAAAAATCAAATCTTAATGAAGCTCAACTTCTTGCAGTAGAAGCTGTTAATAATCATAATTTAATTCTGCTTAGTGGTGGCCCTGGAACAGGTAAAACAAGCACAATCGTTGAAATGCTACTTAAAGTTCTTACCATCAACAAAGGCTTAAGAATTGGACTTGGAGCTCCGACAGGCAAGGCCGCCAGGCGGTTGGAAGAAACTATACAGAAATCTATCATTCACTTAGATGATCATCAAAAACATAAGTTATTAGATATTCCCTGTACCACTCTTCACCGATGGCTGCAAGCTAATGAAGGGGTATTCAGGAGAAATGAAGCAACTCAACTACAACTTGATATCCTTGTAGTAGATGAAATGTCCATGGTAGATCTTTCCTTAATGCAAGGTCTATTAAAAGCACTGCCTAAGGATAGTCAGTTGATTTTAGTAGGTGATCCAGATCAGTTGCCTCCAATTGGGAATGGTGCAGTATGGCATAAACTACATGAACAACAGACATTAAAAGTCTTTGAAAAATGTGCATTTCGGCTAACTAAAGTCTATAGGAACAGAGGCAAATTGGCTGATTTAGCTAATACTATTAGAGATAAGGATATAAATGAATTTTTCAACGAACTCCTAAAGGTTAAGAAATCACCAAGCATTGGAGTAATCTCTTCAAATAAAAAGGAGATTCCTCCTGAAATCATTAAGATACTGAAAATACATCAAGCTAAATTAAGTGAATTAACTCGAAAAACAACACCATTTTTGATATCAGATGGAACACTTTCTATTAATACAAAAGATGCTGAATCAGCCAATAATTTGCTGAAATGTCTTGAAGAACTAATGGTTCTTTGTCCTAGAAGATATGGGCCATGGAGCATTGACCACATTCATAAAACCATCTTAGGAGATACCTTAGACAAGAGTATTTTAGATTGGCCAGCAGGCACTCCTGTGATATGCGGCGAAAACCAGTCTGAATTAAATTTAGCTAATGGTGATTTAGGAATAATAGTTGGAGAAAAAGAAAATAAATATCTTTTATTTCGTCGTCAATCATCTAAGAAACAATCCTTTCACCTAATACATCCAATAAGAGTTAAAAACATAAGCCCTGCATTTGCTATAACAGTCCACAAATCACAAGGGAGTGAAGCCGATCGCGTTGTTTTCCTTTGGCCAGATACTATTAATAAAACCCCTTCTTCAGATAAGAACCAGTTAACTAATAAAGATTATGAAAGAAAATTAATTTATACAGCTATCACAAGAGCCAAATTAAATTTAGATCTGGCAATTTGTTCTGAAACATGAAGAGCAAGAATCTAAATTTAGCGCCTAATGGGACTAGCAGAATGATAGATTAAAAAGATCCTTAAAAAGGGCGCATCAACAAAGTGCGGCTAAAGCCGATTGGAGGTTGTCTGCCTGATTTTCAAGGTGTTTTATCAGGTGTCCAATTTCTAAATGACTAAAGAAAAATCAAACGACGAGTTGGCCTCTTCAGAAGCTATTTCAAAATCAACTAAGGTTAATTTTGAAGAAAAAAATATAGAGACTGCTCAATCATCCCAGCTAAATGAATCATCGCCATCGAATCAAACTAATGAAGCAAGCGATGAGTTTGATGGATTTACTGGATTTGGATTTAGTGAAGGATTAATAGATACTCTTTTTAAAAAAGGATATAAAGAGCCGACACCCATCCAGAAAGCAGCTATACCTGAGTTAATGCTTGGCCGTGATTTGCTTGGACAAGCTCAAACTGGTACTGGGAAAACAGCTGCTTTTGCCTTGCCTTTATTAGAAAGAATCAATGATAAAGAGAGACATCCTCAAGTCCTAGTTCTTACACCTACTCGTGAACTAGCTATGCAGGTAGCAGAGTCATTCAAAGCATACTCAGCAGGTCATCCTAACATCAATATACTAGCTGTTTATGGGGGATCAGACTTTAGGTCACAACTTTATGCGCTTAAGAAAGGAGTAGAAATTATAGTTGGAACCCCAGGTCGAGTAATGGATCACATTCGCCAAGGAACATTAACTCAGGAGACACTACAATGTCTTGTCCTAGACGAAGCTGATGAAATGCTTCGAATGGGTTTTATTGATGATATTGAATGGATCCTGGAACAGTTACCTGATGAGCGTCAGATGGTATTCTTCTCTGCAACCATGCCTACTGAAATCAGACGACTCTCTAAAAGATATCTAAAGAATCCCGCTGAGATAACTATTAAATCTAAAAAGAAAGAGGCACAACTTATAAAGCAACGATATATAACAATTCAAAATAGCTATAAGCTTGAAGTTCTAAAACGCGTTCTAGAATTATCATTTGGAGAAGGTGTAATAATTTTTGCTCGAACAAAAGTCATTACAATAAAGCTCGCGGAAAGCCTTGAAGCGGCTAAGCATAATGTAGCTGTTCTAAACGGTGATGTTCCTCAAAACCTAAGAGAAAGAACTGTTGAAAGGCTCAGGCAAGGTGGAATAGACGTGCTTGTTGCGACGGACGTTGCCGCGAGAGGTCTTGATGTCGAACGTATAGGACTGGTAATTAATTACGACATGCCTTTTGATACAGAAGCATATGTGCACAGAATTGGCAGAACAGGAAGAGCCGGAAGAAGCGGGCAGGCAATTTTGTTTGTCAGTCCAAGAGAAAGGTCATTTTTGAGTAACTTAGAAAGAGTGGTAGGACAAACTATTGAAAAAATGGAAATACCAACTAATGAACTTATTAACAAGCATCGAATAAGAAAAATAAAAAAAGATCTATTGGAAATTGCTTCTACAAATACAACCAGCGATGAGGAGGGAGACATGCTTAAAGATGTCATTAAAGAAGTAGAAGAGGAATTACAACTAACTCCTCAGGAAATTGCACTGGCAGCAATCAACCTCTCAATAGGTGAAAATTCCTTGCTTTTAAATGATGATGAAAGCTGGATACATCAAGCGGATAGATATAGGAAAGGAAATGATAGACGTGACTCCAGAAGTAGGCATCGTAGAGAATATGCAATGACAGACAAAGATAAAGAACGCTTTCGAGTTGAGGTAGGCCATCGTGACAGAGTCAAACCTGGAAATATAGTAGGTGCAATTGCAAATGAATCAGGCCTAAATGGAAGGATGATTGGGAGGATACAGATCTTCGATAATTACAGCCTTATTGATTTGCCAAAAGGAATGCCATCAAATATTTTTAAAAATTTAAAGAAAGTTAAAGTTATGAATAAAGAATTAAAAATCAACCGTCACTCATAATTAATAAGAAAGAGTGCTCTAATGAAAAATAGGTTTCAATCAATATTTCTAAAGATATTAATTCTGTCTATAGGACTGAATACATCTACCTTTAATGCTTCTCAGGCAGAAGAGCTAAATACAATTATTAAGACTTTGTGCCTTGAAAGTGTTAAGAATGAAATAGTTACTTTTAAAAGTCCAATCAAAAGTAAGATTGCAGAACATACATGTAACTGTTTCATCCAAAGAATTAGTAATGGTGAGAAGGTAAAGTCAGCAAAAGACATTTGCAGGACAAAGACCTCTAAAGAGTTCAGTCTTTGATTAATTCTCTACAATAATGAAAATCAATTTTTCAAAAAAACTAAATCATATACCACTTATTAGACTCCTTCGTAACCAGTCTCGGCAACAAAGCCTAATATTATTTGCAATCATATGCTCAATACTAAACAAGCTGTTTGATCTTGCTCCTCCTATTTTAATTGGAATTTCTATAGATGTCGTTATAAGAGAGAAATCCTCGTGGCTTAGCAGTTATGGATTCACATCAGTTCCACTCCAGCTTGCAATCCTTGCTTTTGCATCTTTCATAATATGGACTGCAGAGTCATTTTTTGAATACCTTTATGCACTTCTTTGGAGAAACCTTGCTCAAAGAACCCAACACAATTTAAGAATTGAAGCATATGACCATTTACAGAAACTAGAAATGTCTTTCTTTGAGAATGATAGCTCAGGACGCCTTCTAGCCATACTTAATGACGATATCAACCAATTAGAAAGATTTCTTGATCAAGGTGCAAATCAACTAATCCAACTGTTTATTACTGTAATTCTTGTTGGTGGTGCCATGGCCTGGTTAGCTCCTGGCGTCGCCATATTTGCATTTATACCTATTCCAATAATTTTAATAGGTTCAATAACTTTCCAAAAAAGATTGGCTCCGAAGTATAGGAATGTACGGGAAAACGCAGGAGACATAGCTGCTCGTTTAAGTAACAACTTAGGTGGAATACTTACAATTAAAAGTTTTGCCACTGAAACATGGGAACTTGAGCGTCTTAGCCAAGATAGTCACTCATATCAGTTAAGTAATAGAGAAGCTATTAAACTTTCAGCAGCATTTATTCCATTAATACGTTTTGCTATTTTATTCGCATTTCTTGCAATACTTGTCATAGGAGGCCTCCAAGCCTGGCAAGGTGACTTGGAAATTGGAGTTTATAGCTTCCTTGTTTTTATCACTCAAAGGTTGCTATGGCCATTAACAACCCTAGGTCATATCCTTGATGAATATCAAAGATCTATGGCTTCAACAAATAGGGTCTTAGACTTAATCGATAGACCGATAAAAATCTCAAGTGGTTCCTTAAGACTTAATCCAAGAAAAGTAAACGGAGCCATAAGATTCGTGAATGTTGACTTCAAATATGATGATAGAAATAATTTACTTGAAAACTTTAATCTGGAGATATCAGCAGGAAGCACGCTAGGGATTGTAGGTTCAACAGGTTCTGGGAAAAGCAGCCTAGTAAAATTAATTTTAAGACTATATGCATTAAACTCAGGACAAATTGAGCTTGATGGTGTACCTATAGAAGAATTTAATTTAGTTGACCTCCGCAGAGCAATAGCACTTGTAAGTCAAGAGTTTTATCTTTTTCATGGAACAATTGAAGAAAATATTTCTTATGGAAATAATGATGCAACGATTGATCAAATCAAAAAAGCTGCAAAGCTCGCTGAAGCATCAGAATTTATAGGAAAACTTCCTCAAGGATATAACACAGTAGTTGGAGAACGAGGGCAAAAACTATCTGGCGGCCAATGCCAAAGAATTGCATTGGCGAGAGCAATTCTTAAAGATGCACCAATATTAATTTTAGATGAAGCCACCGCTTCAGTAGATAATGAGACAGAAGCAGCTATTCAAAGATCATTATCAAAAATAACTTCAAATAGAACAACAATTGTTATTGCACATAGATTAAGCACTATTAAAAATGCAGATAGAATTATTGTTATGAGTAAAGGTTCTATTGTTGAATCGGGTAAACACTCATCATTATTAGAAAATAAAGGAATCTATTCTGACCTTTGGAATGTTCAAGCGGGCATAAATAATCTAAATTAATTAAATAATTAAGCTTTTAAAGTCATTTAAATAGGACTTATCCCTATACAAAAAAGCTAAATGAATCTATTACACGTCTAAATAAACTTTCCACTTTGTTCCACCTAAGTTCGTTAGTACCAGCAGCAAAAGTAAATAAAGACCCATGGTCAACAACAACTGTTGCTATCTCATGACGATCTTTGTCTGGAAGGTGAATTAAATACTCAATGTCATAAAAGGAATGTCCATCAATATCCCTTGCATTGGCCGCGAGTAGTTCAGCCTGCCTTTCTCCTCCATTGGGTGCTAACAACTCATTCATTAACCTTTCTCCTACTTCCAAAGGCGTACCCATATTTGTTAATTCAACGTCCTCACCAATATCTGAAACAACAAGACTCAATGTCTCATCACTATTGATCAAGTCATGGAAAACAACCTCAGGTCCTCCTTGTACTGAAATCCGAGTCCACCCTGTCGGATAAAAGAAACCATACCTGCCATTAGTACTTTGAAAAGCTTCGAGCCCAGCTGTTGCAGCTGTACTGCATGAGACAAGCGCACCAATAAGAATTAGTAATGACAAAAATTTGGTCCAAGATCTTAAAAAAGCTCTCATGGCTTTCGATAAAAAACTATCTCTTCCTACAATGTACTTACTTACATAAGAATTAGTAAATTCCCTTTTAAGACAGAAGAGTGTTTAAATTCCTATATATCTGCCTACAAGACTCTGAGCAGCTTTACTCGACCACTTGCTCATCTAATAGATCAATTCGAACAACTCCCTGGAATTGGTCCTAGAACAGCACAAAGACTTGCTTTGCATTTACTTCGGCAACCTGAGGAAAAGATCAAAGTATTTTCAAACGCTCTTTTAAACGCTAGGTCCAAAGTAGGGCAATGCAAAAAATGCTTCCACCTTACCGCTGGGGAAGAGTGTGAAATATGCCTAAACAAACAAAGGAATACATCGTTACTTTGCGTAGTTGCAGATTCTCGAGATCTAATTGCGTTGGAAAGGACTCGTGAATTCAAAGGGTTATACCATGTGCTTGGTGGCCTAATTTCTCCTATGGATGGAATTGGGCCGGAATTATTAAATATTTCCCAATTAGTAAGCAGAGTTGATAAAGAAAATACAACAGAAGTAATACTTGCTTTAACTCCAAGTGTCGAAGGAGACACTACTAGCCTTTATATTTCTAGACTTCTAAAAGCTTTTGTAAAAGTCACAAGAATTGCATATGGTTTACCAGTTGGCAGTGAACTTGAATATGCTGATGAAGTAACCCTAAGCAGGGCCATTGAAGGTCGTCGTGAGATCGAATAGTAGTCTAAAAGAATGTCTAAATCTACAAAACAAACTAAATACAGCGCGATTAAGCCCAAACAAAGGCTCCCTGATTGGATAAAACCAACAATAGGTAAGGTATCTCAATTAGAAAAGGTTCAGAATCTTGTTAAAGAATATAAATTACACACAATCTGTGAAGAAGGTCGTTGTCCAAACCGTGGTGAGTGTTATGCATCTGGCACAGCAACATTCCTCTTAGGAGGTTCAGTTTGTACAAGAAGTTGTGCCTTTTGCCAAGTAGAAAAGGGAATTGCACCAATGAATCTTGATCCCTTAGAACCTGAGCGCGTAGCAAAAGCAGTTCTATCCCTAAAGCTGAAATACGTAGTACTAACATCAGTCGCTAGGGACGATCTCCTAGACCATGGAGCTAGTATGTTTACAACAACAATGAGGGCTATAAGAGAACTCTCCTCATCTATATCAATCGAAGTTCTAACTCCTGATTTCTGGGGAGGTAGCATTGATAAAGCAAAAGCAACGGAAAAACAAAGAGAAAGACTGACAACAGTTCTTAATGCCAAGCCTGTTTGTTTTAACCACAATATTGAAACCGTTGAACGTCTACAAAAAGAAGTCAGAAGAGGTGCTACATACGAAAGATCCTTAGAACTACTCCGTGTTGCTCAAGAAATAGATAGTAGTATCCCTACTAAATCAGGTCTAATGCTAGGCCTAGGCGAAGAGCGTGAAGAAATAATTCAAGCTCTTAAAGATCTTCGATCAGTAAACTGTCAGCAAATAACAATTGGACAATATTTACGCCCATCACTATCTCATTTACCAGTAATGAAATATTGGCATCCAAAAGAATTTAATGATTTTGGGAAAATATGCTTAGACTTAGGTTTCAAAAGAGTGAACAGTGGGCCACTAGTTAGAAGTAGTTATCATGCTGCTCAAGAATAATTTTTTAACTTTGTAGAGATTTTTCCCAAAGTCGATAACTATAATTGTATACATCTAGGCAATTAGAAACCATTAGGGTACCAGCTCCACCCCAAACTATTCTTAATGGCAAATCAAAAGGAGAGCTTCCAACTTCTCGAACTTTTTCAAAGCCTTTCCTTTGAAAATATCTCAACAAAATCTTATGTTGATTCTCATCGTCATTTATTGCTAACAGCCTTGCTTTTTTGCAAGGGGTTGACTCAATAGACCAGGCCATGACAGACGCCCAAATTAAATCCCCAACTCCAAGTGGAGCGTTTCTGCTGACCAACATAGTGTCAAGCTGTAATCCACTAGAAGAGTTATATGCCCATCCCTTTAACTCCCCTAAGAGTTGAACCTTCTCAGAACCGACATACTTGGCTACAACTAATCTCAATATCCACAAATTCAAAGGTCGTCTCACCTGAATCCTTAACAAAAGCCCAGCAGATGAAGCCTGTCTCTCTAATTCTGTTAAAAGACTTTTAGTCATGCACTAGGCCATAGTGTATTGCCAGGTAGTCTTCGTTGAAGCTCTCGAATATGTTTTTGTCTTTCTCTAAAACGATCTCTATCATCATCACTAAAAATTTCCTCACAATAATGACATTGGATACCAGGAATATAACTTAGTTTTGTTTGATCATCAGGAGAAAGAGGCATACCACAGGCAAAACACAAACAATGCACCCCTGGGAGAAGATCGTGGTTTAAAGATACTCTATGATCAAAAACAAAACACTCTCCATTCCAACGACTACTTTCTTTAGGTATTTCAGCAAGATACTTTAGAATCCCACCATGTAAATGATAAACCTCTGAAAATCCTTCTCCTTTCAGAAATGAAGTAGACTTTTCACAACGAATCCCTCCAGTGCAAAACATTGCTATTCTTTTGTAGTTACCTTTAGATAAAAGGGAACGTAGATTGTTTTTAACCCAATTAGGGAAATCACGGAAGGTCTCAGTATTGGGATTAACAGAACCTTCGAAACTACCTATAGATATTTCATATTTATTGCGAGTATCTATAACTAAAGTAGCTGGGTCATCTAAATAAGAATTCCACTCTTTTGGTTCAACATAGCTGCCAACTTTTTCTACAGGGTTAACGCCTTCTACTCCCATAGTGACTATTTCTTTCTTTCTACGAGCTTTAAAACGTCTAAAAGCATACTTTGAAGTAAAGCTAAACTTAACCTCAAAAGGGTTCTTAAGTTTTAAAGACTCTAATTTATTTTGTATTGCAATCACACCTTTATTTGGCCCACAAATAGTTCCATTAATACCTTCTGATGCAACAAGGACAGTGCCTCTTACCTGATGAGTCTTGGCTATACTTGTTAAATCATCTAGCAAAGGTGAGATGGTTTCCTGACTAACAGGTGAGAAACTATAAAAGGCCGCAACCTTAAACAAATGACTATCACATTTAGGTTCTAAAGAATTATTCATACAAATCCCAATTGACTGAAACACCTGCAGAAGAAAGCAATTCTTTATCAGCTTGAACAGTAGGGTTACTTGTGGTTAACAAAGAATCTCCATAAAAAATGGAGTCTGCTCCAGCAAGCAAACAAAGAATCTGAGCTTCTTTATTTAACTGCTCTCGACCAGCACTGAGACGAACACGACTATTTGGCATAAGTATCCTTGCCGTTGCCACCATTCTTATCATCTCAGTTGAGTCGACTATTTTAAGATCTTCCAAAGGTGTTCCTTCAACAGGAACCAAAGCATTAATAGGTACACTTTCAGGGTGAGGATTCATTGTCGCGAGGACTCTTAAAAGAGACGCTCTATCTTTGAGTGATTCTCCCATCCCTATTATTCCGCCACAACAAATAGTAATACCAGCTTTTCTTACTCTATCTAATGTCTCTAAGCGTTCCTGAAAAGTACGTGTAGATATAATTTTCTCATAATATTCTGGACTTGTATCAAGGTTGTGATTGTATGCGGTTAAACCTGCTTCAGCTAAACGGTAAGCTTGTTCATCATTAAGCATACCTCCAGTTACGCATGCTTCTAAACCAAGGCTTCTAACACCTTTGACCATTTCAATCATCGACTCAAAAGGCTTGCCATCGCGAATCTCACGCCAAGCCCATCCCATACAAAAGCGATCAGCGCCTGCTTCCTTCGCTGTCTTAGCCTGTTTTAAAACACCTCTTACATCAAAATCAGATTGATCTGTAATATCGCTGGCATTATGAATTGATTGAGAACAATAAGAACAATCTTCTTCGCACCCCCCTGTCTTAACACTTAAAAGAGAGGCTAATTGAACATTGTATTCTGGATTAACAGACCTATGTATAAGCTGCGCCTGCCAAAGAAGCTCAATCAAAGGCTTTTCAAGAAGTTCCTTAATTTCATTCAGAGTCCAATCAAAACGGATTGAAACCTCATGAGTTTTTTGGGATGGTGGGTCAAGTAAAGTCATAAAAAGAATCTAAATTTAACTTTTAAAGTTTCTCATTCACAATTGAATCTACACCTCCAAAACGTCTCCTTCTTGATTGATAATCAAGAAGGGCATTAGTTAATGATATTGAATCAAAGTCAGGCCATAAAGTATCTGTGACATGAATTTCTGCATAAGCTAGTTGCCAAAGCAAAAAATTGCTAATGCGTCTTTCTCCACTTGTCCGAATAAGCAAATCTGGGTCTACATATCTTGAAGTAAACAATTCTCTTGCAAAAACATTGTCATCAATCAATGAAGGGTCAAGCTCTCCATCAAGAGCACGTTGAGCCAATTTCTGAGCAGCTAAAACCAATTCATTTCTTCCTCCGTAATTAGTACAGACATTAAATTGTATCCCACTATTAGACGAGGTAAGCTCTATTGACTCGTTAATCAAATCTCTCAAACGTTGAGGGAGCTGATCTAAATTACCAAGAAAATTAATTCGAACCTTTTTCAAATTTAGAGCTTCAATTTCTTTCTTTAGAACACGTTGAAAAAGAGTCATTAAGAAATTTACTTCTTCTTTTGGCCTAGACCAATTTTCAGTGGAAAATGCATAAACAGTTAGAACTTTTATATTCCAATCACTACATAAACGCAAAGTTCTCTTAAGAGCATCTACACCTGCTCTATGTCCCATAGTTCTCGGCAACTGCTGTGCATTTGCCCATCTACCATTACCATCCATAATTATGGCTATATGTTGTGGCAATTTCTCCGGATCTATAGGGCTTGGCAATGGAACAATCAAAGATTGGTCATCATTGTCAATGGCAGAGGGAAAAATCATTGGAAATATAGTTACTTTTGTTCAGGGAATAAATCGGAATTGAGCTTACTTTTTTCTTCTTTAAAATTATAAGCTAATGACTTTGTGGATGAAACCGATGAGCTACTTGAATTTTTGGATGTCTTAGTTGTTGATATACCAGAAGATGATGAGCTCATAAACTCCTTAAGTAAATCCAATAATCTACTACTTGTAATGGGCCTTTCAAGTCGACCAAGGTTAGCTAAGGATAAAGTACCAGTCTCTTCAGAAACAACTACACAAATACATCTATCAAATCTCTCTGTAATACCAAGGGCTGCGAGATGCCTTGTGCCATAGCGACTAATACTTTGTCTAGACAGAGGGAGTATTACGCCTGCAGAGATTATCTTATTACCTTTAATTACAACCGCTCCATCGTGCAAAGGAGTATCTGAAGCAAATAGATTTAACAATAATTCCGTAGAAAATTTTGCATCTATAGGCACTCCTGAATAAAGGAAATCTTCAGGTCTAAGGTCACTTCCCATATCAAGAACAATTAAGGCTCCTCTTCTTTTCTGAGAAAGTATTCCTGCAGCCTCAGATAATTGAGTGACGGTGCTGGTATTAGCTTGGAATTCTTTCTGAGTATTACCTAAAAGAACTGCTAACCTGCCTGTTCCAAGCAATTCCATTAAGCGTCTTAATTCCCCTTGCCATAATATTGCCAAAGATAGAGAACAAGCCAATACCAATGCATCTATTAATTTTGAAGTAATAGGAAGAGTTGCGAATCTCTGAACGAACCATGCGAGAGAAACAAGAAACAAATACCCACGAAGTAACCAAAGTGTTCTAGGTTCCTTAACTCTTGAAAAAAGCAATACCCCAAGCGCTGCTGCAAATAATGCATCCAGCAAAAAAGGCAAATTTATTATCCACCAAAAATTCACTCCTTTGGCCCAATCTTCTCCTTAAATCTAACTAACCTTTTTAATAAAACGATCTGGAAGAATATCATTTCGCAATAGATCTTCAGGTAATTCTCTAAGCTGAATTAATTCAGAATTGCCATTTGAAACAATAATTGCTGCTGGTTTTGGAATTCGATTGTAATTTGAACTCATTGAAGAGTTATATGCACCAGTGGAAAATACAGCCAACACATCTCCGCTTGAGCAATTTGGTAGAGAGAAATCATGCAGCAAAACATCGCCAGACTCACAATGTTTACCTGCAATAGTCACAATCTCACTGGCCTTAGCCAAAGGTCTATCAACAAGAAAAGCTGTATATGAAGATTGATATGTAATAGGGCGAGGATTATCACTCATCCCACCATCAATAGCTAAATATGTTTTTACGCCAGGGATTTCTTTACGGGAACCAATTTTATAAAGAGTGAGCCCAGCCGTGCCAACAATAGAGCGACCAGGTTCACACATTAAACAAGGTAATTCCAATGATCTTTTGTTACATGCATTTAAAACCGCTTTCGAAACAACTTCCACCCATTGAGCAATTGTAGGAGGGTCATCTGAAGTTACATACCTAATACCTAAACCGCCTCCAACATTAAGAATATCCAAGGGATGGCCAATCTCCCTACCTTTCTGTAAAGTTTTAGCCATAACCTCAGCCAGATCCTTGTGAGGTTCTACTTCAAATATCTGAGATCCAATATGAGCATGAAGTCCAATAAGTTCTCCCCATTCAATATCCTTTAATTGAACGAAAACATCGCTTAATTCATCAGGGTCAAATCCAAATTTACTATCAATATGACCTGTCTTAATATATTCATGTGTATGACATTCTATGCCTGGTGTAAATCTTAGTATTAACTTAGCCTTCTTATTCCCAAGCTTAACTATTTCTTTTAACTGCTCAATATCAAATTGATTATCTAAGACTATTTTAACATCATTATCATAAGCAAGTAATAACTCATCGCTTGATTTATTATTACCATGAAAAACTATTAGATCGCTAGGCACACCTCCTTTTAAGGCTGTAATCAATTCCCCCTCAGAAACGACATCTATTCCCATTCCTTCAGATGCAACTAAGCTACTTAGCAGTAAAGAGCTATTGGCCTTTGAGGCATACAAAGGAAGTGACTTGCCTGGATAATATTTCCTCAGCGAATCTATATATTCTCTACAAGAAGTTCGAATTGTAAGTTCATCTAATACATAAAGAGGAGTCCCATATTCCTGCGCAAGACTAGAAAGTTTGCATCCACCTACATTTAGCTTTTGTTCTTTGTCAAGAGCAGTCGTAAGTGGGGAAATGTTCCTGTTCGGACTTGCTTGGTTTCGATTTTCCTCAAACGGTCTGAAAATATCCATAAATTTTTTTGAAGAGAAGAGAAGGTGTTTAAGGCTTTACTCCTTTACTTATAGATTTAATCATGTGAAGCTAAATACATGAAGAAAAAAAAGTTATATCCACAGACAAAGATCAAAAAAATCGGGGTTGAATATTTAAATCAATGCACAAAACTTGATGAGAATTCACTCAATGGGATTTGGACTAAAGAACAATGGTATAAAGAATTGACCAGTTCCAAAAGAATTTCCATTGGAGCAATTCTTGATAGTGACTTGATAGGCCTTACAAGTGCTTGGTTAACAGCTGATGAAATAAATATCACTTTTGTAGGTGTTCTTCCTTTTTATCAAAAGCAAGGGGTAGGAACCCTTATGGTTTTATCGCTATTAGAATTTTCAAGAAAAATTGGGATCTATATAGCAACACTTGAAGTAAAAGAAAAAAATATAGCCGGAAAATTATTCTATGAGAGTCTTGATTTTCACCAAATTGGCCTGAGGAAAAAGCTTTATAAAGATGGCAGCAATGCAGTTATATATCGGTATGTTGATAACTATGAACATTAAAACCATCATCTCTCCACTAGCGATTACTTCTTTTTCAGTCCTAAAATCTATATATTTCAAGATTTCTCTTGGTTTTCAGAAGATTACGGTTTATACGAAAGCTAACTAGTAACACATTCCCATCTCAATCCTGATAAATTATTAGTAAATACATCTGGCCTAGACCAAATGTTCGAAAGGTTTACAGAAAAGGCCATCAAAGTGATCATGCTGGCCCAAGAGGAGGCTAGGCGCCTTGGTCATAATTTTGTTGGGACTGAGCAAATCCTTCTAGGCTTAATTGGTGAAGGTACTGGAGTTGCAGCGAAAGTTCTAAAGTCAATGGGGGTAAATCTAAAAGATTCAAGAGTAGAAGTTGAAAAAATAATTGGTAGAGGTTCTGGATTTGTTGCTGTAGAGATACCTTTTACTCCACGAGCAAAGAGGGTTTTAGAACTTTCTCTTGAGGAAGCAAGACAACTCGGTCACAATTACATAGGTACTGAGCATCTTTTACTAGGACTTATTAGAGAAGGCGAAGGGGTAGCAGCAAGAGTTATGGAGAACCTAGGAGTTGATTTAACAAAAGTCAGGACGCAAGTAATAAGAATGCTTGGAGAAACAGCAGAAGTGGCCGCCGGGGGAGGCTCTGGGGGTTCTGGTAAGAGCTCAGCCAAGACAACCACACTTGACGAGTTCGGAACAAATCTTACGAAATTAGCCAAAGAATCAAAGCTTGATCCAGTCGTTGGGCGTCATGAAGAAATAGACAGAGTCATACAAATCCTTGGAAGAAGAACAAAAAACAATCCTGTGCTTATAGGAGAGCCTGGAGTTGGAAAAACTGCTATTGCTGAAGGACTAGCGCAACGCATTCAGCAAGGAGATATACCTGATATTTTAGAAGAAAAAAGAGTCCTAACATTAGACATAGGATTGCTAGTGGCAGGAACAAAATACAGAGGTGAATTTGAAGAAAGACTAAAAAAAATAATGGAAGAAATAAAATCAGCTGGCAATGTAATTCTAGTAATAGATGAAGTACACACTCTTATTGGTGCAGGAGCCGCTGAGGGTGCAATAGATGCTGCAAATATCCTTAAACCAGCATTAGCCAGAGGGGAGCTTCAATGTATTGGTGCGACAACATTAGATGAATATCGCAAACATATAGAAAGAGATGCAGCATTAGAAAGGCGTTTTCAACCAGTTATGATTGGCGAACCAAGTATTGAAGACACGATAGAAATTCTTAAAGGTTTAAGAGAAAGGTATGAGCAGCATCACAGATTAAAAATTACAGATGAAGCACTTAACGCGGCCGCAAATCTTGGAGATAGATATATATCAGATAGATTCCTACCAGACAAAGCAATAGATTTAATTGATGAAGCTGGAAGCAGAGTAAGACTTTTAAACTCTAAGCTTCCTCCAGAAGCAAAGCAAGTTGATAAAGAATTAAGAAAAGTACAAAAAGAAAAAGAAGAAGCAGTGAGAGAGCAAAATTTCACTCAAGCTGGGGAGCTTAGGGAAAAAGAAGTCGATCTAAGAAATCAAATTAGATCAATCTTAGATAATACAAAGCAAGATACTCCAAAAACAAATGTCAATAGCTCAGATGAAGATCTAGCTCAAGCTACTGAATCAAAGGATTCGGACAAATCTTCTATTGAAGATAATTCTCAGAATCTTCCATTAGTAAATGAAGAGGATATTGCACATATTGTTGCTTCCTGGACAGGCGTCCCCGTTCAAAAGCTAACTGAAAGTGAGTCCGTCAAGCTTTTAAATATGGAAGAGACATTACATCAAAGACTTATTGGACAAGATGAAGCTGTTAAAGCAGTATCTAAAGCGATTAGAAGAGCAAGGGTTGGACTTAAAAACCCTAATAGGCCAATAGCTAGCTTTATTTTCTCAGGACCAACTGGCGTTGGTAAAACAGAACTAACAAAAGCATTAGCTGCTTATTTCTTTGGTAGTGAAGAAGCCATGATTCGTCTTGACATGTCAGAGTTTATGGAAAGGCATACAGTAAGTAAGTTAATAGGATCGCCTCCTGGATATGTAGGTTTTAACGAAGGTGGTCAGCTAACAGAAGCCGTTAGGAGGAGACCCTATACGGTTGTTCTATTTGATGAGATCGAGAAAGCACATCCTGACGTTTTTAACCTATTACTCCAACTACTAGAAGAAGGTCGTTTAACTGATTCAAAAGGTAGAACTGTAGATTTCAAGAATACTTTGATTATTATGACTTCTAATATTGGATCAAAAGTTATAGAAAAAGGTGGCGGTGGATTAGGTTTTGAATTAGCCGGTGAAACTCCAGAAGATAGTCAATATAACAGAATAAAATCACTTGTAAATGAAGAACTTAAGCAATACTTTAGACCAGAATTTTTAAATAGATTAGATGAAATAATAGTCTTTAGGCAATTAACACGAGAAGAAGTAAAAGATATAGCAGAGATAATGTTAAAAGAAGTATTTATTAGAATAAAAGATAAAGGTATAACTTTGTCTGTATCTAATTCATTCAAAGAAAGACTAGTTGAAGAGGGTTACAATCCATCCTATGGGGCGAGGCCACTTCGCAGAGCTGTTATGAGATTATTAGAAGACAGTCTAGCTGAAGAGCTTTTGTCTGGAAAAATAAAAGATGGGGACCATGCAGAAGTTGATATAGATGATAATAAGAATGTAATTGTAAGGCATATTGATAAAAATACTAACAAGCCTGAGCTCGCAGCTGCTGGGATCTAATCTTCAGAATAAATAATCAAAAGACTACTATCCCAAT
This sequence comes from Prochlorococcus sp. AG-436-M02, assembly GCA_003212515.1. Lineage (GTDB taxonomy): Bacteria > Cyanobacteriota > Cyanobacteriia > PCC-6307 > Cyanobiaceae > Prochlorococcus_E. The sequence continues at coordinate 23,164 of QCPL01000009.1, forward strand.
TAGATATGCAAACTAATAACCATTTGCATAGAATTGCACCAGAAAAAGTTATTAGAGGTGAAAAAGCTTGGTTAGAAGCAAAAACTTTAATACCATCTATTTGCCAAAAACCTCTCTTACTTGGTAGAAGTAAATGCACAAAAGAAATAAGAAATATATTATCTAGTGAATTAAATTTAATAGGGTTAAATGTTATACAAGAAGAATTAGAGTATGACTGCTGTGAAATTGATTTAAAGCGTATATATTCAATTGCTAAGTATTCTTCATGTGATGCAATTATTGCTTGTGGAGGAGGAAAAGTTCTAGATTCAGGAAAACTTATTGCTAATAGATTGAACTTGCCTTCAATAACAATTCCTCTTAGTGCCTCAACATGCGCTGGCTGGACAGCACTTGCAAACATCTATTCTACAAAAGGTGCTTTTATAAAAGATGAAGTCTTAGACAAATGTCCAAGGTTATTAGTTTTTGACTATAATTTTGTTAGGGAAGCACCTAAAAGAACTTTGGCAAGTGGAATTGCGGATGCACTTGCAAAATGGTACGAAGCTTCAATAAGTAGCATTAAATCTAATGATGCCCTTGTTCAACAAGCTGTGCAAATGGCCAGGATTTTAAGAGATCAATTATTAATTGATAGCAAGGAAGCATTAAAAAATCCAGATAGTCTTGCTTGGATAAAGGTTGCTGAAGGATGCTCTTTAACAGCTGGACTAATTGGTGGTATTGGAGGAGACAAATGTCGTACAGCTGGAGCTCATGCAGTCCACAATGGTCTAACTCAATTAAATTTTAAAGAGAAATCACTACATGGAGAACTTGTTGGATTCGGGATACTTGTTCAACTTACCATTGAGGAGCTTTTAACAAAGAACCAATTAGCCCTTCAAGCAAGAAAACAATTAATCCAATTACTTTTAGATTTAGATCTTCCAACAAACATTCAATCATTAGGTCTAAGCTCTACCAAGAAACAAGATTTAGAGAAAGCCTGTATATTTGCTTGCAAAATAGATTCTGAAATACATAATCTTCCTTTTAGAGTTAACAAGAATATATTAATGAAAGCATTACTTGATTCTAATAAGTTAGACCTAATTTTAAATAAACAAAGAAATCTTATACAAGACAAAGGTTAATCATTTTTATTAATGGAGAAACCTTCAAATACACCTTTAGAGGAATTAAATAAGGTAAAAGGTACTTTAATTGATCCAATGGCTGTTAATTTAGCAGAGTCAATAGTCTGGTTAAATTTAAAAGAAATATCTACTAATTCGACTGAATTATATCCTGTTTCAATAATAGGCAAAGGAAGTCCAATATTGCTGCTGCATGGTTTTGATAGTTGTTTTATGGAATATCGGAGATTGGTTCCTTACTTAGAAAAAAAATTCAAGCTAATTATTCCAGACATGTATGGATTTGGTTTTTGTCCTAGGCCTAAAGATGGCAATTTTGGTGCAACTTCAATTGTCAAGCATTTAGAACAAGTCATCGAGGCATTAAAAATAACCTCGAGCATAGGGCTTGTAGGAGCTTCAATGGGAGGTGGCATAGCAATGAAATTAGCAAGATCTCCTCATGCAAAAATAAATAAAGTTTTACTTCTCTCTCCAGCAGGAGTAACTGGAAAGGAAACACCTATTCCTCCTCCATTAGATGCGTTAGGGGTTTGTTTTTTAAAGCAACGTTTTGTAAGAGAAGATCTATGTAGAAAAGCCTTTTCAAATCCCAATGATGCAGGATTAGCTGAAAAGCAAATTGCTTCTATTCACTTAAATGTTCCTGGATGGAGAAGTTCATTGGCAGCGTTCGCAAGAGGCGGAGGTATCGCAAATTGTGGTCTTCCAATACCACCTCAACCTATAAATATTTTATGGGGCGCAAACGATAAAATTTTAAATGATAAGTTAAAAAAAGACTGCATGGATCTTTTGTGCTGTCCAAGCAAAGAGATTGATGATTGTGGGCACCTTCCTCATATAGACAAACCCCAGATTGTTTCTGATTACTGCAGTAAATTCTTTAATTAATGAATGTTTTTAGAACACAAAAAACACCTTTTGAGTCTATCTTAGAAGCTGGTCTAAACTACTGGGTAAGGAGTCAATGCAAATCAATTGGCAGCTTGAAAATAACAATAAAAGGTTTATCTCTAGGCTTTAGTAACAATCAAATATCTGATATAAATCTTATAGCTAAGAAGGTAAATTTTAAAAACCTTCATTTCGATGAACTTGATCTAAAGGCCAAACTAATAAAAGTTAAACTAAATCTAATTAAAAAGGATAGTAATATCATTTCAATAACTGATGATTTCAATATAGAAGGACGATTATCAATGAGTGAAGACAATATAAACCAAGTACTTAAATCGAAAAGATGGGATTCATTTGATATTTGGATTAAATCAAATTTCTTCAATGCGCAAGAGAATCTATACAGCAACATAAAAGACAATTTCCTAATTATAAAAGCATTTGATGGATATCAAAATAAAATAAATATAGAAGAAAAAATATTTTCTCTATATGCTATAGATGGAAAATTAGTTTTTAAAGAAACTAATTCTTGCCATGAAAAGAACTTCCCAATGGAGGAATCGATATATATAAATGATGTTTACTTCTCGAAAAATAGTATAAACTTTTCAATCATGTCAAAGGTAAAGCCCTAAACAAAAACTAAACAAGCAACAAGGGTATTATTAATTTTATGAGAAAATATACAATTGCGGGTGTAAAGATATAGCTATCAATACGATCAAGAATTCCTCCATGCCCAGGCAAAACATTACCAGAATCCTTTACCCCTGCATCTCTCTTTATCATTGACTCAATTAAGTCTCCAACTATTGCAAAAAAACCAACTAAAGCTCCAAGAATTGCTACGAAAAAAAGTCCCCACGCATCTGATTTAATAAAAACTCCTGAAAGCAAGCCAACTCCTACTGAACAAATAATTCCACAAACAGCTCCTTCGACTGTTTTAGATGGTGATACTGGAGTAAGCGGATTCTTGCCAAGAATTCTTCCAAAGTAATAAGATCCAATATCAGAGGCGACAATCATTAGACAAGAAACAAATGTAACGAAAAACCCTACAGTAAATATTGTTGGAAGATTATTAATTAGTTTAATCGATGAAGATAAATCGATGAAAGTAAGACTTCTTAATCTGATCCAATAACTTGGCAAATATCCTAAATAAAATAATCCAAATATTGAAGTTGCAATATCAGAAATAGAACCTGTAATAGGCTGCAAAAGTAACCATCCACAAATAGCAGCACCTGAAAGTGGTACTACAGCATTTGCAAGTTCTTTTGGAAAAACACCCTGGCTATCAAAGTAAGTAGTTATTAAAAGAATTTGACACGCCAATAGAGTTGTTTTTGTTGCTGGTCTAATGCCTGCAAATTCTGTCATCCTAAAATATTCAAGAAGAGCCAAGTGAACTATTAGGCCAAGAGCGAATGTAAACCAAATGCCTCCAAAACCTACAACCAAGATTCCAAACATCCCAGCAATCAGACCACTAACAATTCTTTTGCTATAAAAACCAGACCGCATTCAAACTACCACCTTTATTTTGGATGGGATTTGTTCTGGCCAGAAGATCCTTTGATCAATCATCCAACTTACGAACTCGTTATTTAATTTTTCTCCAGGGAGAAGAATTGCTATTCCAGGCGGATATGGGGAAATAAAGTCAGAGGAAACCCTGCCAACAGAATGACTTAAAGGAACAATCTCCCAATCTGCCTTAAAAGATTCCAGCAATGAAGTGTTTAGAGTTTTAATCAAAGGAGATGGAGGGCGCGTAAAAGGGGGGAATGAATTCCTTTCAATATTGGAAGAAACGATTTTATCCCAAGTTAATTTCAAAAGGCTGCGCAAACCTCTATGTCTTGCAAACCCTAGGCAGAAAGTTAATGTTCCAGGCTCTGGTAGCTCTGCGATTATCCTCCTATTAATTAACCAATCATCTGCATTTATACCATTTATACCAACTGAAGATGTATGCAAAACGAGCTTTAAAGGGTCTTGGGTCTCTAGCAAAGGAACACCTTCCTTCCTAAGCTGAAATACCAGTTCTCTAGCCGTTTCTATACTATTTCTTAAATTTCTCCTGCCACTGATGCTAAATAGTTCATATAACGCAGATTCACAAGAAGCCATTAACAAAGCACTAGGGCTTGATGTTTGTAATAGTGCAATTGACCTTTCAACAATAATAGGATCTAAAATATCGCCTTGTAACCATAAGGCAGCTGTTTGGCCAAGACCTAATGCTGATTTATGCAAAGAATGTACAACTAAATCTGCTCCTGCATTCAATGCCGATTTAGGCAAATTCAAGTCAGCTAAAGGGGAAGAAAAATATGTACCATGAGCCTCATCTACTAAGACTGGCATTTTAAATTTATGAATTTCTTTTATAAGTGGCTCAAGATCTTCTGAATAACCTTGATAAGTTGGGTTGGTTAAAACGACGGCTGAGAAAGAGATATTTTCATTTTTAAGCTTCTCAAGAACTTTTTGAAACCAAGCAAAAGATGGTGGGCAAAAATGCCCTCGGTCCTCTAAAAAAGGAAGATCAAAAAGTAATGGCGTTATATCGCCCAATATGCAAGCCTGAAGAACACTTCGATGGACATTGCAAGGCATTAAAATTGCCTGCTTGGGTTTAGCAATCGCCAATACAGCAGATTGCAAAAGCCCTGTGGCTCCATTTACGCCATACCAACATTTCTTTGCTCCAAATACCTCGGCAAACTCAGTTTGACTCTTCATTATTGCTCCACCATTGCAGGTAGGACCTCCAACTTCAGGTAAATCTGGCAAATCCCATACTCCAGGTTTATTTCTCAGTAACCTTCTTGTCTCCATCGTCAAGGCATTTCCTCTACCATGTGCAGGCAAAAATAAATTTTTCCCTCTTCTGAGAGATAGCAGCTGAGGAAGCCTCATGAAATCACCAAGGATTTTGCAAAAAAGTTCTTATTCTTCTTTCCATTAAAAAATTGAAGACATCTCATAAAACTCAAAAAAATATTGAAACTATGCTTTATAAGCCTAGGCGGGATTTGATTTGGCTCATCCTAAGACCATGGATATTGATTCCAAGATTAATTTATTTAATTACTACAACAATAATCTTAATAACTAGGTTTCTACTTCAAGGTAAAAGTAAGGATAAAGAAATTCAAAAACAATTAGGCGTATATTTACTCAATACCATTGGTAATCTTGGCCCTTGTTTTATTAAACTTGGGCAAGCACTTTCTACAAGACCAGATTTAGTAAAGCAAGAATGGTTAGAAGAGTTAACTAAGCTGCAGGATAGTTTACCTCCTTTTGATCACAACCTAGCCTTGAAGATATTTGAAGAAGAAATCGGTCAACCTACAGCAAGAATATTTGAATACTTTCCAGATGAGCCAATTGCATCAGCAAGTCTTGGTCAAGTTTATAAAGCAAGAATAAATTCCAATTATTGGGTGGCTGTAAAAATACAAAGGCCTAATTTAAAGCATATTATTCGTAGAGATTTAGTTTTTATAAGAGCTTTATGCAGGATACTAGGTCCATTTTTGCCTTTAAACCTAGGATTTGGATTAGATGAAATAATAGATGAATTTGGTGAAAGCTTATTTAATGAAATCGACTACGAGAAGGAAGCTGATAATGCAGAAAAATTTTCAACTTTATTCAAAAATAATGGGACTATTGTCGTACCTAGAGTAGAAAGGTTCATTTCTTCTAGAAAGGTTATTACAACAAGTTGGATTGAAGGTACAAAACTAAAAGACAGAAGCTCTCTTATAGAAAATGGTCTGGATCCTACTTCAATAATTAGAACTGCTGTAATTAGCGGACTTCAACAACTTCTTGAGTTCGGCTACTTTCATGCAGATCCACATCCAGGTAATTTATTTGCGCTAAAAGGCCGAACAGGAGATCAAGGGCATATTGGTTATGTAGACTTTGGTATGATGGATTCAATTAGTGATAAAGATCGAACAACACTTACTGGTGCAATTGTTCATCTAATTAATAAGGACTTTAATTTACTAGCGCAAGATTTCCAAAAATTAGGTTTTCTTTCCAATAAGCAAGATTTAAATAATATCTCACCAATACTAGAAGAAGTTCTTGGAGGAGTAATTAACAAAGATGTAAACTCTCTAAATTTCAAAACAGTAACAGATAAGTTCTCAAACTTAATGTTTGACTATCCTTTTAGGGTGCCTGCTAGATTTGCTTTAATAATACGAGCAGTTGTTAGCCAGGAAGGTCTCGCTCTTAGACTAGACCCAAAGTTTAAAATAATTAGATTTGCCTATCCCTATGTAGCCAAAAGACTTCTAACTGAAGAGAATGAGGAACTAATAGAAATACTCTCAGATATAATTTTCGATGAAATGAATTCAATTCGACTTGATCGGCTTGAAGGCCTACTTCAAGTAGTTTCAGATACCTCAACAAAACCTGGTAGAGAACTAATTCCAGTAGCTACTAATGGAATAAGATTATTAATAAGTAAAAAGGGATCAGAAGTAAGAAAGAAATTACTTTTATCTCTAATAAAAAATGATGAATTTGATCTTAAGGAAATGCAAGGACTTATTAAAATAATAACCAAGAACTTCTCACCAATTAATTTAAATTAATAAAATAATTAATAATTATGTTTAAGAACCAAGAAGATCATAAATCAAAAAATTATGATTTTAACAAGCCAAAATCATTGCTATTCAAAAATGATAATATATATAAAGAAAAAGCTAATCAATATTAATAATGAAAGAAAGAATACAGAAAATAATCAGCAAAGCTGGAATTTGCTCTAGAAGAAAAGCAGAAATCCTTATAGAAGAAAGACGAATCCAAGTAAATGACAAAATAGCATTGCTAGGTCAAAAAGCAGATTTGGGAGATGACATAATAAAAGTAGATGGTCATATTATTTCTGCAGTCATTTCATATAGTGTAATCATGATTAATAAGCCATCAGGTGTAATTTGTAGCTGTAAAGATACTCATGGAAGAAAAACTGTATTAGATCTACTCCCAAAATCATTACAAAAAGGAATATATCCAATTGGTAGACTTGATAAGGATAGTAGAGGAGCCTTATTGCTAACTAATAATGGATTGTTAAGCCTAAAGCTTACGCATCCAAAATACAATCATGAAAAAACATATGAAGTCTGGATTTCAGGAAAACCTAGTAAAGAGTCAATTAAAAAATGGAGGGATGGAATATGTATTAACAAAAAAATAACAAGGCCAGCACTAGTTAACATTATAAAAAAAGATAACAACAAAACTCTTTTAAAGATAGTTCTTTCAGAAGGTAGGAATCGGCAAATAAGAAGAGTTGCCTCTGAATTGGGACACAAAGTTCTGGATCTTAAAAGAGTCGCAATCTCCACTATCAAGCTTGGTGACCTAGATGAAGGATCTTGGAGAAAACTTCAAGCCCCTGAATGGCAAAGCCTGTTAGAATAAAGTAAAAGCATATTTATGTTTAAAAACCTAAGGTTGTTATTGAAAAGTAAAATAATAGATGTGGGCAAAGAGAATACTCTAGAAGAAGAAAATTTATTTTTTGAATCTTTTAAATGCATTAAGAATCAGAGGTTAAGCATCGGACTATCTAGGGCTCAACTTTCACAAAAAACAAAGATTTCTGTTGCAGTAATAGAAGCTATTGAAAATTGCTGGACTAAGAATCTCCCTGAGAAAACATTCCTGCTACCAATGCTAGAAGTTCTTGAGAATGAATTAAATTTAAAAGGGAATAGCTTACAGAAAATAATTTCAATTAGTCCAATTAAAGAAGATATAGATTCAATTGATTATGCCAAACCTTTAAATGCAAATCTATTTTCTAAATCACAAGGAATAATAATTTATACTCTATTCATGTTACTAAGTATTTTTATATTAAATAAATATCAACTAATCCTTTCTAAAAATAATCTAAAAACTATTGCTCCTATCTTATATAATCAAATCAAAGTAGGTGCAGAAATTGATAATAAAATAATCAATACTGAAAAAAACTAATCTGAATTAATCCTTACAAACTATTAAAATCTTTTAAAGTTAAATGGCTAGTATTCTTTAAATATTTTGTGAACCTCTTCAAAAGATCTTCCACATAGTTTTGTCAACTCACCATAGTTCTTCAAAGCTAATAGTAAATCACTATCAAAGTTACATAGCATCCAATTCCAATTATCTTTGATTGTGCCTGGTTTATTTAATCTAGCTTCAGTGCCTAATGAAAGAATATCCTGAAGTGGAGAAACAAATAGAATTGAATCTGTATTCATTCCCAATTCAATTAATTTCCATGCTGGGGACTGATAATTACCTTTATACCTCTGACAAACCATTTCTTTGCTTTCATCTCCTTGTTCACTCCACCAACCATTAGTAGTGTCATTATCATGGGTGCCTGTATAAACAATCCATTTATATCCTTTAATATTCTCTGGGAGATAAGGATTATTTAAATTGCCATCAAAACCAAATTGTAAAATCTTCATCCCAGGAAAACCGAAATAACTTCTCAGGCAATCAACTGCTGGAGTAATAACTCCTAAATCTTCTGCAACTAAAGGGAGGGATGAACCATAATCATTCGTTAGGATAGTAAGCATTTCCAGACCTGGCGATGGAAGCCAACATCCCTTTTGAGCTGTTAAATGAGCTCCAGGGACTGCCCAATATGAGTCCATTGCTCTGAAATGATCTAGTCGTAACAAATCAACTTGAAGCCATTGATGTCTTAATCTGCTTCGCCACCATTTATAACTAGTATTTTTATGTTTTTGCCAGCGATAAACTGGAGTACCCCAAAGTTGTCCAGTTTCAGAAAAATAATCTGGAGGTACCCCACTTTGGTTTAAAAGTTCTCCTCCAGGAAAGATTGAAAAAAGTTCTCGATTCGACCAAGCGTCTGCACTATCCCTTGAAACGTAAAAAGGAAGATCGCCAAAAAGTAATATTCCATTAGCGTGGGCAATTTCCCTTAAGGCCTTCCACTGACGATTTAGATGCCATTGAAGTAGCATCTGTTCTAGAAGAAAATCTTTATATTTACTTTTCCAATTTGCTAATTCTTTAATATTATATTTTGAGAATTTCTCAGGCCATTCCCACCAAGGCAATCCATTGTATTGTCGCCGAAGTTCCATGAAGCAAGCATAATCTTCAAGCCAAAACTGATCTAACCTCCATTTATCAAACTCCAATTGTCTTTCTTTGCTTTGATAAATCCATTCTTTTCTTAAAGCTTTAGCGAGATTATTAATGCGAAGATTTTCCAAACGAAAATCTAACTTGGAGTTATCATTAGTACTTAAAGTTTTTGGTAACTCATCAAAAGCATTAATAGAAATGAAGCCTTCTTCAACAAGGTCATTAGAATCTAAGAACCATGGATTAAAAGCAAAGCTTGAAGGAGAACTATATGGTGAGCCAGAGCAATCAGTTGGGGTTAAAGGTAAGAATTGCCAAACACTTATTTCATTAAGTGATAGTAGACTAATCCATTTTCGAGAAGGCTCTCCAAATGTTCCGCACATTCCTCCATTAGGTAATGAAGAAATATGCATCAAGATCCCACTGAATCTAGGTTTAGATGAATTAGAATGTACCATTTAATTAAAAATAGTAAAAAAATACCAAGCTTTCAATAGAATCAGAAAATGATAACAAATATCGTCAAAAGTTTAGAAAAGGTGACTAGATGAACATTAAATATCCTGGAAGAATCATACATATAATAGGACTCGTCCTTGCTGGATTTTTTTTCTTTAGTACTTTAATAAATACTATTTGGCCAGATAATATAAGATCAGATTTTTCTAACTTAAATGGTAATAATTAAATAAAGAAAGCCTACTTGAAAAATATTTCATCTCTTTGAACCAAAGTTAAATGGAACGAAAGAAAATCCATGATATTCAACCTACGCTCAACAAAGAAATAATTTTCTTTAAATTCATTGAGAGATCTTCTAATAAAAAAACCTCATCAAAGTTAGCCTTCTCCCAAATAAAACCTTCCTTTAAAAGATCTTCTGGAATAAAACCACACCAAGGGAGACAATCTAAAGCTCTTTTCTGAGAATCCCATATTCCACCTAGTTGAATAATTCCCACTAAAGAAACAGAAAGTTCTCTACATAAACTTACATGCGCTGATACTGTCCCAGGGATATCTCCAGAAGCTCCTGGAGAGGCCAATAAGATTAAAGGTTGTCTCCAATATCCTAAAACTTCTAACCAACTACCTCCATATGAATTGCAAATTGCTGCATCACCAACAAGCTGAACAATTTCTTCATTTCGATTTTTTAACTCACTCAAGAAATCATTTGGATGTTGATCACAAGAAATCTTGAGCAATTTAGAATCAAGGAACCTTGCTATTGCAAGGGATGCTGTGGTCTCGAATGGCTTTGGGACATCTCCAATAGTAAGGATAAATGGCTTATGGCAAATCATCGAACAACTACAAGAAGAAAAAAAAGTTTGGAAAGATGTGCTACGAGCTTTAACATCAATATAAGGGTTATTGAATGCGGAGGCCGTGACAAGTTTTATAACCGCGTCTAGTGCTCAAAATTTAAAAACCTTTGAGAACACTCAAAGGCTTAAGTTAATTAGTGGTACTTCTAATCCAATCCTGGCCAAAGAGATTGCTTCATACATAGGCATTGAAGATGTTCCTCTAGTCTCAAAAAGATTTGCTGATGGAGAGCTTTATGTCCAAATTCAACAATCTATTAGGGGATGTGATGTATTCCTGATTCAACCAACCTGCGCTCCTGTTAATGACAGTCTGATGGAGCTAATGATAATGGTTGACGCCTGTAAAAGGGCATCAGCAAGACAAGTTACAGCAGTAATACCTTATTACGGATACGCGAGAGCAGATCGAAAAACTGCAGGGAGAGAATCTATTACAGCAAAGCTTTCTGCCAACCTATTAGTTGCATCTGGTGTAGACAGGGTTTTGGCAATGGACCTTCATTCTGCACAAATTCAAGGTTATTTTGATATACCTTGCGATCATATCTATGGTTCGCCCGTATTAATTGATTACTTATCAACTAAAAAGCTAGAAGAAGTTGTGGTCGTATCCCCTGATGTTGGAGGTGTTGCTCGTGCCAGAGCATTTGCCAAACAAATGAACGATGCTCCTCTTGCAATTATTGATAAGCGTCGTGCTGCTCACAATATTGCTCAAAGCCTTACTGTTATTGGAGATGTGTCAAATAAAACAGCTGTTTTAATTGATGACATGATTGATACTGGAGGGACAATTTGTGCTGGTGCAGAACTGCTACGCAAAGAAGGTGCAAAACGAGTTATAGCCTGTGCCTCACATGCTGTCTTTTCTCCTCCTGCATTCACACGTTTATCTGCTAAAGACCTTTTTGAAGAAGTTGTTGTTACTAATAGTATTCCAGTGCCCAAAAATCAATATTTCGATCAATTAAAAGTTCTTTCAGTAGCGAACATGCTAGGTGAAGCGATCTGGCGTATTCACGAAGAAAGTTCAATAAGTTCTATGTTCAGATAGTCACAAAGTCTATCTATCTTTTCTTCTTATTTTTCTTTTTGTTTTTTCCATTATTTTTCTTAAGTTCATTATTAATTTTCTTATATTGCTCTTCAACAGCTTCTTTAACTTCATTAGGTATCTCTTTAGGGCAACGATTAGTTGCATCAGCTATTATCATAAATTGACTACCATATATCAAATTATTTTCTGATAAAACCTGCTCCTCAGATTTTTCATTAATAATCTTCTTGTCATGCTTAGCTACCAATAAATTTATATATGTTCTAACAGCAATTTCCTGTGCCTTCTTAAAGTCAACTCCTAAGTTTAAAGCATTACATATAGTAAGACCTCCAATTACTTTATATGTAATCACTTCTTCATTAGAAGCAGCTTTCTTTAAACTAACTCTATCCTCTGCAAATACTGAGTTAGGGAAAGAGCCAAGTCCTAACGCAGGGATCAAAAGTAAACCAAGAGAAACTTTGCTGATGTAATCTTGAATTTTTTTCAATGTCTCAAAGCAATTTGCATAAACTATACATTAAAGAATGTTAACCCCATTATGCTTTTTTATACTTAAATTATTAATAAACTCAAACTTACTTTTAAGTTAGTTTTCTGAACTAACTTGAGATCCTTATCTCATGATGATTCTCAACAATTTTTAATTCATTATTATTCCAGCTAAAAATATTTCTTGAGCGATAACGGTCCTGATCAATTAATCGAGTATTTTCAACTATATGCCAATTATCATATGAAGTATCAAAAATCAATTCATGCTCATCGACTTGTCTAATGTTAGATGCACCAGAAGAAGGACTTAAATAGCCACAATTGCGATGTAGTCGATGACCAAGTAAAAAGGCCTCAAGAACCCCTTCTCTAGAAAAAGAAGGTTTTTTAACAAAGAAATCACCATCTTGATCACTCCACCATGAGAAACGGTAATAAGGCGTACTTTTAGTCTCATTAACTATTTCCTCTATTCGAATAAACATCTCCAAATGCAAAACATCTTCTTCTTCAAAAAAATACTGTCTCCTTGACCTCCACACCCCTAAATTTCTACTGAACCATCTTCGCAAATTAGTATCAAAAAGCACGTTTAATCCCTCTGATGATTTTTTTTAGATGGCTTACTACCTTTGATAATGTCTTTAGAAATCATTAGAGATACTTTAGGAATTCATAAAAGAGTATTTATTTAATTAATAGCTACTCTCGAATTGTACTCATAGTCCCTTAAGGTATATGTAAGATTCAATTAGTTCAAAGCTGTGAATAAAAAAACAGCTAATGAGCAAAGAAAACTTAACCTTCTTCTAGTAGCAAATAGAAATCATCTGTCCAGAGGTGATTTAAGATCTCTTATTAGATTTTTAGAATCAGAAGATTGTGGTTTTGATGTAAACCTTCAGTTTTCAGATCCTAAAGAACAGCCTGAATTACTGGAACTTCACAAACTAGTTGCGATACCAGCACTGATAAAAATTGATCCAAAACCAAAACAAATATTCGCAGGTACAAGTATCTTCCAACAAATACAAAATTGGCTCCCAAGATGGGAAAAAGAAGATGTCCTCATAAATGGATTAGGAATAAATGTTAGACACAATGATATTGAGCTGAGTCGCACAAGAAAGGAATTACTTTTAGAAGATGAAAATCTTGTCTTAAGACAGGAGAATGAAACTTTGGCAGACCGTATTGAGTCACAAGAAAGACTATTGAGAATGGTAGCCCATGAATTAAGAACACCACTATCAGCAGCAAAACTAGCACTTCAAAGTCAAGCCTTAGGACAAATTGGTTTGAGCAGATTGCAAGAGGTTATAAAAAGGCGCTTACAAGAAATCGAGTCGCTTTCTAATGATCTTCTTGAAGTAGGCACAACAAGATGGGAGGCACTATGTAACCCTCAGAAAACAAACTTAGCTAATGTTGCAGCAGAAGTAATCCTAGAACTTGAGAAATATTGGTTATCCAGAGGGATTGGAATAAATACAGATATTCCTACAGACCTTCCTAAAGTTTTTGTTGATCAGCGGAGAATGAGACAAGTCATACTTAACCTTATAGAAAATGCATTAAAATTTTCTAAATCTGGTGACACTGTAGAGATAGGGATACTGCATAGAACCAATCAATGGGTGCAAGTAAGTATTTCTGATAAAGGGCCAGGCATTCCTAATGAAGAACAGCAAAGAATTTTCCTAGACCGTGTTCGGTTGCCTCAGACCTCTAGTCAAACTTCTGGCTTTGGCATTGGACTATCAGTGTGCAGGAGAATAGTTGAAGTCCATGGAGGAAAGATCTGGGTAGTCTCAGACCCAGGCAAAGGATCCTGTTTTTATTTCACTGTTCCAGTTTGGGATAACCAAAACAAGTCTTTGCAACCCTTGACTCAGGGTTAGGCTTGACCGTAGCTTTCAAATGTGATTGATATCACATTTGTGTATGATCACGCGGTGGCCCCATCGTCTAGAGGCCTAGGACACCTCCCTTTCACGGAGGCGACAGGGGTTCGAATCCCCTTGGGGCTATAAATTAACTTTATTCTGGACAACTTATTTTGAAAGCGGCTTGCTCAACTGCCAGCAAGTTGGTTTTTAAGTTCTTTCTTAGATGTTGTTCTATAAGAACCACAGGCATTCCAAAACAGCCTTGAACAATTAACTCATAGGTAATGGATGTGCGGTTTTCACCAGGGAATTGAGAGATTTTCCAAGAGCCATTAAATTTTCGGAAATCTCCTTTGATTAAGCTAAAACTTAGAATTCCATTAGTTTTATCCTCAATGAGCTTGATAAAAACCTCTGCAGAGAAATTTAATCCTAAAAATTCTTGAGACCCTACTTGCTTTAAATGAACTTCATTTTCTGTTCTGGAAATAACCTCACTTGAAAAAAGATTGGGAATAAATTCGCTTAGCTTGTTGTAATTGGTTAAAACATACCAAATAGGATCAAAGTCTAAAAGAGTTGTTAACTGCGCAGCGAGCCTTCTAGTGCCTCCTGGGAGGACCTCCATTGTCTGTTCAATAGTCCTAGCACTATATTTTCTAGCGTCCTTCCTGCTCATATGCTTTTCCCTTCTCCAAAAAGAGTTTTCAAAAGAAGAAGTCGTATTGATCTGCCTTTTAATCAATTTTACTTTAACTAATGTGGTATGAATCCATGAACATTACATAAAATAATTTGAAATTGTGCGCTTTAAGCTTATGTTCAGACTTGTGCCAATCTCAAAACGTGAACTTTAAAAATGGACATTTCTCCAAATAAAGTCGAGATATTGGTATTCTCCTAGCGGTTTTGAATTTTTAATGGCTTATTCGGAAGCAACAGTCCTGGCCGGTGGCCTTGTTCATATTCCAATTTTAATTGGATTAGTTGGATTTTTTCAAAAATTTCACGCAGGTATAACTAAAAGGCCTGGCAATCCCACTCTGGCAGAGAAGAAATCTCCTCAGCCCTCAGTAGCACAACCCTCTACTGCTCCAAAAGCGGTTAAGAAGCCTGCTCACCCAAATGTGCCTGTAAACACATATAAACCTAAGGCTCCATTTGAAGGGACAGTTACGGAGAACTACAGCCTTCTACAAGATGGTGCGATAGGAAGGGTTAATCACATAACTTTTGATCTTTCAAATGGAGACCCTCAGCTAAGGTATGTAGAGGGCCAAAGCATCGGAATTATTCCTGCAGGGCAGGATGCAAAAGGCAAACCTCACAAAATTCGCCTCTATTCAATAGCAAGCACAAGATACGGGGATAACTTTCAAGAAAAAACAGTTTCTTTGTGCGTAAGACAGCTCCAATATGAAAAAGATGGAGAAACTGTTGATGGAGTCTGCTCAACTTATCTTTGCGATATAAAGCCTGGTGACAAAGTTAAAATAACTGGTCCCGTTGGCAAAGAAATGCTGCTCCCAGATGATGAGGATGCAAACATTATCATGCTTGCAACAGGCACAGGGATAGCTCCAATGAGAGCCTATCTCCGCAAAATGTTTGAGCCAACAGAAAGGGAAAAGAACAATTGGTTCTTTAAAGGGAAAGCTTGGTTATTCATGGGTGCTCCAAAAACTGCAAATCTTTTATATGATGCAGATTTTGAACATTACAAGTCTCAATTCCCAGAGAATCTGAGATATACAAAAGCCATTAGTCGAGAAGAAAAGAACACTAAAGGTGGAAGAATGTATATACAGGACAGAGTTTTAGAACATGCCGATGAGATTTTTGCCTTAATCGAAAATCCAAAGACTCATATATATCTGTGTGGGCTAAAAGGGATGGAACCTGGCATAGATGAAGCAATGACCTCAGCAGCAAAAGCAAAAGGCCTAGACTGGTCTGAATTAAGACCTCAGCTTAAAAAGGCAGGCAGATGGCATGTTGAGACTTACTGATTTTTTTTGAAACTCAATTTCCAACTAATCCTTTATCTTTCAAATTTATTTTGAAAGATAAAGGATTTTTTTCATAAGAAATAATTTTTATTTTTGGTGATCTGAGAACAAAGCATAGCAAGATCTCCATAAGCAATTTGAATTTAATTAATTAGTCATATGTCCCATCAAATGATGGAATCTCAAGATGATCCAGGCCACTAACCCATTAAGAGTTGGTCTTAGGCAAGAAAGAGTCATTTCCCCTCAGTGCTTAGTAATTTTTGGAGCAAGTGGAGATTTAACACATAGAAAACTTGTCCCTGCTCTCTTTGAGCTTTATAAACAAAGAAGACTTCCCAGTGAATTTGCTCTACTAGGTTGCGCAAGAAGACCTTGGACTGATGAAGAATTTAGAAATAAAATGTCTAAATCTCTTACTAACGAAATCAAGCAAAGCCAAAAGGAATGGCACGATTTTTCTAAAAGACTTTTTTATGAACCAGTTAATCTTGAGCACCCAGAAGATGTAATTAAATTAAAATCTAGGCTAGAAGAAATTGATAAGATAAAAGCAACTCATGCAAATAGAACATTCTATTTGTCTGTATCGCCTAAATTTTATGCCAATGGATGCAAGTCTTTGGCCGATGCAGGCCTACTAAAAGATCCAAAAAGAAGTAGAGTAGTAATAGAAAAACCTTTTGGACGTGACTATAGAAGTGCGCAAAGCCTAAATCGTATAGTCCAAAATTGCGCTCTTGAAAGTCAAATTTTTCGCATTGATCATTACCTGGGGAAAGAAACTGTTCAAAATATTCTTGTCCTAAGATTTGCTAATGCAATTTTTGAACCCATTTGGAATAGAAATTACATTTCAAATATTCAAATAACTTCCGCAGAAACAGTTGGTGTAGAAGACCGTGCAGGCTATTACGAAAGTTCTGGAGCATTAAGAGATATGGTTCAAAACCATTTAACTCAAATGCTTGCAATTACAGCAATGGAACCGCCTGGTCATTTCGACCCTGAATCAATTAGAAACGAAAAAGCCAAAGTTCTTCAAGCTGCTCATTTAGCAAATGAACTAGAGCCATGGAAATGTTGCGTAAGAGGTCAATATTCAAAGGGAGGTTCTAAATCAAAACCATTACTTGGCTATAGAGAAGAGATTGGTGTTAATCCAAATAGCACAACTGAGACTTATGTAGCTATGAAGCTTTTTATTAATAATTGGAGGTGGCAAGGTGTTCCTTTTTATATCAGAACAGGGAAAAGGTTGGCCAAGAGAACCAGCGAAGTTGCTCTTACTTTTAGAGAGGCTCCAGTACACCTTTTTGATGCTGCAGGCGGTACTCCAACATCAAATCAATTAATACTAAGGATTCAACCTAATGAAGGCGCTGAATTTCGATTCGAAGTCAAGTCGCCTGGATCTGGAATGAGAAGTAGACCTGTTGAAATGGAGTTCTCTTATGATGAATCTTTTGGAGAACCTTCTGATGAGGGCTATGTAAGACTACTTGCTGATGCAATGTTGGGAGATCCTACACTTTTCACTAGAAGCGATGAAGTTGAAGCCGCTTGGCGTTTATATACTCCTTTATTAGAAATGATCGAAGATAGTCCATGGCAACTTCCTACTTTCCCTTATGAATCTCGAACGTGGGGGCCAACACAATCTGATGAGTTATTAGCTAAAGATCATTTGCTTTGGCGAAGGCCATGATTTCCAATCATTAGAAAATTTTTAATTCCCAAGAAGACAAATGTCACCGCAATTAACTCTTCAAACGCCTCTCCAAATTCCTCCGCAAGAAATTCCAGGTTACTTACAAAAACTATGGGCTCAAGATCAGTCTGACAATCAAGGGGCAAATACATTTTGTTTGTTGGTATGGCACCCAGCTTGGCTAGAACAAAAATTGGTTAATACTGGAAGAATTAATGGTCCTGTTATTGGTCTTCAACGAAGTGATCTAGTTCATGAAGCCAGGAAAATTGTATTAGAGAAAGATCTCCCTCACTCAACGCCACCCCTAGCAAAAGAAGTTTTCAATTGTCTTCAAGCAAATAAAATCTCAGAAGAATATGATGATTTTAGAGGCCAACATATTGATTCAGCAATAAGTCAACTGCAGCCTAGAAGACTAATTACACTTGCACCAAATTTAGATAAAGGACATGATTTAGAAACCTTAGTAGCAGCTTATTGTCCATTACCTGAAGAAGGCGGAGGAGATTCCGCCTGCGGAGATGTCATAGTTCTGAAAGGAGATACGAATTCACTAAAAGAAGGTCTTCACATAGTTGATGAACTAATACCAGAAGATCTGCCCTCATGGCTTTGGTGGAATGGAAGTCTTGACGAAGATCCCGATCTGCTAAGTCAACTTGCCTTGCCAACCAGAAGAATAATTATTGATAGTGCTCTTGGGAATCCCACACATTGTTTAAATGTCCTCCAGGAAAGAATAAAAAGTGGTCAAGTAGTTAATGATCTTAATTGGCTAAGACTAAGATCCTGGCGTGAAACACTAGCTATGGTTTTCGACCCTCCTAACCGCAGAAATTCGCTATCAAATATAATTAATTTAGATATTGATATTGAAGGAGAGCATCTTGTCCAAGGCCTACTTTTAGCTTCATGGATAGCAGATAAGCTTGAATGGAAATTAACTAAAGAAGTAGAAAAAGATGGCCAAAGCTTTAAAACTAAATTCCTGTGTTCAGATAACTCAATGGTTAATTTTCGTTTAATGCCTTTGCCTGTGGGCAAACCAAGCATCAATCCAGGACAAATCATTGGCTTACGTTTAATTTGCCAATCCAAAACAAATGAGAAATCAGGATTATGCGTAATACTTGCATCTGAATCAGGAGAGTGCATGCGTCTTGAAGCAGGAGGTGTTGCAAGCATGGAATTACTTGAAGAAGTTGTTCCTCTGCAAAACAACCCTGCAGAAAAAGACGTGGCGTTATTGCTCGAAAGCAGTAGGGGTTCAACCAGTCCTTTACTTAGCAATGCCGCTCCAATGGCAAAAGAATTGCTTAATCTAATTGAGTCAGAAAAGTAATTCTTAGTAATCGAAATTCGCCGTTATGGCATTTGTAATTGCTGCACCTGGAAGTAACAATGGGAAAACTATTTTAAGTCTTCTTTTGTCCTCATGGACAAGGAGACAAGGGAAAAGCATCCAAATATTTAAAGCAGGTCCTGATTACCTTGATCCCCAGCTGCTTAGTGCGGTATCCAATAAACCATGTCGAAATTTAGATCTAATCCTATCTGGAGAAGAATGGGTGATTAATAGTTTTAATGGTTTTGGCTGCTCGGCTGATTGTGCATTAATTGAAGGAGTAATGGGTTTGTTTGATGGAATAGGTAGTTCAGACAAAGGAAGTACAGCTGATTTAGCTAAGCTCTTAAATCTTCAGATTGTCCTTATCTTAAATGCTAATAGCCAAGCAGGTTCAATAGCAGCATTAGTAAAAGGTTTTAGAGATTTCGATAATGAAATAAATTTAGCTGGTGTAGTCTTAAACAAGGTAAATAGCCAGCGTCATAAAGACTTATTAACTGAGTCTCTTAACAATATCAATGTCAAAGTAATGGGATGCATTCCTAATAAAGATTCTCTTTCAATCCCTAGCAAAAATCTTGGCCTTGCTCCAGCACATGAATTAGAAGGTCTTAATAATTTAATAGATATTTGGGCAAATTCTGCAAAGAAACATCTTGATATAAATGCTTTTAAATTATTACTTAATTCACCTAAAAGTTCAAAAGATCCTATTAAAAGTATATGTAATAAGTTAAGAAAACAAAATCTTAAAAAAGGAACTAAGATTTCAATCGTTAAAGATAAAGCATTCCACTTTAGGTACTCAGAAACAATAGAATGTCTTGAAGAACTTGGCTTAGAGATAAATGAATGGTCAATACTTAAAAATAAAGAAATGCCTAATGATACTAAAGCCTTGCTCATTCCAGGAGGGTTCCCAGAAGAGTTTGCAGAGGAAATCAGCCATTGCTATAACAGCCTTGATTCATTGAGAAATTCGTTTGGAAAGCTTCCGATATATGCAGAATGTGGTGGAATGTTAATACTTGGAAAATATTTATATGATAAAAATGGGAACAAACATTCTATGACTGATTTACTACCTTTTAATTCAAGAAGAGGCGATTTATCTGTTGGTTATAGAGAAATCAAACCCTTAACTAATGGTCTCATGATAAATAAGGGAAAGGTTCTAGTTGGGCATGAATTTCACCGATGGGAATTAGATTATGAATCAAATATCAATAGTCAAGGAATAAGCAATAACCTAAATCAATTGGATTTTCTTTGGGAAATGAAAGGATGGGGTTTAACTACCAAGAAAGAAGGATGGGGAAACAAATACTTACACGCAAGTTGGATTCATCTTCACTGGCCAAGCTCTCCAAGTATCATTAATAACTTCCTTAGTAAGATTGTTACAAGTATATAAATTAGAAGTTTTTACTCCAGCAATTTTCTAAATAATTTGTTGAACCAGAACCTGCAAGCCAAACTTCTTTGCTTGCTCTTGATACCGCAACATAAGCCAATTGCTTTCTCAAAGATATCTTTTTAGCATAAAAAATATCAGAAGCAACGAACACTTTTTTGAAAGTACTTCCTTGACTTCTGTGGACTGTTAAAACAGACGCTGGTCCGAGAGAGGCAAATGAATCTCTAATGAAAAAAAAAGTTCTCCAAAAAATTCGTGCATCTCTCTTAGGTAAGGTTTTTGCCTTATTAGAAAGATCCTTCATTAATTGATCTAATAAGCTTCTAGATTTTGATCCAACTTCTGGCAAAAGTCTTATTGAATAATTTGAATTTCCAGCGGCAACCTTGGCAATTATTGTTTTTATCTCAGGAAAAGCAAAAAAACTTTGGTCTCTCAAATCAAAATCTGACCATCTATACAGATCTGCACTCACATCTTCAACAACAAACTCAGTGTTAGAGCCAACAAGGATCCCAGGTTCTTCTTCTACTTCATTCCCATCAATAGATGCAGGTGTCATTACAGCTCTTCGACTAATCAAAACCTCCCCAGGCAATACAGACATCTGATCTGCTAATTCTCCATGAACAGCTCTTCTTGCATGAGGGACAAGTCGCTCAAGATACCTATTTGTATAGCAAAGAATCCTTGCAGCATCAGGGTTGTTAATTTCAGCAGCTATTCTCAAAGATTGTTTTGCCTTTTCAAGCCAACTGTGTTGATCCAAAGAACATATCAATCCTTGATTTGAACTAACAATTGGGAAGCAGGGAGGTTGGGTACATTGGAAATTTTCTTCTCTAATTAAACTTGCCAACTGAAGTACCGGTCCACCATGTCTAATTACTTTATTAAGATGAGATTTCTCAACTCTTTTCATTGAAAACACTGCACTACTGTCTTCACCAACTGGAGGTAGCTGAGCAGGGTCTCCAACAAAAATTAAGCGGGTTTTGTATTGGTGCGAACAATTAATAATAATCTCTAATAAAGAACTATCAATCATAGAAGCTTCATCAATAAGGACTAATCCAAGTTGATCTAGAGATTTATCTGTTTGATCAGTTTTCTCACAAATTTCCAAATCTCCTTTTCTTTTGAGCCTTAATCTCAAAAGCCTATGAATAGTTGATGGATGCCATGTTGCTCTTAGACCTTCTATATCAATAGCTTTGCGCAAAACCCCTACGGCCTTATGCGTAGGAGCAGCAACAGTCCAACAAATTTCCCTCTCTTCAACAATTTTTAAAAGTTTTGTTGATAAATATGTTTTTCCGCTTCCAGCAAAACCACTTAACAAAAAGGGGTGGCCCGTTTCATTTTTATCAAGCCAATTAACAAATTTCTCTAGCGCCTTTTTCTGATCAGAACTTAAAGCACATTTTTTGTTCACCCTAAGCTCAATCCTAAATATTGAAGAAAATGTAGAGGAGAGCCTAAAAAAGAAATGCCTGGCAAAGCAATTGCAGGTCCAATCAAACTTCCAACCAAAACCTCTATTCGAGAATGTCCAAGTGATTCCTTTAAAGGAGCCTCAGGGAATGAGGGCCAATTCTCAGCAGGGAGTTCATTAACACGAGCAGAAATCATCCCAGCAGCTCTTCTCACTCCACTAGCGTCATACATAACTATAAAAGCTAATGTAGACGCTAGGGCAAAGGCTGGATGATTAAACCCTTGTTCCAGTCCAACTCCTGCTGCAGTGCCAGTAACAAGTGCAGAATGACTGGAAGGCATGCCACCAGTTTCAAGTAAAACATTAGGATTCCATCTTTGGAAAAATATTAATTCAACAAATAATTTAGAGAATTGTGCAAAACCACAAGCAATCAGCCCCCATGTCAAGACTTGATTGTCAAGCAATTCCTTAAAAGGTGATGTTGAAAGGAATTCTAAAAAATAATTCATCTATCTCTGCTAACAATGTAATCTGCCAAGGCTAAAAGAGGTGAAGCTTTTCCCTCCCAAGGTTTAATTGCTTCTTTAGCTTTCCCTATAAGTTCTTTAGCTTTTTTTCGAGATTCGTCTAAGCCAAGCAGTTTTGGATAAGTGGTTTTATCGGCTATCAAATCCTTGCCTGCTGTTTTACCTAAGACGTCACTGCTTGAAGTTACATCAAGGACATCATCAATTATTTGAAATGCCAAGCCTATGCTATTTGCATAAGTTCTAAGAGCTGCTAATAATTTTTCTTCCGCGCCACCAATTAATGCACCACAAACAACTGACGCCTTAAGTAAAGCACCTGTCTTATGAACATGAATAAATTCAAGAGTATCGAGATCGACCTCTTTCCCCTCACACTCCAAATCCTCAACCTGCCCACCAACTAATCCTGGTGCTCCAGCAACTAATGAAAGCTCTCCAATTATTTTCAACAATCTCTCAACTGGAACTTCAGGGCTTCTTAAAGAGACCATTTCAAATGCCCTTGTCAAAAGGGCATCACCTGCAAGTATTGCAATAGCATCTCCATAAACCTTGTGATTGGTGGGTCTCCCTCTTCGCAAATCATCATTATCCATTGCTGGCAAGTCATCATGAATTAACGACATAGTATGAATCATCTCTATTGCTACTGCTGTAGACATAGCCTTTTCAGAATCTTCTCCTGTTAACTCGCAGGCAGATAAACATAAAATAGGACGAAGTCGCTTACCACCAGCAAGAAGCGAATAACGCATTGCTTCTCGAAGCTGATTAGGCCTTTCAGGTCCCAATGCAGCATCTAAAGCAACCTCAACACGGTTTCTAGCTTTAGTTAGATAAGCGGGAAAGTCAAAAGAAGACATGACTGTTTCCGCCATGAACAAATAATAATTACTTAAATTCTCTCAGGATTAATGCTTTATGGGAGCAAATCACTAACAGTAGAAGACAAACCGCAATGGAATTGCCATCTGTCCACAGTATTAACAAGCAACATAGCCACTGTCATAGGGCCAACTCCTCCTGGGACAGGTGTTATTGCTCTGACTTTTGACGCTATCTCATTTGCCCGCACATCCCCGCAAAGTTTGAATTTTTTTCCCATTGAATCAGTTGAAATTGGAATTCTATGAATGCCAACATCAACAACAACTGTTTTTTCACTTACATGTTCTGAACCAATGAGGTTAGGTTTGCCAGCAGCTACAACCAATAAATCTGCTTGATTAGTAACTTCCGGAAGATTAAGTGTCTTTGAATGAGCAAGAGTTACCGTTGCATTAGCGGCTTGAAGCATTAAAGCCATAGGCTTTCCAACCAATATGCTGCGACCAATAACCACAACGTTTTTACCTTCTAAAGGAATATTGTTGTAACGAAGCAAGGCCATAATCCCAGCAGGAGTGCAAGAACGAGGTCCTTCCTCGCCTTTTATTAATCTCCCTAAATTCAAAGTATGTAGCCCATCAACATCCTTCTCAGGATTAATAGCTTTTAACAACTGTTTCTCATCAAAACCTTTTGGCAAAGGCAACTGCAACAAAATGCCGTCTATCTTTAAAGCATTATTCAATGAATTAATAGTTCCAAGAATCTCTTCAGGCGAAGAATCTGCTTTTAAATTGTGAACTGAGCTATCTATTCCAACTCGCTTGCATGCTTTCTCCTTGTTAGCAACATAAACACCACTAGCAGGGTCCTCGCCAACGCGAATAACTGCAAGACCAGGCCTTCTCCCGGCAACATCAGAAAAATCATCAATGTCTTTCTTAAGCCTCAGCTCAAGCGCTGAAGCAAGTTTTTTACCATCTAAGAGACTTTCCATAAGAACAAATTAATTTGAATGAAGCATGCTGCCAATAGACCGCTAAGTTTATAGGGGGCGCCTAATATCCTGTGCCAAAAATTCCCAGTTTAAAAAGCATTTGGAGAAATTGGCTAATAAGCCAGTCCCCATCAAGAGCTCTCATGCCTTGGTCAATTGCCAATAAGACAGCTCTTTTGATGATATGTATTTTGATAGGAATTATATCTAGTTACAAACTACTAGCAGTTCCTGACTTAAAGCCAGGAGATTTATCCACATTTGATGCTATTGCTCCCAAAGATGCTCAAGTAATTGACAGCGCTGCCCTTCAACAAAAAAGATCTGATCTTATACCACGTACATCAGTACAAGTTATTGATCAAAATGTATCAATAAAACTAAAGAAAGAGTTAATTGAAAAGCTTAAAGAATTAGACCTAGTTGCTGAAAGCAATGAATCCGGCCGCATTGGACCAATTAATTTATCAATTCAAGAACGAAATTGGATTACAAGACAATCAAGAGAGACAAGAAATATTTGGAACCAAGAGGTTATTTCCTTAGCTGAAAGAATGCTAAGTCAAGGTCTTATAAAAACCTTGGCGCATGATCAACTCAAAGAATCCGCTTTACTTCAATTATCAAGACTAAATATAGATACCCCTGCTAGCACTCTAGGTAGCAAATTAATAGCAAATACCTTTTACGGTCAAAGTAATCTTCGACATGACCCAGGGAGAAGTCAACAATTACTTGAAGAATTAATTACAAAACAAGGCATCCCAAATATTGATGTTAAAAAAGGCGACTTAATAATCCAAAAAGGTGAGCCTATTACTCAAAAGAGATATGACGTTCTTGATTACTTCGGCCTAATAAGTAGAAGTCCAAAACCTACTGAGTGGTTCTGGAGCTTTAGTGAATCAATAGCAAGTTGCTTAATTTTGATAATAATAATGAGAAGAGAAAAACCTTCACTTAAGTCTAGACATGCATTGCTAGCCCTTGGCTTATTATTACTTGCTCAAATAGCTAAAAATTGGTTTGGGGCAGCAATTAGTCCTTTACAAATTCTTGTTCCACCAACACTTTTATTATCGCAGGGAATTGGTACATTATCCGCATTAACATGGCTGTCCATTGGGAGTCTTTTATGGCCGGTATCTGTTAGTGGGATAGGCGAAGGTAGATTAATAATTGCAGCTATTACAGCATCCTTAGTTGCTTTTCAAGGTGGAAGAATGAGAAATAGAGCTCAGCTACTTCAAATAGCAGTTCTCCTTCCATTTAGTGCTCTATTACTAGAATGGTTTTTATTGAAGACTGAGATCACACCCTCTAATAGTGCATGGGGAAGACTTGCACCAAATTCAGAAATATTAATAACTGAAGCCTTTGTTCTAGGTGCAATGTTAATGATTACTATTCTAATTTTACCAATTATTGAAAATACTTTTGGATTGTTAACCCGAGCCCGCCTTTTAGAACTCGCAGACCAAGAAAGACCATTACTTAGAAGATTGTCTAAAGAAGCACCAGGTACTTTTGAACACACATTAATGATATGTAGCCTGGCCGAAGAAGGTGCCAGAAGCATTGGGGCGGATGTTGATCTTATTAGGGCAGGGGGGCTTTATCATGATATTGGGAAACTTCATGCCCCAGAGTGGTTTATAGAAAATCAAAATGATGGAGTTAATCCCCACGATGAGCTAGACAATCCCTTTACAAGCGCAGACATTCTTCAGGCTCATGTTGACGAAGGTTTAAAACTTGCAAAAAGACATCGTCTCCCATCCCCAATAGCTGACTTCATTCCAGAGCATCAAGGAACATTAAAGATGGGTTTTTTTCTTCATAAAGCTAGAGAAAAAAGTCCTAATACTCCTGAGAAATGTTTCAGATATAATGGTCCAATTCCACAGTCAAAAGAAACAGCCATCCTTATGCTCGCAGATGGCTGTGAGGCATCACTTAGATCATTAGATTTAACAACAGATGAGGTAAAGGCTAATTCAACAATTAGAAGAATTATTGAATCTCGTCAGTTAGATGGCCAACTCCTTGATAGCTGTCTTTCTAGAGCAGAAATAGAGCTGATAATTAGTGCATTCATTTCTGTTTGGAAAAGAATGAGGCACAGAAGAATAAAATATCCTATTTATTCAAAAAAATCATTTTTTCCTGCCTAAATATTAATTTCAATCATTCTATTTGATTTACAAATATTCTTTAAATAGAGACTAAAGCCTTATGTTCCTACGATGAACAGGAAGAACCCAATAAATCAAAGCAAGTAAATTAAGTATCGCAATTAGCAAGCAAAGGCCACTTAATCCAAAGAGATCCCCTTCTAGCAACAAACGAATGATTCCATAAGGGAAAGCAGCAGCTATAACCATTGATGTTGAGACTATAGATAAAATTACCCCCCATCTTCTTTCTGCTAGGAGTCCTGAAGAAGCAACTATCCCAACAATTGCTGAAGGCCAAGCAAGACTAATGGCTATACTTAAATTGGCTATTCTCAAAGGGGCTCCTGAGCTTAAAACATAAGCAATAAATGGCAGTGCTATTACATTTGCGAAAAGGCCTAGCCATGAAAGTGACCAATAACCTCTAAAACCTGTGTTCATAGAAATTGGAGGTAATATGAACTAAAAATAACTAAGAAAAGCTCTATTGCTTAAAATAGATTTAGTGATTGAAACTATCTCATCAACCATAAGGCTTTAAGCATCATAAGAAAAAAACTTTCATTTAAAAAAGTTCAAGTAATTAAACAGGGAATAACTTCCTAAATTTAAACTCCTTTTATTTAATGCCTTTATGTATTTAAAATATAAGCAGAAGGTTTAATTATGAATATTGAATTATGAATATTGAATTGTTCTCCAAGAGCCGTTAGAAGTTAAAACTTCAATTCCAAGAGAGCTATCACTTAAAAAATGACCGAAGTTCTTCTTAGAGGACCAATTTTTTGCTGCTTTAACAGCGGCCTCAATCGATTCATAAGGTGTATCAAGGACTGGATGAGGTAACCCATCAAGGCCTACCAACCTATAAACACTAGATTTTATTTTCATTATGATCTCCTAACAACTGATACCAATCAAAACTATAACCCTCTAGGGATTTCGTGCATAGACAACAATTACCTAATTTCCCCTTTCTATTGACATTAAAGGTTTGCCTCTACTACATCATGCTGTGGATGGATAGATGAATTCTTCTCCCAAGAAACAAGTCTGTTAAGAGCATTTAAGTAAGCCTGAGCTGCTGCTACAACAACATCAGTATCTGCAGAATGTCCTGAAAAAATCTTTCCATCCCTTCTGAGACGAATTGTCACTTCACCAAGAGCATCAATTCCTTCCGTAACAGACTTAACTGAAAATTCGATCAAATCATTAGGTTCACAAGTTAAATCTCTTAAAGCCTTACATACTGCATCTACTGGTCCAGTTCCAAGAGCAACTGAAGTCTTCTCACTTCCATCTTGATCAGCAATAGTTACTGTCGCAGTAGGCTTTAATGCGGTCCCACAACTTACTTGAACTAGATGAAGCTGAAATCTTGATTCTGGTTGCATTACCTGCTCACTAACAATTGCTTCAAGATCTCTATCTGTAATTTCTCTTTTTCGATCAGCTAGGTCCTTAAACCTTGCAAAAGCATCGTTAAGGTCTTCTCTTGTCAGGTCATACCCAAGATCCTCAAGCCTTGCCCTCACTGCACTCCTTCCACTCAATTTCCCAAGTGATATTTTGTTATCACTTAGTCCAACCGTTTGAGCGTCAACAATTTCATAAGTAAGGCGATTTTTTAAAACACCATCTTGATGAATCCCAGACTCATGAGCAAAAGCATTGGCTCCGACAATTGCCTTATTAGGCTGAACAACCATACCTGTGAGATTAGAAACCAACCTAGATGTCTTTGTAATTTCTTCTGTTCTTATTGCAGTTAAAGGAGTAGGGCTGTCTTCATTCTTTCCAAAATAGGGGTTGAAATATCTTCTCCTTACATGTAAGGCCATAACCAACTCTTCTAAAGCAGCATTGCCAGCTCTTTCACCAATCCCATTAATAGTGCATTCAAGTTGACGGGCTCCATTTTTAACTGCTTCCAGAAAATTTGCCACCGCAAGGCCTAAATCGTTATGACCATGCACTGACAAAATTGCTTCATCAATATTAGAAACATTCTTATCTATACCGAGAATCAACTCGCCAAATTCGGCTGGAGTGGTATACCCGACAGTATCAGGAATATTTATTGTTCCAGCTCCTGCTTTAATTGCGCTTTCTATAACTTGATACAAAAACTCAGGATCACTTCTTGCGGCATCTTCACAGGAGAACTCAACATCATCACATAGGGATTTGGCATAACTAACCATTTCTGGAACAATGCTGAGGACATCTCCACGTGATTTTCTAAGCTTATGCTCTAAATGGATATCACTTGTAGCAATAAAAGTATGAATGCGTTTACGAGGTGCTGGTGATATTGCTTCCGAACAGGCTTTGATATCCGCTGTTGAAGCTCTGGCAAGGCCGCAAATAGTAGGTCCATCTTCCCCACCAACCTGATCAGCAATTCTCTGAACAGCTTTAAAGTCGCCCGGGCTTGCGAAGGGAAACCCTGCTTCTATTATGTCAACTCCTAATCTTGCAAGCTGTTGAGCAATTGCCAGCTTCTCTTCCAAATTTAAGCTTGCACCTGGGGATTGTTCCCCATCCCTTAGGGTTGTATCAAATATAAGAACTCGGCCTGGATCCTTGGCCATTGAAATTTCCTTTTTAATTCAATAATGTATTTATTCTAACTAGATTTCTATAACATCATAGATTCAAGAAACCTGTTTTTAGAACTTGGGAAAAGGCAAACTGGCCATAGTTCTCCATGCTCACCTCCCATACGTGAGGTCAAACAAGCCTGGATCTCTAGAAGAGGACTGGTTTTTTCAGGCTTTAATGGAATGTTATCTTCCACTGCTTAAGGTCCTTGAAGATGCCTCTAAAGCCAAAAAACAAAGGCCAAAGTTAACCATTTCTCTTTCTCCAACTCTACTTTCTCTACTTAATGATCAAGACCTAAAAAATAGATTCCCTAAATGGTTGAAACTTAGGTTAAATCTACTAAAAAAAGTTGACAAAAACCAAAAAGAATCAGCAGATTACTTGGCAAATAAGAT
This sequence comes from Prochlorococcus sp. AG-436-M02, assembly GCA_003212515.1. Lineage (GTDB taxonomy): Bacteria > Cyanobacteriota > Cyanobacteriia > PCC-6307 > Cyanobiaceae > Prochlorococcus_E. Next base: position 52,635 of record QCPL01000009.1, read on the forward strand.
AAGTATTCAGCTTTCTGATTGGTCTTCTTGTGAAGGGAATCTAATTAAAAGATTCTCAGGCTTAAGGCAATCTAATGTTATTGATATTTTGACATGTGCAGCAACTCATGGTTACCTTCCTCTTTTAAGAGAAAATACTGAATGCGTTTTTTCTCAACTATCAACTGCAGTAAAAGAACATAATCGTTTTTTTGGAATTAATCCTCAAGGGATATGGTTACCGGAATGTGCATATTTTGAGGGCTTAGACAAGATAATGATAGAGAATGGTCTTCGCTATTCAATTCTTGATGGACATGGGATACTTCATGCTAGACCAAGACCCAAGTACGGAATATATGCGCCAATTTGTACAAGAAATGGAGTTGCATTTTTTGGAAGAGATAGTGATTCAACACTTCCAGTTTGGTCCTCAAGGCATGGTTACCCAGGAGATTCCGAATATAGAGAATTTCATAGAGATCTAGGCTGGGATCTACCACTAGAAACTTTAAGGAAAATTGGAATCAATGAACCAAGACCTCTTGGATTAAAACTTAATAAGGTTACTGGCCAAAACATACCTCTTAAGGAAAAGCATTTTTACCAAGCTAGTAAAGCAGAAATAAAAGTAAAAGAGCATGCTAAAGAGTACTTATTAGGAAGAAAACTTCAAGTTAATAGTCTTTATCAAACTATTAATCAAGAGCCTATATTAGTCGCACCATTTGATGCTGAACTTTTTGGCCACTGGTGGTTTGAAGGCCCGAGGTTTCTATCTGAGCTTTTTAAACAAGCTGAAGATCAGGGTATAGAATTTACGAAGTTAAATGATGTATTAAACGAAAAACCGACGCTACAACTATGCGATCCATGCCCATCCAGCTGGGGGCAAGGTGGTTTTCACAAATATTGGCTTAATGAAAGCAATTCCTGGCTAATCCCAGAATGGAGTAAGGCAGGTAAAGCTATGGTTGAAATTTGTACAAATGGAGTTGAAAATGAATATCAAATTAGGGTTCTTCAACAAGCAAGCAGGGAATTACTTCTAAGTCAATCCTCAGACTGGAGCTTTATTTTAAGGGCTGGAACGACGACTGAATTGGCTAAGGAAAGGATAGATAGGCATTTGAAAAGATTCTGGCTCTTAATTAATTCATTAGGGATTGATGAAGAATTGCCCCAAAAAAAATTACTAGCACTTGAAAAAGAAGATTGTATTTTTCCTTTAGTGCAAGCTAATGACTGGCAAAGATATAAAAATTGTCTAAATATCAAACAATAACTATTCCTATCATTCCTAACTTTACTTTTAAAGGAGAAATAGTAAAAAGCCTTAACATCACAAAAACCAACTTAGGCAATGGAAGGGTATTTGCCAGAAATCTTGACCAATCCTCCTTCGGAAGTCTAAAAAACGTTGCAAAAAAACTTCTTAATAATGCTTCATCAAAACTCATTAAACGTTTTAGCCCAAATTGATATAAACGATGTCTTTGAACAAGTTCAGGCGGCCACAAAATATTCCAACTTTTTGCAGCCAAATCTGCAGAATCTAGTGCTGGTTCTATAGACATAAATTCTGACAATTTTTTTGCAAGCTCTGGGGCTCGTCTTAGAAGAGCTCCAACCATATATCCTGAAGCTGGGTGAACCATACTGGCTGCTCCTCCAAAAGCAAGTATGGATTGATTTCTATAAGGCAAAGGTAAATTCATGGGGAACAGGCAATATTCTTCATGAGAAACTTGTTCAATCTCTATACCTCGACTCGACAGCCTTGCAATTAGGCGATCTTTCAATGTTTCCCATGAAACAGGCGGGGAATATGCCAGTGAAGTCTCTTCAACAAAAAATAAATCATTCCCGAAATCCATTGCATAAAGGAAGGAAGGAGGTTCTTTTAATTCCTGTTTTGTTAAATGATTCGACCTGAAATCCATAAGAACAAATTGATTCTTATTAACTGGTGGAGAGCTAAATCGGCCAACAACACCATAAGCAGCTTGCTGGGCAACATCGCCATGATTCGGCCTTCGAATGAATCGACTTCTATGTCCACTAGCATCTATAACTATTCTTGCTCGATATTTGTTACCCGAGGAACAGACAACCTCAGATAACTTTTCTACAAATAAAATCTTTTCAGCAGTTTCTATTGCCCAATTAAGGCCTTCACATCTATCCAAAAGGGCATTCTGAAAGGCAGCTTGATCAAAAAGGCCATAATCAAAATCATGTGAAGTAGGATTCGCCCCTTCCTCATTCTTCCCATTCCCAAAATAGCTAACAGTATCTTTCCAGCGATGACCTAACAGAGAAGCAATCCCAAGGGATTCAAGCTCTTCGGCCCAGATACCATAAGTATTAGGCCAAGGCTCTTTTGGCGAATGAGATGCTAATGCACTTACATTTAGACCTTGTTGAATTAACTCAGAAGCAATACAAAGAGCCGCAGGTCCTGCTCCCATAACCAATACATCTGAACAATTTTCCAATTTCAATCTTGAGATAAATTGTCAACTTCAACATCATTTTTTGATTTTGAAGAATCTTCGACTTGTTCTTGCTGATCTTGTTGAGGTGGAACTAATACAACTTCCGCCAAATGATCACCTGTGTCAAGACGTTGCAATCTAACACCAGTAGCAGCCCTTGACTGTTGAGAAATAAGGTCAGCACTTGTTCGAACAATCACTCCTTTTTCACTAACCAACAATAACTCCTCACCCTTATCCAAGACTTTGAGCCCAACCAGCTCATCAGCTGAGCTTCTGAATTTGATTGCTCTTAAACCCATTCCAGCCCTTTTTTGCAATCGAAATTGAGTTACTGGAACACGTTTACCAAGACCATTAGCAGAAGCAACTAAGATCCAAGGGCCTTCATATTCAGCATTTGAATCAATTTCTTCTTCATTCGTACTAGCTATGGAATCAGCAAGCTCTTTAGGAAGAACATCCATACTCACCAAAGAATCACCATCGCGTAAATTCATTGAGCGTACACCTCTTGCAGTCCTTCCTAAGGGTCTTAGCTCACTTTCGTCTAAGCGAAAGTGAATTGTCATACCAGTCCTTGAACCAATTAATACACTATCGCCAGAAGACGCTAATCTTACCCACCGTAAAGAATCACCTTCTTCAAGATTTATAGAAATTAGACCATTAGCTCTTATCTTACTAAAAGCCGAAACAGGCGTTCTCTTAATAAAACCTCCAGTGGTTAACATCAACAAGTGATTGTCTTCATCAAATGAAGCCACAGAAATTAATGATGTAATAGCTTCTTCACGAGGGATAGGCAATAGTTGAACAACTGGCGTTCCTTTAGCAGCTCTACTACATTGGGGAACTCGATATGCTGGCAAAGTATAAACAACTCCTCGTGCACTAAACAGAAGAAGATTGTCATGATCATTGCAGCTAATAAATCTTTTCACCTCTTCCTCGCCTTGACTTCTTGTCCCAGACTTGCCTCTTGTACCTCGACTAGTAGATTCGAATTCACTAACAGGCATTCTTTTTAAATAACCTGTTTCAGTAAGTAATACAACTGATCTCTCATTTGCAATTAAATCTATATCTTCAAGTCCACTTCCTAAATTCAATATTTCAGTTCTTCTATCGCGACAATATTTATCTTTTATAATAGATAACTCTGATTTAATAATTTCATAAACTCTAGTTTTATTAGATAAGATATCTTTAAAATCAATTATTTTTGACAACAAATCTTCATGCTCAAGCCTTATTTTGTCTGATTCAAGTGCAGTTAAACGCCTTAATTGCATCTGTAAGATAGCATCTGATTGCACTTCTGTTAGGCCATGGATTTCTTGTAATTGTTTTCTTGCCACTGAAGCATCTGAGGCTAATCTAATCAAAGAAATTATTTCATCTAACTGATCCAATGCAAGAAGAAGTCCTAGAAGTATATGATTTCTATCTTCTGCCTTTCTAAGTAAATAAGTAGTCCTCTTCTCAATTGTTTCTACTCTGAATTCAAGAAAAACTCTTAACATCTTTAACAATGAAAGTGTTATTGGTTCACCATCTACCAAAGCAAGCATATTTGCACTAAAATTCGACTGCAAAGGCGTCAATTTAAAAAGGTTATTTAATACGACTTGCGGATAAGAATCTCTTCTTAATTCAACGACTATCCTCATCCCATCACGATCACTTTCATCTCTAATATCAGAGATCCCTTCCAACTTCTTATCATTAACCATAAAAGCAATACGTTCAATCAAAGCAGCCTTATTTGTCTGATAAGGAAGCTGAGTAATGATAATTGCATCTTTATCTGGCCTACCTGAAACTTCAAGGGTTTCTATTTCAGCAACACCTCGCATGGTTACCGAGCCTCTTCCAGATAAATAAGTTTCTCTAATTCCACTCCTTCCTAAAATTTGACCCCCTGTAGGGAAATCTGGGCCAGGAATAATTTGTATTAACTCTTTATCGCTTAGATCAGGGTTAGCTATTAATTCCATCAATCCATCTATTAATTCTCCAAGATTATGAGGGGGTATATTTGTAGCCATTCCGACAGCTATACCAGAAGAACCATTAAGCAAAAGTTGCGGAATTCTCGCTGGTAAAACAGTAGGTTCTTGCTGAGATCCATCAAAATTATCTATAAAATCAACAGTTTCAGATTCAATATCTTCAAGCAAACTATCTTGCGTTAAGGCTCTTAATCGAGACTCTGTATATCTCATTGCAGCAGGCGGGTCATTATCAACAGATCCAAAATTTCCATGCCCATCTACTAAAGGCATTTGCATAGAGAAATCCTGGGCCATGCGAACCAGTGCGTCATATACGGCCGTATCGCCATGGGGATGATATTTACCAAGTACTTCGCCTACAACTCGAGCACATTTCCTATAAGGTCTTTCACTGGTTAATCCCAACTCATACATTGCATAAAGTATTCTGCGGTGAACAGGCTTCAAACCATCTCTAGCATCAGGCAAAGCCCTTCCAACAATCACACTCATCGCATATTCCAAATAGGAACGCGACATTTC
>QCPL01000010.1 GCA_003212515.1 Prochlorococcus sp. AG-436-M02
ACGATAAGGTTTCATTTATATCAGTTCCCATTGAAGAGAATAATCTATCTTGTACAGAAGAACCACATCCTAAAAGATTAGACGATTTAAAGTCAAGAATATCTTTTAAGGGTAACATAAGGTTATCTTCAAGTGGATTATCTTGGAACATATTTCGTAATGGATTAGAGGATACAGAATTTAGTTTACTCTAATAGATCATATAAAAGAGAGTCTCACGACTCTCTTTTTTTTTGTATACTCTTACAATGTTATCAAAATAAAGGAAAAAACTATGAAAAAACCTAAAATTAAAGAAAGAGAAAAATGTTCTTATCATAAAAACCATGTATGTCCATCACCTGAATCATACCAAGAAGATTTATATAATTGGTGGTTAGAATATGCTACAAGAGGAGATCTAAATAGTCTATGGGATATAGAAAGTATAATAAGTAGATTGAGAGATTATTTATTACATTATCACGAAGAACATAACACTTATGGATTTCCTCCTGATTTAAGTTATGAAAATAGAATTAAAATAACTCGTACAATATTGTTCAAAATAACAAATTCAGGTCTTTTAAGAGAGGAGAAATGAAACTATGAAAAACGAAAGATTAAAAAAGGGAAATTTATTACTTGATACGATTAATATCGTAGAATTATTTGAAAATGAAATACATGCGGGTAATATCGTAGGTATAACACCACAAATAGAAAGAGTAAAGGATTTCCTAACAAAAGAGTTTAAAAAAGTTAAGAAATAGTATTAAAGTAAAAAGGGGACTATGTCCTCTTTTTTTTCTGATACTATTAATGAAATAGGAGGTCTTATGGACTTTGATTTTGAAAAATGGATGTTAGAAAGAAGAATGAAAAAACAAGGAAGTGTTGAATCATTAGAAGGATTTAGACAATTCATGTTAAAAAAGGGTTTTAAATACCTTGTAGTATACTATGAAGGCGGTGGTGATTCAGGTGAATGTTATGAAATGGAAGGATATAAAACTATTAAATCATTTAAAGAAAATGATGATACAGGTAGTGAATATATATCCTTTAGAGATTGGGAAAATAAAGATAAAAATGGTAAACCAATTGTTATTCCTGAAGATGATGCCTATAAAAAGGGTACAAAAGGTCAATATAATGTCTTTAAAGCGTTGAAACAATGGAAGAAAAAGACTGGAGAAGATATTGACGCTTGGAAAATCACTGAATTAATAGACTATGATTGGTATAATAATGACGGTGGATCAGGTAGAGTAATATTTGATCTTAAAAAGGGTGAAATCAATATAATAGGTTATCAATATACACAGGCATATTATGATATAACTGAAAAATTATATACTGATGGTAAGCCTGGTGAGTATTATTATGGCGATGAAGTAAATGCAGAATGAAAGCGTTTAATCATTGCAAATCAAGCGTGAAACACTTTGGTGGTCTAGAGCTAGACTACCATGATATTCACGCTTGGTTTGATGAATCTAAAGGTCATTATGCTGATATTAGACATAGAGCATTAAGACATCACACTCAAGGTGTAATAGAGTGTGAAAAAGTATTTGGAATATATATCACTAATTCTGATAACAAAAAGGTTCCAGTTAAATCAATAGCGGAACAACATATAAGAGAAGATTTAGGATTTATTCCAAGTATACAAGACTGGTTTAGAGAAATTAAACCTAAAGCCTGGATGGCAAGCACCAGGAGAGTAACTAAAACAATGAATTTAATGTAGCCATGTCAGTCACGGACTTTTAGTCTAAGAGAACCTGTATGGCGCTATAGAAACTCTATCTAAATGATACGATACTATAGTTGCATTGGCTACATTAATAACCTTAGGAGACATATGTCAAAAACTAAATTAAATGGCAAAGAATACGATTTAATGGATCCAGTAGAGAATAATCAATACTGGACTAAAATAGCTGAAAATGTTCTACTTAAAAGAAAAATAGTAAAAGTAGAATATATGAAAGACAAAGAATGTAATGAGTATATGTGGTATAAAAAGCCTATTACTTTCATATTAGATAACGGTACACGAGTTATTGCAATGCAAGATGACGAAGGTAACGATGGTGGAGTTCTAACTTGTCTTACAGAAGATAAGGAAGAAGTATTACCAGTATTAAGTGTAAAGGAATAAAATAAAAAAGAGAGCATAATTAACAAGCTAAGCCTAGGCAAGCCGAGTTAGGGTTTATGTTCTCTTTTTTTCTGTAACTATTTAACATAATTGAGGTAAATATGAGTAAAATGAAGAATGCAATAGATAATTTCTTAGATAACGGAGGTGAACACTTAGGTTATAGTGAATATGATCTACCAGACATAGATGATTTCCATACAGTACTGCAAAATGGAGTAAAAGTATGGGAATATCACGGTAAAACAGAAATTGAATACTATGGAGGTAATGATGAATAAACTAAGATTTTTCACAGCATTATCTAAATGTTTTGGTTATATTACATGGGCTGCATCAAATGCAATAATACTTGTAGGTAAAGTAAGTAAAAAGACTGTAGATAGATTCAGTCATTTAGAACGATACGATGTAGACATATTTCACGATCAAGAGCAAATGGATAAGAAATTGAATATAAGTCATAAAGAACTATTAAAATTAATTGATTCTATTGAGGTGTTTCCTAATATATCATTAATAGTTACTAAAAGAAAGACAGAGTGTACAAATACTTTGTAGGAGATACCAAAGGATGGGTTGAGGTCAGGAAAGATGAGCTGGGAGCGGCAAATCTACTTGACCTCATCTCAACTTGTAGTTACGAAAAGGGAGAATATGTTTATCTTGATGAAGATATAGACCTCTCTTTTTTTGTGTATTTTTTAGGAAATTTACCAATATTCCAAGAAATACATGTAAGCGATGATTATTTTAGTAACTACAATAGATATAGAGGGGGACTTCAATGAGTAAAGTAGCAATGTTTAGAACTATGTTAAATGTACAAAATGTATTTGATGATGTAAGATTAATGAATAAGTTTGAATTAAAATCATTCATCAGAGAAAATAGATCTATACAACAAATAATTATGAAAGGTAATTATTCAGAAAAGCAAAGATTACTATCTTCACAAGTAATATATGCTAAAAATAGATTAAGATTAATGTAAAGACCTGGCTGGTATACCCTGGGCAGAACACTCAAAGCTATAGCGGTGCTTATGCAATGTATACCAACAATTATAAACCGAGGGAATTAATTCCAACTAATTAATGGTTCAGGCCTATATCATTAATAGTTACTAAAGGAATTAATGGTGGGAGACGGAACAACAGCATACAAATAAGTCTGGCGGCGAAGTCGAGGAAAAAGTGTAGGTTTATATAGTATGATACAAGGTTGTAGTCAACAAATGTTCTACATTAAATGAATTAAACTTCCGATGTAATTCAGCCTTATAAGTTTTAGAGAGGCGTAAATCAACACTGTCCCACCATGGTGGATTAAGGATAAGATGTAGCCTCTCTAATAAAATAATAACTAAACTTAAGCTCAATGTTCATGGGCGATGTACATGATATAACTGGATGACCCTCTGGTGCCTCTAAGGTAACAGGAGTTATATCAATATATGTACGGGGACGACATGTACGACCACTCAACAAGGCTCGAACGTAACGTGTGGTTCGTCCCAAAGAATCAAGAGAACCAGCACTGGTCCTGTAAGTCCTGTGGGAAAACCTAGGCAAAGGAATATGTGCGGTTCTCTTTTTTTTCGTAATTACTTGGAGGTAATATGGAAGAATGTATTCAATGCGGAGAGAAAATCACAGGAACTAAATATGAAAACTATTATAATAGATATGAATATTTATGTGAAAAGTGGGATTGTTGGGCATTATGGATGAGTGAAAATACACATGAAGCAGGAACATATTAATGTTTACCTGCTGCGTATGTGAATGTAGTTATGATCATGGAATAACAGGCGATGCAGACGAAAGAATGTGTTATGCATGCCTAGAAAACGGAGGTGAAATACCAGAAGAAGATGTGTAAATACTACTTAAATAAATCCAGAAAATATATAAGTTTATTAACAAGAAATAAAGATGGAATCTTTGTTAATGATGACCATAGGTTTGTAGGTACAGTTAAGCTTAAAAGCGGTATAAAACTGAAAATAAAACTACATGAAGGTTATAAACCTGGTGGTCCACAGGGAGTTATCACTAAAAAACCTAATAAAATGATAATTGACATCAAGGAGGTTAAATGAGTGCTAAAACCAAATTAGATGTATGGAATATAGATTACATAGAATCAGATAAATGGGAAGAAGTTCCTGATGAAGATTTATGGGAAGATGGTGAATTAAAACTTGGAGAAGTATTTGATAAGATTAATTATCATTTATTTCACAAAGGTGATTGGAAATTAATAAGGAGAAAAGAATGAAACAAGATCCAAGAGAAGTATCATTATTTGAGATTGAACGGAATATAGATAATCTAAATAGTTTAGATGACTTGCAGAAAATACAAGAGTATTTAACGCATAGAAGAAATAAATTAGCTAGAAATAATAAATATAGTCTAATTGTAGGGCAAGAAGTGACTATAAATGGCTCTAGTAAAATAGAATCTGGTAAGATTGTTAAAATAAATAGAACAAGAGCAGTCGTAGATTGCTTTGATAAAACAAGACAACAAATGGTGCATTATACAGTACCATTTTCAATGATAAGAATAAAACAGGAGGCATAATGGAAATATCTGCAGAACAGTTTCAAGAATATAGAGATGTACAAGATAGTGGAGAATACAATATGTATGATCCAAGTGCAAGATCAATGACATCCTTGACTAAACATGAGTGGATTCATATTATAAAAAATTACTCAGAACTTAAAGAGAAATACGAAGGTGAGTAATATTGGCGAATGGTATGATCCTATAAGGAAAGTACCTTTAGAATATAATGGCACTAAATCTAATGCATGGTCAGTCCAAAGAGAAGATTTGGATAACAACACAGGTTGGAAAGAAGTAGGTGTAGTTAGTAATAATTATCTACTTATCAACAATATAGATGTGGAAAAGTTAGCATTAGATATAGCAGATTCATCACATTATACATGGGAAAAAGATAAAGTCTTTTGGAATGGTAGGCAATTCATGTATTCAATGATAGCAAAAGATTATAAAGAAGAAGTATCAGTAGGAGATGATATTTCTTTAGGTATGATGTTTTGGAATAGTTACGATGGATCTACAGCATTACAATTCAAATTATTCTTACAAAGATTAGTTTGTCTAAATGGAATGGTGTCAAATGATGTATTTAAATCATATAGATTCAAACATGACGCTTCATCAGAGGGATACGAAGAAGATATTATAGAAGCATCTAAGATTATCAACAGTTCAGAAGATAATGTTAGATATTTTATAAATGCTTTAAGATACCTTGAGAAACAAGAAGTAGATATGGAAATATTGGCTCATATAAGACAAGATTATTTGCCAGATTTACCAGTTTCTTTGTTTGGAAATATAGTAGACAAGTTATTAAATTACAGACCTATGGGTAAACCTACAGCGTATGATTTATTAAACAGTTCAACTAATGTATTGTGGCATAAAAAGAAATCTACAAAAGCTGATTTCGATCACAATGCATATATAGTTGACAACTTAATAAAATACTCACAGGTAACTGGAGTTAGATAATTAGGGATAAACAACACGCCAGCGGTGTGCAGCTGGACAGAATAACAAATTAGTTTAGAAATTTGTGATTTTGGTAGCAGTCGGATGCTAAACAAGTAATGTCAAATGCTAGTTTATCCCTGAACTTTGTCAGACAAAGCAAGAATGTGGAGACGGTGCGCACGGAAGCCTAAATAGAAATCCGCTGTTAGGACACATATCTTGTTTAAGAAAAGAGAGCTTTATAAAGAACGAGCCAATTGAGGCGGTACCTTTATATTGAGCTCTCTTTTTTTTTGTTTATTACCTTAAAATGAGGTATATTTAAAGTCCAAATCGGAGGTTAAATGGAAGAAAATCAAACACAAATAGAACAGAATATAGATCGTAGAGTAATCGAAGATCAATCTAAAACTGTTGGTAAAATAGCAGCTGCATTAGCAAAAGCCCAGAGTGAAATTATGGGTGCTAAAAAGGGTTCAGTAAATCCCTTCTTTAAGAGCGGTTATGCTGATTTATTTGCAGTTATAGAAAGCTGTAGAGAGATACTAGCAAAGAATGAAATAGCCTTTGTACAAGGTAATCGTTTTAAAGATGGAGTATTTTTAGTAGTAACTAAATTAATACATTCATCTGGAGAATGGTTATCAAGTGAAATGGCATTACCATTACCAAAGGGTGCTAACGCTCAAGCTATAGGTTCATTAAATACCTATGGACGAAGATATGGGTTAGCAGCAATGGCTGGTGTAGCTCAGAAAGATGATGACGGAAACGAAGTATCGAAACCACAAAAAGTAAATAGCTAGGAGGCATTATGGAATGGGTAACTAATTCTGGTTCTTCAGGAACCAAAAGTAATATCTTTGTTGATAAAGCAAAGATTGCAACAGTACAAATTAAATATGGCGTTAAAGAAGATTGGCAAACATATTCTGATGACATATCAATACATCTAACACTAGACATCGGTAAAGATTTCCAGCCTAATATGTATATAGGTGGAAATTATAAAAAAGATGAAGTTAGTGGAGAAATTGTAGGATGGTCAACAGCATTTAAAGTTAAACTATTCTTTGACGCTTTAGGTATGCCTATTAAGTTGGATAAAGGTATGCAACCACAATCTAGTAGATTACCAGCTGATGCTGAGAAAGTATTAGTAGGTAAAGAATTTAAAAGATTAACATATCTTTCTACTAAAACTAAAAGAGATGGTGGTGCATTATGGAAAGACTGGCAAGAAACAAGACATGCTACATATGATCAAGATAAATTCAAATCAGAATTTAAAGAATCAGTAAGCAAAGGATATGTTAAAGACTTTGCATCAGTAGATTCTCAAGAATCAGAAGAAGCAAGTCCTTGGAATTCTAAAGATGAATTCGCTGGAATGCCAACTTAATGAAAACCAAAGAAATGATTCTACGTTATGCTAAATATAAATTAGCGCAAGGTGTAGACACTATATCGTCAGTTGATATAGAAGATAACTTACCTAAATATGGAAAAGCCTTATGGGATACTGTAAGGCTTCCATCGGCTTATTCGAGAGAATGGCGTAGAATTAGAGAAAATAGAGAGTATTTAACAGCTGGTATTAAAGATGTTGAAGAAGTTAAAACTAAAGCAACTGGAAATACATATAAGATATGGCGTCTGATAGTGTAAAGTATATAGAATTGGCTATAGGTTCTGTATCAAACAGAGCCTATGCTATTCGTCCAGAACATATTACAAAATACATCAAACCTAATCAGGAATTATACAGAAGTCTATTCATATTAGATGATAGTGCATTTGAACATTTTAGAGACAAAGGATCTATTAAGTCTTATAAAGGTACATATGCATTAAATAGCATCATATTTGATATAGACAGAGGTAAAAAGACTGGTGAGGATACCAGACAAAGAGCTATATCATTTATGAATACATTACTTGAGCAAGGTGTAGATACATCAACTCAAGCACATATATGGTTTAGCGGCAGAGGTTTTCATATAGAAATACCTAATTTATATGGATTTGAAGAAAGTATAAATCTTCCATATCAAGTTAAAATGACTATAGATAGCCACTTTGGTAAACTTGTAGATAATATATATGATAAAGGTAGGTTAATTCGTGTAGGATATACTATTAACATGAAAAGCGAATTATATAAACTACCATTATCTTGGCAAATGATAAACGATATGACCTATCAGGAAATATGTGAATATTGTCAAACACAGAAACAAGATTACCATCATACACCTTTCGATTTGGATAGTGTTTATCCAATATGGGAAGATAAAGTTTTAGATGTGCAAGAATTTAGAGAAGATGAAAAAGATATATCCAATACTAATCTAAATGCACATGTAACTTGTGTACAGAAAATGTGGAAATCAGAAAAAGATGGAGAAAGACATATAACCTTATTAAGAATGGCTAATGCTTGGAGAAGAATGGGTATTCAAAAAGAAGGTTCAATTAAAATGGCTGAATATAATATTCCATCTTTAGATCATAATGAAATTCTTAAAATCATAGATGATGTTTATGCTTGGGAACACAATGGATATAGTTGTAGTGATACAATTATGGAAAAGTATTGTGATCCAATTTGTAAATTTTACAAAAACAAGAACTATGGTTTAGAAGTTCTTAATGTAAAAGAGTTATCTAATAAATTAAGAGACTTTGTTCACATGGATATGGATACTAATTGCTTTAATCTTAAAGACCATTATCCTATACCTAATAATTATAGATTTCTACCTGGTGAATTAGCAATATTACTAGGTGATACTAAGTTAGGTAAAACAGCATGGCTGCAAAGTCTTATGGTTAAACTAACTCATATGAATATAATGTATTTATCTTTGGAAGTCGGAGATTGGCTTATATTCCGTAGATTTCTTCAGGCAGGTAATGGTATTACCAAACAAGAAGTTAACGAAATATATCGCAATTATGACGAAGAAAAGGTACAACAGATTAATGATAGAGTAAAACATATTAAGGTAATGACTACAAGCCCTGATATTGACTCTATGAAACAAATCATAGCAGATAATCAACCTCAAATAGTATGTATAGATACTATAGATGCAATAGAGGTTAGATATAATAATGATCCATTTACTAAAATGGAGAAAATCGTTAATAGTCTTAAACAAATCGCAACTCAAATGGATGTTATATTCTTTGGTATATCTCATATATCTAAAGGTGCATCCCGTGATATGCTTACTGTTCATAGTGCTAAAGGTAATTCAGCAATAGAGCAAAAAGCAGATAAAATCATAGGGATAACTGGTGATAGACAAATGAATGATACTAGAGTTATTAGGTCGTTAGCATCTAGAGATGAAACTGACTTTGAAATAGCGTTTAATTTCGATTATACGACATTTCAATTCAAACCATTGGAGATTAAATGATTGATTTCAAGAAAATAGAAGAACCTGAAAACAATCAAGTTGGATATTGCTTCATAATTCTCTGGTTATTTTCAGTCACTCTGTCTTATAATATAATAAGAGGTGACCACATAACTATAGGCTTAGGAGCAGGTCCACTTGAAGTTTCTTTAGGTTTATCTATATGGAGAAAGTTATTACCATGAAAGCTAGATCAGCGAAAAATAAAGGTAAAAGACTACAGAATATATTAAGAGATAAGTTGATAGAACTATATCCAGCTTTAAAAGATGATATAGGTTCTCAAATAATGGGCGTTACGGGTGAGGATATTGTTCTCACCCCACACGCCAGAGCACTACTTCCATACTCATTTGAATGTAAAAATGTAGAAAAACTAAATGTTTGGAAATCTTTTGAACAATGTAAAACAAATGCAGGAGATTTAACTCCTATATTGGTTATTAAAAAGAATAGACAAACTCCTAAGGTTGTTATGGAATTAGATGAATGGTTAGAAATTATTAGGATATTAAGTAAGTAATGACAAAACGAGACTCAATAAATTATCTTAAGAAGTTATACGTATTATTAGACAATTTAATGGGCGAATCATTACTTGGTATTAAATATGTTAGATCTATAAGAAAAGGTATTAAATCTTTAGAAAAAAAGAATCTTTCTGTTGATAACGGTATGTTTAAAGTTAAAGTAAATGATACCAAAGGTGTTATTACCATTGATATAAAACATAAAAACGGGGAACTTATAGATTCACATACATATAATCCTGATAGTGTTCTAGATGAAAAAGTTATAGGAAAATCATAAAGAGTCTTGCTAATGCCTCCATTCCCACAACACACTCGTAAAAAATGTGAGGCTCTTTATGAATAAAGTGAAAATATTTGACAATTTCCTTCCTGAAGAAATGTATATTGAATGTTTAAAAGAATTACAAAAACCTAAATGGACTTTCTTATCTGGGCATCACCAGATATGGCATATGGGATCATTAGATAAAGTTCCTTTCTTTAATATAGCATTTAAGAAAAAAGTATTAGAAGTATTACCAAAAGAGATTAATTGGACTCATTATGATATGTATGCTAATGGTCAATCTCGTGGTCAAGACGGTAGCATTCATCAAGATCAGAAGATGTTGAATAATGCTCTATCTTTAGTTTATTTTTCTACTCCAGAATGGTCACCTCATTACGAAGGTAATCTATTCTTTTACAATCAAGATGAATTAACTCAAGAATATACTATATTTGATATGGTTGAATATAAAACAAATAGAGCTGTATTATTTCCAGGTCATGTTTGGCATAAAGCAGCAGGTCCAACTATGATATACCCTGGTCTTAGAACTAGTGTAGTTATTAAATTGATAGATGGAGATGATGAAAAATTAGCAAAATTTCAAACAGGATTGGAGAGAAAATGAAACCAATAACACATGAGTTAATGCATATATTCATAACTGCAGATGGAAAGAAATTCTTTTCTGAAAAGAAAGCTAAGATACATCAAAGAAGAATTAAAAATAAAAAATAATTGCATTAATTGCGCTTATTATGAAGATAATAAATGTGATTGGTGGTTTTTCTACAAAAAACTAGAGTCTAAAAAAATCCCTAACAACATAATAGATAAAGGTTGTAGATTTTGGAAAGACAAGGCTGATAAATTTCACCCCTTACTTAAACAAGTTATACAAAAATTTAATGGAGAACTTATTGAGTAGTCCTTATTATGCAAAGGAATATAGAAATTTATCCAGGAGAGAAAGATATAAAAAAGCAGCTTTAATTGCATCTGATAATGGTAGATGCTGGTGGATCTACTTGTATGTAATGTCATTTTATAGATATACCTGGAAAGGTAATTAGTCCCTTGATATATGATTTTGATGAAATATTCCCTGTTAAGGTATATAACTTCCTATTTAAAGATAGAAAAAAATTCAATTCTGAATTAATAAAAGCAATAAATAAACATAAAACCAAAGAAGATTCTATTAAAAAATCTAATAAAGGAGGTTATCATAGTTTATTAGATATAAATATGAAATCAATAGATGTTTTTGATGAATTAAATAATAGAATAATAGATGTTGTAAATGGTATAATTATAAAAGATGATTATAAACATTTAGATAAAATTGAAGAATTAAGTAGTATGTGGTTTATTATTAATAAGAAAAATGATTATAATTCAACACATATGCATCCAGGATCTTGGTTTTCGGGAGCATATTATATAAAAGTGCCTGAAAATGATTCAAAATATTTAGTATTTGAAGATCCATTGCAAATAAGAAACTACAATCAAGATACGCCTAATTCATTTATGAAAGAAGTGATGGAGGGGATGTTGCTTATATTTCCTGGATGGTTTAATCATGCTGTACCTAAAAATAATACAGATGAAGAGAGAATTGTAATATCTTTTAATATTCCTAAACCCAATCTTTTATCTTCCCATAAAGAGTTATTAGACCAATAACTATACCTATAGTTAAAGATATAAAACTTAATATAGGATTGAAAACACCTAACCAATGAAATAACCCAGAGCCTAAACTTGTAACTAATCCTATTTCAGGATTGTTGGTTAAAACATTTAACGTATCTTTCATTTCTTCTCCTCGCAATCATCCCATTTTTTCAAGTCTAGCATTGGTAAAGGCTTTTCTATCATATGGTCTTTTAGTTTATCGTTTTGGATAGCAACCTTGTTGCCTCCTTTAATGAATGGTTTACCATCTGCACAACCTACTTCATATACAAATAATATTGTTTTCCACAATCCTACTCTTACTACTCTGGCTGGTCTATCGTCAAAAATTATAACATCATCAGTATTTAAATCATCACCTGCAAAGACTTTAATAGCCTCTATAGTTGATTCAATTGTTTTCCTGCCGATTAGGAACACAAAGGCTATTATAGCCATCCAGCCATACTGTCCAATCAAATTCTCTATAGCCTGCTGTTCCATTTAACTCC
Organism: Prochlorococcus sp. AG-436-M02; assembly: GCA_003212515.1. Classification (GTDB taxonomy): domain Bacteria; phylum Cyanobacteriota; class Cyanobacteriia; order PCC-6307; family Cyanobiaceae; genus Prochlorococcus_E. Next base: position 12,110 of record QCPL01000010.1, read on the forward strand.
ATTTATTTTTGATTTTCAACTATTCTCTGTGCTTCATTTCCTACTTTTTTATCTTCAGTTAAACCAATAGGAATATGTGTCATTAAAAACTGAGCTAAATCTTCATCAGCCATACCAGCACTACCATTAATACCAGCATCTCTTAAAGCCATCATTTTATCTTCCATGCTTTTACTGTTGAGAAAATTCATGAAACCTTCATTACCTACTAATTCTCTTAACCTAGGATCTGCGTCCTGTTGGTCTTTTTTAATACCAATAGGACCTTTATTTTCTACTAGTCTGTTCCAAACATATAAGTGATCAACTGCCATCTTTTTAGCAGTTCTTTGTGCTTCACTTAATTGTTCTACTCCATAACCATATTGATCTTTAGCCATTATTGTTCTCCTTTAACTAAATAATTTTCGAAAAAATCCTTTATTTCTATCATCCCATTCACTTTCACTCATTCCCCATCTGTTTTTTTCATGTTCAGGAAATAAATGCATTCTCATATTAGTCCAAAATTCTTTATCAGACTGTATCATTCTACCAGCTGATTTAGGATTTTGCATAAGAAATTCTGTAACAGTTCTTAATTCTGGTCTATGTGGATTAAGTCGAAATGTTTGATCTGGATGCTCTTCTCTAAATTTAGAGCCTTCTTTTAACATTTCCATTAACATAACTTCATGCTTTAATGCTTCTTTAAATTGTTCTTCAGTAATTTTTTTAGTGCCATGACCGAATCTATCTTTAGCCATACATTTCCTCCAATTCACTATCTATTGTTTGTTTACGAGCATTTAAAACCTGTGCTCTATCTATCTTACTTCTTACCTTATCTAAAGGTATACCAAAAAATTGTTGCATCGCTCTCCCTTCGACAGTCCCGTAGGGTTCATCAATCGTTTTATCAATTGACCTGATCATACGACCGAATGGGAACATTGTGTAAGCGTGATAATCCATAAATCTCTCCCAGTCTTTGTTAATCAAACTGGAAAAGAATGACATTGGAATTCTAGCAACTGGTGGTGTAACTATATTTAATGGTGCTATAGGATATGGATATTGTCCAAAGAAAGCTTTGTCTCTAGTTTTCTTATCTCCTAATAGCCAATCACCAGTTTCTTGTACCCAATCATATGGCGGTGGTAGTGTTGTATCAAATAAACTATATGCAAATGCACTACCTAAAGCCATAACAAACATGTTTAATGCAAAGTCAGTTTTAAACTTATCAAACTCTTTTGTACCTTGTTTAAATCCATAAAGGTCTGCTTTTCTAAGCATCTCTTTACGAACTCTGACTGAATTAAACACAAATAATTTAAAACGAGATAATATTTTTCCCAAGGCTGTTCTCATATAAGCAGGTCTAAAAGAACTATGATATAAAAATTGTGTTGCTTCAACACCTCTTAATCCTGCTTCATGGACTGCCGCATCATTTAAAGATAATTCCAAACCATACTTACCCATATGCTCCATGTATTCTATAGCATGAGTTAAATATGAATCTCTTCTTAATTTTCTTTCAGATGTCTGCATAAACCAAGCAGCTGATGTATCCATAAGTTTATCTACCCTGTACTTCTTGGCAATATCTATCAGTGTTTGGTCAGACACATCTGGATCTCTAGCAATCTTCTTGCTTACTTCTTTAATAAAATCTTGTAAATTCTTACGAGCAACCCCTTTGACATTGTTTAATTCAGCATTAACATTTAATTCGTTAGAAATAAAAGATTCTATAACACCTCTTTCTGTAATCCATTTATTTAAATCTTGCTTTGTTTTAACAATAGAACCATCTTCCATCTTTAATCTATAATCACCATTTAAATCTTTAATTAAATTCTTTTCTATCCACTTCTTATTATTAGCTCTCATAAAATTCTTTAAACCACCTCTAGTAATGGTCATTGTAGTTCCACCGAATAAATTACCAGTCATAATCTTTGTGTGACCTAATAATGTCCATAATTGGAATTTAGCTTCAAGCCTACCCATCTTATGAACCATACGAGTCATACCTTCCATATATGCATTATACTGAGCTCTATATAATTCAGGATTAGTTGACTGAAGTTTTGGATCTGGAGGATCTGGTATATCTTTCATAAAGGGAGCAGTTCTTCCATATTTCTTAAACTTCTTGTTGATATAATCAAAAGCCTGAATAACTTTCTCATCACTAAATAAGTAAGCACCACGTCTTTTGAATTTAGGGTCTGCTTTGAGATATTTGGGTAAGTCTTTTCCAAATACAGTGGGTAATCCCATTGAATCTCTAAAGTAAGACCTTAAATATAAAGCCCAGTCTACTGTATTTTTACCAAATGCTTTCTTGTCTATAAAATTATTTATCTTAACGTTTGCTTGAAACGCTGCTATATTTTTATATAGCCCTCTAAAAATACCTTCTTTGTAAATATCAATTGCATGTTGAGAATTATCCCAACCAGGCATATCAGTTTTTCTATCTAAAGTAGATTGCGGTCTATTGTTTATACCAGCATTCTTTATACTTTTAAAATTATGTTTATTTAAATCTAACATAACTGATTCAATAGCCTCAGTAGCCATACCAGCATCAGAAGATTGTGATTTCTCTATATTAAATTGAGATTTTAATCTTTCAATCTCTGCTGCTTCTTCTGCTTGCTTAGGAGTCTTACCTTTGCTAATAGCTTTATCGTATGCTTCCTTAGCTTTACTCTCCACCCACTTCTCTATTTCTAAACGTGACCTTTTATTTCTACCAAAATTAATATGAGGAACATATTCTTCGGGTTTATATCTACCAATAGGTTTAAATTTATTTTTAGATCTATATATCTCCCTTAATTGTTTTATACTCAATTTATTACCAGGAGTATTATATTCTACCCGAATTGCTTTTTCTAAAATAAACTCATATTGAGCCCTTAAAATAACTTCCATAGGTATATCAGGAATGTCTTTACCCATTTCTACGTCCTTAATTAGCCTTTTCTGGAAGTTTTTCATATTAAACATACCATCCTTACCCCAGACTAAATAATCGTTGTATTTACCGTATTCTTTATTCTTGTCTATTTTTTCAAAATCAATATACTCTGTTTTATTGTTGTTCATAGCAAATAACCACTTGTCACCAAATTGTTTAAAATCCTTAGTGTATGCTTTATCTGTAATGGTTATCATTTCATCTAAAGTATATTCTTTATCACCAACTTTCCATTTACTATTCTTTAAATCTTTATATTCTTTTAATTGCTTATAATCCTCTGGTCCTATCTTAGAATCTTTCAATCTACTTTCTCTAAGATTGTTCACTATAATACTAATACCTTCTGCATCTTTATCAGGAAGATTCTTATGTATATATCTTCTTAAATTATACTCTACTACTTGACTTGTTTTTGAATCTATATTCATTGTAACTTTATTCATATAGTCTTTTAAAAAACCTATAGTACTTGTATACTTTTTAACTTCTCTTACAACAACACTGTCTCTTTTCATTACAGGTTGAAGAGATGATCTAAAGTAATTACTTTCAAAGTTTCTCATAAATAGATCCATATACTCTGGAGATGCTCTCCATGCAAAGTCAGGTAACTTTGTATCTTTGGATTTAGTTCTAACATCCATATCTTTTATAAACTTATCCATAGCAACTACATCATCAATATCCATTATATTAAAATCTTTTCTAACACCAAATACTTCCTCTGTAAAATTCTCATAGAAATCTTTAAGATTATCTTTTATACGAGGATTGTCTTTTAATGTCTGTTCAAACTCTAATACCTTTTGGTATTGTTTATCGGTAATAGCCCTAGTTCTGAGGAAATGACTATCATTACCATATACTTTCTTTTTATATGTATTATAAGAAATAGGAGGTTTGTTTATGTTAAATAAAACTTCTTTAGATTTACCACCTTTGGCTACTTCTGTTATGCTACTGTATAGATCTTGTTGATTTTCTAATAAAAACTTAATAGCATTATTGCTAATACTCTTTGATTGAAATGGTATTTTACTAAATGATGTTTTAGTACTATTATGATAGAATGGACTCATTAACCATAAGTCAAAATAATCATGAAACATTTCAGGAGTAAGAGGATCTTCTAGTTTAAACTTCTTGTTGTATTCTTTAACTAAATTGTTTAAAGTTGTGTTCTTATAATCTAGAACTGTTCTGTCAAATTCTTGGCTACTAGATTCTGACAACTCTTCACGTTCTTGATGTCTATTATTAAGTCTTTGCTTAATCTCAGTAGCAGCTTTTGCTATTGGTTTTAATATACTATCAACTACCTTATTTAATTCTTTATCCTTAAATAAAGACTCTCCATCTTTGTTCTTCAATTTAGATAGACGATTGTATATCTCATATCCTTTCATATTCAATGATTGCCATGAAGATAATAAGTGGAAATCTCTTTCTAATAATTCTCTTGCATAAGAATAATTACCTTTCTTTATTAGATTTATAATATTCTTAGGATTTAATTGTCCTGCAAATCCGCCATATAACTGATTAATAGATTTAACAATCTGGTTCTTTTCTTGTAAAGAGATATGATTTGTTTTAGCCTTATCTAAAATATCTATATATTTTTCTATTAATTGAGTATCAAATAATGTATCATTAAGACCATCTTTCTTCATTGCTTCAGCAACTCTACTTCCTAAATTCTTATATCTACCTGGGTTTGTATTATTCAAACTCTCTGTAAATTGAGCCCAATCTATTTTTCCTTTGGACGATGGATTTATACTAGTAATAGTTTTGGCTATATCACCTAAAAACGTTTTACTTATATTACCATAATCGCCTTTAATTGATTTACCTGTCTTGTTAAAAGTTAGCTTTGATTTAAATGCACTATTAAATAACAAGTCGGGAAATTGTGAATAGTCTATCATTCTAGGATAATTAGCTGCATCTGCAGATCTGTTAACTATTTCTCTAGATAGTCTAATTAAATTTTTGTGTGCATTAGGTTTTAATTCTAGATCTAATGTTCCATAAACTTCACCAGATTTATTCTTAAGTTCTATTCCTTTTAAAGAACCACCATTAGACTTAACATAATCCGCTAAAGCGATTAAATTATTTTTAGCTACAATACCATGACCTAATCCCTGCTGCCCTTTCCTAGCAGTGTCAGCTACAATTCTTCTAAATGCAGGTGAAAATTTACTTGATGGTGATTCATATGCTTCGTCTTTAGATGCACCGAATAGTTTATCTAATTCTTGTGATTTACCATCCACAAATCTACCGTTAGATTCCCATTCTTTCTGATGTTTTTTAAATGTCTTTACTACTTTATCAGGCATGTTCTGATATAAGAACGTAGAGTCACTATCTTTATCAGCACCACCTAAGTACGCATTGTCCTTCGCATTGGTTGTGATGGATACTCCATTTTGTTTGGTAAAACCACCAAACTTAAGAACCCTAGTACCAGAAATACTATCAGCAGGAACACGAATAACAAGAAAGTCAAAGGCTTTATCACTATTATCTCCACCAGATTTTTTCCAAGCTTGTTCAAGAGTCATATCCTTTCCTTTGTATCGAACTTTCATTTTGCCCATACCTTTATCAAGCATGAACTCACCATCTTTAATGTTGTTCGAGAATAATGTATGTGGATCTTTAGGAGCCATCCACGCTTTAGCTGAGTATTTATACTTTGGACTATAATATCTGTTTAGCATATATTTCTTATAGTTGTTCTCAAAAAACTTTCTACCATGTATACCACCTTCTCTTTGAGATTGAGAAAAATCTGCTATATCTAATACTCTATTGTTTCTATAAACAAATTGTTGGTATTCTTCTGGAGTAAAATTATCTACATCTTCAAGTTCTCCCTTTCTATCTTGACGAGCCATCTCTCTAGCAAACTTCCTTGCTATTTCAGAATTACCATGCTTAGTAAATACTTCATGTATTATTTTAGTTGATACATCATCGACTGATACTTTATCTAAATCTTTTATATTACCAGATCTTAATGCATTTAATACTTTATTATTAGATTCTTCTATGCCATTTATATTAGGTCTGTATATTTCTTTCCACATCACATCCATAATACCAGGAGCTTGCATTTCATTAAGAACTCCTGATAATTGTCTAACAATTCTTTGTTTCTTTAAAGCACTAACAGGGTTTTCAAATGTACCCATGTTAATTCTTATATCTGTGTCGTTTAAATAAGCTGTCTCAAGCTCTTTAGTGTGACCATATTGTCCTTTTTCGAGTAGTTTGGTATCAAAATCGTTAGATTTTAAATCACCGCTATGTTTAGCTGCCGATTTCATAATCAACGCTCTAAGTCCATTTTTCTCCATATAACTCTGAATCTCAGGACCTGCTGATCTACCTGCAGACTTAACAATCATAGTGCCTTGCCCTGGTATTTTAACAACTATAACTGGTTTCATCATAGATACATTGGCTGGTAAGCCAAGTCTACTTAACATAGATTTCATATCTTTCTCTAAAAAATAAACAGTACCATCTACATCACTGTCGTAAAATTCTTTCTCACCTTTTGTGTTAAGATATGTTTCTAGTTTTGGATCATTAAAGATAGCAAACTTTAATTGACCAAGAGTACCTTTAGGTAGAGGCATAGACTTATCATGATATATCTGCTCTCTCTTGTTCCAGTCAACTACATTTCTAGAATAACCTTCTTTCATCAATTTATAGATTTGATTAAACTCTAATCCGTTTCTATCTGCTTCTATTAATACATTAGACTTCCATGCTTTCTCATGCATTTTCTCTAACAAAATAGGATCTTTAACATCAGGATAGTATTCTTTAAATGCTTTTAAACTTTTATTGTAGGAACTTTCTACATCTTTGTAAGTATAATTATTATCCCCCGCTGTTAAAGCATCAAATAACTTTTGTTTAGTATATCTATTAGTATTATCATGATACTTTCTTATGGTTAAAACACCTTTGTCTTTAACACCTCCAAATACATATCTGTCAACAGAATCTAATTTCATATCTGTTTTCCATCTTACATCTTTTCCAAACTGATTTTCTAAAACAGGTTTAAAATCTTTAGTCTTTTTTAAAGTATCTAATGGTTTGAATTTGGTAACCACTTCTCTACCATTAACCATCTCTTTTATAAAAACACCATCAAATGTTATATATTCAGTATTCTCTAATTTATCAGCAGGTCTGTCTACTCTTTTCTCACCAGTAACCATACCATGATGATCACCTCTAGTACCTATTTTATTAACATCAATACCATCTATAACTTCTATATTACCTTTAGTATCTTTTACTATTAAAAAAACATTGTTGTCTTTTTCACGAGATTTCATTTCAACAAGTTTGTCGTTTGACTTAACATTTAATTCAACTGGATCATTAGCATCCATTTGTTGCTCGTGACTAAGTATAGCATCACTTACTTTTTTATGAACATACATTTCAATAGGAGATTCAGCGTTAGCTAAATATCTTTCATTAGACATTTCTCTATATCCTCTATTGATTTGTTCTTGAGTAGGTCTTTTATCTGCAGGTAACCCAAGTTCTCTTTTAACTTGCTCTTCTACCTGCATGTCTGCAAAATCTTTATCTCTACCAAATAACCTGAAGTATCTTTGTAACCAACCTTTAGCGTTATCTGTAGACTCTTTTATTATATAATCTTTAGCACCTTTAGAATATGTATCAAAGTCAGGATGTTTTTCAGGATGGAAGATGTGTGATTTATTACCATCGTACATTAGATCTCTGATAAACTTACCACCTTCTGCTTCTACAGCAGGTCTAGATCCATAACCAAAATAACCACCTAATAGTGTTTGATATATAATCATTTCTATAGGTTCTCCCTGCATAGCAGTAGGTAAACCCATCATCGATGCACCTATCACTCCCTTTAATCTCTGTTCACCTTTTCTATAATTAATAGGATTTTTAGATTTAAGATAGTTACCTATCATTCTCATCTCACCTAAACCACCAAATGCTCCACCAGCTACAGCACCATGTACTCCAGCATTTAACATTTCATCTGGACCTTTCCATATAGCAGAAACAGAACTTGCTGCTCCAAGATGGACTGCTTGTTCTAGTATTGCTCTGGGTGATGCACCTTTCTTGAATGCATCTAATGATTCTAATTTAGAAAGTGTTAAACCTTGTTGGACTTTACGTTTAGCTATATCTCCACCTATCATTGGTATTGACCAATGGTTTGCTTTACCTGCAATCTCAGATGCTTTACTTAAGTATTTAGATGCAGTGGTTTGAGATAGTTTACCCATACCTTTAGCACCTAACTTTAATGGAGCTGCTAAGATCCCTGGAGCAAAACCTGCTAAGTGTCCAAGTGAATGTGCAATTGCTTCGTAAGTAGTTTTAGGCTCATTGCCTTTTAACTTACTTACAGGAATAGTAGTAAAACCTTCTAAAAAACCATCGCTTAATTGTGATATGGTTTTACGAAGATTAAACTCATCTGTCTTTCTATTAAATGGAATATCGTATTGGTTGGCTAATTCTTGTATTTGATCTACTTGCTCTTCATCGAACAAGTTTGGGTTATACCTATAACGCCTTACAAGATCAAAGACTCTTTCATTATAGGTAGACATATGTTATCCTGTGAAAGTTTCACTGTTACATAATATTTGAGCTTCTGATTTTGTAAGTACACTATAGTTTGGATATGATTTGTTTAATCCAAGATCTGAAAGCTCTGATAGTACTCCATCTTTCATAGACCATTCACCTTTGATAATACAATATGCTTTATCATGTGAATATCTTGGAGCACCTACTTTACCTGCAAATATAATATCATTCCAAGTAGGAGATGATTTATAAGTGACATCCCCAGTATCTTCATCTACTGATTCTACTATAGGATATAGTTCTTTTACTTTGGTACCAATAGCACTATCATATGCACTGCTTGGTAGACAAAAATACATTTCATAATGTGCCATTATCTGTGACTCCTTTTACCTGCGTTATAAATTCTTGCTACTTCACCCTTTACTACATCTCCATTTGAAGGACTTGTTACTCCATCATCTAATAAATCTGTATAAACTAATACATCGTCAATTTCCCCATTCATTTTAGTACCATCTATATGACTAGCTCCTATCCACATAGAATTATCATTAGACGGAGAAGTAGTAGTGCTTGATTGAGAATCTGTTGATGTTCTAAATTTGCCATCTATATAAATTTTGACTCTATCAGTAGCTGTTGATTCGCTACCATTGCATACACATACTACATGAGTCCAAGTATCATTTTGCATCGTAGTAGCTGTATCGGTTTGATACCTCATTATATTTCCTCCTTGTTCATAACTAAAAGTAAAATCTTCATTAGTATGATACACAAGTTGAAAATGTGTTGAATTATCATATGCTAAATTAATAAGAGGTTCCATAAATCCTGATTTATCGTATGTTTTCACCCAGAAAGAAACAGAAAATGTAGCCATTTGAGCTTCAGTTAATGGGTTTTCAAAGCATTTGACTAAAGCTCCTTGAGTTGTAATTTCGCTAACCGTATAAGGCCCATCATTATAGAAATTCAAACTATTAGTAGCTCTTTGTCTATTCATTATAAATCCTTGAGAATCTCTTGAACTATCTACTCCTGCTGTGATTAACATTGTTTCTGTAATATTTGTTGGAGTCCCATTATATAAAGAACCTGCATTGCCTATATCTGTCCAAGTTGAGAGACCATTATTTCTCCAATAATGTAATAAATTTGTAGATGCAGAATGACCTATAGCATCAAGTGCTAAACCATCATTATATAATTCATTTACTTCTGATTGATTTAAGGTTTTATCCCATATAGATACTTCTGTAATAGAACCTGCCATTGCTTGAGTAGCACCAGCTCTATTCATTAAATTAAAGTTTTGAGTATCGCTAGCAGGAGCTAGATGGTTAGTTTTTTCAGCATCTTTTTCTCCGTTTATATACCACTGAGAATCTGTTCCGCTATCGTTTATTGCGACTACACAATGAGTCCATTCTCCATAACCTATTGCTGATGAATTATTGTTTTGTGCTGCTCCTGTTTGATTTGTATAATATTGCAATACTCTACTAGAATTATTCCAGTAAATATACCATCCAGAACCACTACCACCTGAACCAAATGTTCCCTTATTCATTACATAACCGTTGCTATCATCATCAATTGGATAAAGCCAAAAAGAAATAGTTCTATCAGTAGCTTGAAAATTCAAATCACTAGAACCATCTGAAAATGTTACATGTGAATCAACAGAATTATCTTCATTAAACCAAGCCAATTGATTATAAGATTGTAATGCTGTTTGTGGTATATCAAGTTGTTGGTCTGCATCTGTCCAACCTGTTGCTGTGCCTTGTTCTTTAATACTAAAATTATCTAGCAACATTTCATTATCTGCATGACCACTTTGACCTTGACAATAAACTCTTATATTTGTTGAACTATCAGAAGCTACAAAAGTATCGCTGTATGCAGTCCAGCTTGTATTTGTTCTAACAAGATTTTGCTTTGTTGTATCACCTATAACTATATAAGCATCATTAACCATATTTGTTGTGTTTATAAATTTATAATCAAGAGTTACTAAATAAGTTCTTCCAGCAATAAGAACTGAATCTAAATCTGATTGTGATAATTCTGCTCTATCATGGTCAGTAGAACCAGCCATAATTCTTAAAGTTTTATCGTGGTCAGTATCCCCTGAATCATACCCACCTGTTACTGAACCCCCACCAGCACCAACCCAGTTACCAACAGTATCCATGTCTTTATCATCGCCTAAAACCAGTTCATCACCATGAAATACAGTTGTTGCATGATTTTTAGCGTTTATCTTCTTTAAAGATGCACTTGTAACTTTTATATTACCTGAACTATTATAGATATAAAAATGGTCACTTCCTGAGGCAGCATCATTTGCTAAATATGCAGTATAATCTACATAATCATCTGTTAAAGTATGAGTAGTTGTACTATTAGCTCCGTGATAAACTTGTAAAACTGCAGCTTCTCCAGCTGTTGCTCTCTTAGCTCTAATTACAGATTTATACATGTACCCATCATTATGTGTTGTAACATCTGGTTGTGTCATCCATTGATTAGAATCTGTTGTATAAGCTTCTCCATTAGAAAAAGTCATCTCTGAGCTTCCACTACCACCTGAACCATTCCATGCACTTGAATCATTCACATCTGTATCAGCTAAAAGTTCATCACCCAACCCTGTATTTGAAGCATCAAGTATATATGATTGTTGTCCTCTATGTCCATCATTCATTGGATACCATGCTTTAAGATTAGAGTTTGTTAAAGATGTACCACCTCTATTTAAAGCTAATTGTTCAGGGTTATTGTAATCGTATAGTGCATCATCTGCTGTCCATGCTGTATCCCATACTTGTATATCAGATAGCATTCCTGTTATGTAATTACCTGCATATTCACCTATTCTAGATTCATTAGCATGGGCAAAATCTCCTGTAAACGTATGCGTACCATCCGCAACACCATTTACATAAAAAGTTGATACAAGATTATTAACGGAAATAAGTACACGATACCAAGTATTAGCTTTTAATGAAGTATTAGCAGTTCCTGATTCATCGCCATATTTTCTTAACTCAACTTTTCTAGTAGTTCCTGAAAGTCTAAAAATAGGATTATTAGTATTTTCATCTCTTCTCCATATACCCCAATCATTTGAAGTTCCTGTATAGTTTACCCAAGCAACTATTGTAAATGTATTTCCACTTGGCAATCCAGTTGGAGATGTATTTTCTAAATAATCAGCAACCCCATCAAACTCTAATGCTCTACCTGAATATATTTGTCCATGATTGTTATTACCAGAAGTATCTAATGCTCTGGCTCTTGTTGGTTTTTCAATTGTTTGTATAGTAGCAGCCATTATGATAAAGTCCCATGATTAGTTCCATGTGAATCTTTAACTCCACCAGTTCCAGACTCTCCACTTGTATTTGTTTCTGTATCTAAATTCCACCATGATACTAAATTTGTTTTTTCACTATCTGTTAAACCTGCATGATTTTTCCACATAATAGATTTGATTTCTGCTTGAGTTAAGGTTCTTGACCAAAAGCCTACATTACATATATATCCTTTAAGATAATTTGAACTATATCTACCTATATAAGCATCCTGACTATCTGTAGATAAGCCATCTGCAACTGAGGTAGTTTTCTGCCATGCTCCATTTAAATATATAATAACATCAGTATCATCTACAACAGTAACTATATGAGCCCATTGGTCTTTTATTGAAGATATAGTACAATTATTTCTTCCATCTGAAGCATCAGCCCAACCACTTATATTTGTATCACTGCCCATTTGAAGTAAAAAATCTCCCCATCTAAAAATAGGTTGAGCGTTAGTATCAGTTATATAAACCCAAGCAGATACTGATAAATCATCACCTGAATTTGCCTTACTTCCTACATCTATATAATCATCAGTACCATCAAAATAAGCAGCACCATCACTTACAGGTACGACTCCTCCTGCTGCGTAATTATGTTTTAATACGAGATTGTCAGTTACGATTCCAGGTGTAACTATACCACCTTTAGATAGATTAGATCCTAGTCCTAGTGACATAGATTAACCTATATATGCTATCATTTTTCCAGTTGCTAGTATGATAGTATTCCATCTACCATATATAGTCATTCCAGCTGGAAATGTAACTGGAGAATCTACAACATCTCCATTTGCATCAATTGCAGTTGCTCCACTTACTGTGTTTGGCCATCTTGTATTATCTTCTGCTAATAATCCACCACTAGCATTAAATGTTGAATCTTCTATAAATTGTATTGCAACGAATACAGAACCAGTTGGTGCTGTTATTGTGCTAGTACTACCTTCAAATATAGATCCCGCTTGCCCTAATGAAGCGTTTTGTGATTCTTGTACTGTTAGTTTTTGTAACGATGCTGCCATATTTATCCTCCTTTATGAGTTATACTTTAAGCTCTTGGCGAGAGCGTGAATGTAATATTATTAAAACTTTATATCGTCCAACCAGTCTGTTGGATTTTTTACTGATCTAGCTGCACCCATATAATCAAATTCCGTAGCACCTTTGTAGTATTGATTATTTAAAACTCTAGATCTAAGTGCGTTTCCACCTTCAGTGGTCATGTCCCATAGTGATTTACCACCCTTTTTAGCGGCGTCTATACCTCTTGTACCATAATCAGATACTTTAGCAGCACCTCTACCTACAGCTCCTTGCCATCCTGTAGTACCTAATCCAGCTGCTGCTTTACCTGCAAGTTTAGTAACACCTGCAACTCCTGTACCAAACCCTGCTACAGTACCTAATGTACCTGCAATTCTATCTGCTCTAGACTCACCAAAGTAATCTTCTCCTACAGATTTAGGTCTCCATTTATTGGGAACTAATCCAAATAAAGCTGTATCTACTAAATCAAATAAACCTTTTCTAACAGGTTTGGATTCAACGTCAAAATCCATGCCATGTTGAGCAGCTAACATTGCTATCTGCTCTTTCTTTTTAGTTGGAAGATAGTCTAACTCTCCTTTGTTAAATCTATCTACTAAATCTTTCAAAGCTTTATATTTTTGATATTCTGGTGTAAAATGTTCTTGTCTAATTCCTGTTGCCATTGTTTTTTATCTCCATTTTCCAAAGTAATTAAATAAAGTATCTAAGTGACTTTTAGTGGATGTCTTTCCACTTTGTGCATCTACTGCTTGAGCAGCGTAACCTGTTGGACCCATTAATTCTTCTACAGTTATTTTATTATCTGATAAATCTAAATCTTTTAATTGTGGATTTATAGGTACGCCACCTACAGTTAAATTATATTTAGGATCATATGGTGAATCTCCTTCTCCAAAAAATCCTTCGTCTCTCCACCATTTTTTAACTCTTCCAGTAATACCTGAGTATTGGTCAGCTTCAATATCTCCTGCTCTAAAATTAGAAAACCAAGTATCTGCATCGTCTTCTTTTAAATCTTCATTTATATTTGCAGATCTCTGTAATTCCTGTTGATTTGAAATATAGGTACCAGCTACTTCCATAGAATTATTTAATTTTCTATTGCGTTCTGCTTGCTCTGCTTCAAATTTTTTCTGTTCAAAGGCTAATAAATTTGCTGCTGTCTCTGCACCTTTATCAATTCCATATCTTGTGGTTTCAGATTGTGTATCAATACCATATTTTTGCATATCCAACTTCTTCATAAGTTGAGCATTGCCTGTTCTTCTATTCCTTTCAGCTTCTGCTGCACTTAATATATAACTACCATATCCTGGGTCTGACATCAATATCTCCTTTATACAAAGTTGTTAAACGCTTGTTGAAAAATGTTTTCGGACATGTTACCACCGCCACCACTGCCTATAGTTTGCATACCTGATTGTCCTGCTGCTCCTTCTTTAAATCCACCGCCACCAATCATTCCTGCTATACCACCACCTAATGCTCCAAGAGCTGGTCCAGCAACAGCACCCATAAGTCCACTAGCTAAACTTAACTTAGCAGATTTCGCTTGCTGTCTTGCTTGTTGGTTGGCTTGTTGTTGTTGTCTATACATTTGATTTAAAGAGTTTCTCATAGAACCTGCTTGTCCTTGCATACTTGCTGCTTGTCCCATAAAAGAACCAGACTGTGCTTGTTGAGCCATCATTTGATTAGCCCATTGTTTTTGAACTTGATTTCTAACTGCTGAAGAACTATCCATTCCAGCAGGAGTAAACGCTTGACCTGATCTAGCGGCTTGTCTTTGAGCCATTATACCTTGTTGTGCTTGAACGTCAAATGCATCTTGCATCGCTTGTTGTTTAAACATCTGATTACGAGTACTCCCCATATCATACAACTCGTTACCACGCATTTGTTGAACCCCAGCCATTTGCATTAGATTAGCTGCATTACTACCAGCACCAAATTGATCTACTGAACTTTTGTCTATAACTGGATCAAATAAACCCATTTAATTACTCCTTCTGTCTATCATTTTAAATCCACTTGAATTCATATTATTTATAATATCTATAACTTCATTAAGTTTAGTTGCTAATTCTTTTATACCGTCTTTAGCGGTATCAACATTAGTTACTTCTTCAATTGTATTATTTGTAGATGCTCCTCCTGAAGAATCTGTTAACTTAGTAACATCAGGATCTGTGTCAACTACAGTGCTTGAATACCATCCTTCATCTACTCTTATTTCAAGTTTAACTTCTCTTCCAGAAGTTTTAACTACTCTCATATCACCTTCTTTACCATCTCCAACACCTTCAGCATCTGTTGATGCTGCATTAACTGATGTAACCAGTTCATTGATATGATCATAAATTCTATTTAAAGCAGTCTGCATTTCTGCATCCTTAATTCTTGGGGCTTTCTTTTGACTTATCTTCTCAGCCATTATTTAGTATTCTTACTTATAAATTCTATACCAAAACTATCAACAAATGATTTTTGATTTCTAAGCATCACTTGTATATTTTTGCCCTTACACTTAGAAGGTAATTTAATAGTGGGTGATATAATAAACAAGGAATGTCCTTCATATCCTTCTGTTCCAGAACTTCCAGGAGCATCTGCTTGATTGTGTGTTTGAGCAGTTGTTCCTAATTGAGCCCTATCTACGGTCATTTGCCTAGATGTTGTGTTAATTGCGGTTATTTTCATTATTTCATCTTGTACTTTAATATAACTTCCAACAGTAGGTACATTTCCCATAACAGTACTTTCGTTTATACCTGCATATGCAATAGTACCTGTTCCTACATTATGATCTCCTAGAGTATATACATTAGTAGAAGATTGAGTATAACTCCTATTTATTATAGACAAGTCTTGTATTTTACCATCTACATAAACTACTATATCATCTTTCCAACTACCAGGAGATGATATTGTAGATAGTATTGGGTTACCACTTAATTTTATTCTATGAAATCTTTTCTTATCTATAGATTTTGTTATAGACATTTGTTTGCTTAACCATCTAAAATCTCTTAATTCATCTGAATCTTTATAGTTATACAGTAATGTAGAATCTGAAGCACTTGGTTGACCTGCTATTAATATATCGCCATCTTTACCTTGTGCTACTTTCTGTGTTTGAGGAGCTTCCCAATAATCCCATCTACCTCTTCCTATATTATAAGCCCATGCTCTTGATACATAAGCTGCACAATTCTGATCACAACTACCTAATAAAAACGTTACAAAAGAATGAGTTCTTCCATCGTAAAAAACTGAAGGAGGTGTATTGTAAACATCTTCAGATTTAACCACAGCTTTTTTCCATCCTATATTTGCTCCGTCATATGTTGAAACATTTAATATAGATGTTCCAATTGGTACTGGCTTTGCTCCATCATGTATATAGATATTATTTCTATCAGCAAAACACATTCCAAATTCTGTTACTACGAAAGCATCTGGACCTAAACATCCAACACCTTCAAACGTATCTTCTACATACATTTGTTCTGGATTTATCCTATAAGTATTCTTTCTATCAAATGCATATATCTTACCATTATAAGATGCTAATGCTGTTGGTTTTGTATCTAAAACTAAGTAGTCTTTTGAGTAGTCAAACTGACTCCAGTTTCCTGGTTTAGATCTGAATATATATTTAGAAGCATCTTCTATTTCTGGATGAAATCCTTTAGCTACAAATAATTGGTCATTTATATTAGCAGAAAGGCCATAATTTAGAGAGAAATCTGTAACATCCTCATCTATGCCTGTCGTAGCAGAATATGAAGCAAAACTACCCGAATCTGTAAATCTATGAACCCATGTACTTAATGTACTATTAAAGTTCCAATTATCTAATGTTAGTTTTACTTGCTTAACCATTCTATATAATTCATTATCTGTGTTCTTTCTCCAAATAATCATATGAGTAACTCTCTTGCTCATATTACCATCTAAGTTTACTTTAATCTCAAGAGTCAAACTCTCCGAATCTTGAGTACAATCAAAGTCTGCAAAGAATGGAGATAATGGACCATCTTGGAATCCATCATATAAAAGAGATAACTTATATTTGATATTTTGTCCATTTAAGAATGTTTTTTTAGTCCCTGTATTTTGTGTTATAACTTCTATTATAGAAGGAAAGTTTGTATAAGATCCTACTGTTGCAACATCTTCAAAATGTGCGTTTGTTGCACTATCCTCTAAATCTATAGTGTGAGGTGCAGCAGGAGGTGCCATAAATGTTTTACCATCTTTTTGACCAGTGTAAAACATTTTAGTATTCTCAGTACTAGAACCATCTTCATCATAATTCCAATGTCCAGACCAAAATGTAGATACTATTTTAGGAGCATCTGATATTTCTTTTGCTATCAAAGTATCATCATAAGAATTTATTTCTCTTATGTTATCATTATAATAGGAATCTAAACTTGAGTATGAATGAGTATTATGAGAAGATAAACTTAAAACAGCTGAATAATCAGTTGCACCTACTTTAGATCCATTGATAAATAGTAAATTATTTTTACCTTCTTTAGCATCATCTCCAGTACTTAAAGTAAGAGAGGCGTCTCCTTCTGCGAGAGATGTGAAGAATTTATTAGTAATTACATGTGCAGATCTAACCTTTACTAGTTTTCCAAATGTTTCATTTATAGATTTCATTTGACAAACATTTCTATGCATAATCTCACAACTTACATTCCATCTATTTAAATCCCATATTAATGGAGCCCATGAACTATGATATTTTGCTCTATTAGTAGTATCGTTTTTTGAATAAAAAGCGCTGGCTATGATAGTACTAGATCTAGAAGGACCATAATGTCCATTGCCTGATGAAGCGGGTGCTTCAGTTTCACCGTGACCATTGCCAGCATTATGATAATTTCCATCGTATCCTCTGATTTTCTGAGAAGGTTGAGATGAATAATAAGGTCTTTGGTTTCCTTCAATAAGCATATGGGTAGCACTTGATTCTCCATAATTCTCCCAACAATAGGCGCCTTTTTTGTTTGAGTAAACTAATTCATTTTTATCTGGATTCGCTAAACCTCTAGCTGTTGTTTTGGTTCCTCCAGCACTTCCTACATTAGGCTCTCCGCTTAACCATTTTCTATCTATATATAAATAATCTCCTATTTGACCTTGCCTTGCTGTTTCGCCACTTGTTCCTGAATTTCCAAGTATAACTTGATTGGGTACTAAAAATGTACCAGAATAAGAACTGTATTTAGAACCTGGTGTATCATATAATGCACTACCTGTACTACCTCTTATATATTTAACAGTACTACCATCGTAATAAACTCTTTGTTTAAATTTTCCCCCATCTGAATAATGACTTGTTTGATTTGTAGACACATAATTATCACCTTCATGGTCATGATATGAAGCGTTATATGTCCTTGTGTCATTATAAGCAGAGCCTGTATCTGTTATCGTAAATTGAACTAATTCATCATTATATGTTCTAAATGCTCCGTAATGTTGATCCATATGTTGATGATGTTCATGCCTTCTGAAATAACATGCGTACCCATCGATAGCCATCCTACCGCTAACTCTTGCTAAAAATCCTACTTGATGTTTATTACCACCGCTTCTTAAATGAGCCCCGTCAAATTTAGTAATCCTATAATCAGGAGCAACAGAAGAAGATGCATCTGTAAATGTAGCATGTGCAGTTTCTGGGATTTCCACAGGTTCTAAAAGATGGTGCAGTGTATGTTCTATTGGCTTTACTTTTCTAGGATTATTAGTAGAAGCGCTACCATCCCATCCTAATAATTTACCAAAACTAGCATTTGTTAAATTGTCACGATTCATATTTTTAGTTATAACACTACCATCTCTTCTTTGGTATCTCCATATGTATGGATCATTTCCTGTGGTGTTCCCAGAATAATCTCCATCTTGAGATAAAAAGTCAGTTCTACCAAAAGCTTGTGAACTTTTTTGACAAACTATAGCTCCTTCTTGTTGTTTATTATTTAAATCACTTAACCAAAATGGGTCTGAACCTTGAAAATTGCCTGTTCTTTCACCTATATCAATTTCATCATAAGGAGGTGTTCTGTCATATACTAAAGCTGTACTAGAACTATCAACAGTAGTTGGATACCAATTATATAACATTAAATCCCAGCCTGAATAATAAGCACCATCTTTGTTTTGGTATAGAACCCATACTTTAGAAGAATGGTATGTTGCTTTTGCACCATCACCTGAATTAAAAGAACCAGTACATCTAAATTGATGACTTCCTATAACTCTATTTATAATACTATTACCATCGTTATCAACGTGTCCTAAATCACTACCACTACTATCACCTTTATAAAATGTTATAACATTACCTGTATCAAGTCCATGCCAAGGTACTTCTACATCAATTAAATTAGAAGCAGTAAATAATTCTTTATTACTCTCCCCATTTAAACAAGCGTGATGATGATCCAAAAAATCACCTTCGTCATCATCTCCATAATTGTTTGCTCCTAATCCTGCTTTATCAGAGTCATCGTCAAAAACATATCTATCATTATTAGATACTTCTGATATAACTCCTCTTGTTCCTGACCATTCAGTATTATTGTTAAATGTTTCTATTATAGCAACTATCCTAGAATTAACAGGAGTTCTACTCCATGTTACACCACTAGTAAAGTCGTTAGCTATAACAGCTTCCATTCCTTCTTCTGTATTAGCTCCATCTCCATCTATATATGTAGCTGATTTATTTGCTCCATATATACCTCCATACCAATGTTTAAATACACCAGTATCTTCAGTTGATTGACATCTTGCTATGTTACCATAATCAAAATACATTTCGCAGTCTGCTTTAGGGCCTTTGTATTCATCTGAATGATGCTTACTATCTATATCCATTAAATTGACTCTGTATAATCTTCCAGCCATAGTGGAAACCCACCACATACCGTATAAAGGTCTACATCTTTGATCTGCTATATGATTTTTATCTACAGTTCCATCTCCATATACTAAGTATTCTGATTTCCCAACAGAATTACCTGAAGTTATTGGAGTCCTACATGGGGTCATAGAAGATATTCCAGATTCATCTATATGATCTATAATATCATATTTTCTATACCTAGCAGTTGCTTTAGTTTCATCTGTACCAATTATATCAGAGTCTACATCTGAACTCATAGATATTTTATATATATATCTACCACCTTCATTGAAACCATATCCAAAGGGAGACCCCGTAATATTACCTATATATTCAACTTGAGCATCTGATGAAGATGCATCCGTACCTGGGTCTACAACCATAAATAAATCATTTGCTTCTAATCCAATATTGTGATCATATGCCCAATTTTTTGCTTTTAATAATGCTCCATCTCCAGTATCGTTTGTATTTGTAATTGCAAATACCCACCCTATTTTAGGAGGACCCGTTACTTTTCCATACCTGTTATAATTAGCATCATTTATTATTCTAACCTCTCCACTAGTATGATGAAATAAAGAGTTTAAATTCTCCCCTTCTTGACCGCCACTTGTATTTGTTATGCTTCCTATTGTCGCATGGTGAGTTTGATTTTCAGCAAATGCTATTGTACTACCAGCTGCTGCTGATGTTCCCCATGATGGATATGTTGCTATATGATCAAAATTAACAGGAGATAAACCTTCACTCATAGCATCTAATTTATCATTCTCTACATACCAATCATTATATACATTATCGAATTGAGTGTTATCAATTCTACCAACCCATTTAGTATGAGAAGTTTGAGTATCTCCAAGACCTATATGTACAGCTTTATCTCTTTTTGAGAAAGTAGACATACTATCATTTAAAGCATTTGTTCCTAAACTTATTAAAGTTCCAGATCTATCATCGTTAATTGAATCACCTTTATAAATATCTTCCCACTTTATTATTTCATTCTCAGAATAATCAATTCCTATAATAGTAAATATATCGTCTGTTTCATTAATAACACAGAAATTATTTGCGTTGAAAGGAGTTCCTTGTCCTTCTGTTGTTATTGTTTTACTAATAACAGAATCATCGATACCAAATCCACCGCTACCACTTGGTGTTATTATCATTAATTCAACTTCACCATTTTCTGTTGATTCTAAAGTAAATGTATCCCCAGAAGAATATGTCGCTTTGATAGTCCCTGTAGTACCTATAGCCGAAGCTATTGCTGATGCTATAGTTGCTTTTGTGGCACTATTAGCAATAGAAACTTCTACTCTTCTAGAATTATCATACTCATCAAAGTTTGTTCCTTGCCCTTCTTCTTGCAATGCTTCATCATAAGTATTTAAATTTGGATCTACATCTCCACCTGAACCTTGGTCAAACCATATATACATAGCATCTGAATTGGTTTTAATTTCTATAAATTGACTTGAATAATCAAAGTGTGTAGCATTAGATGCTATCTTTAATGTACCTCCAGTTCCTATTTTACCTGATGAATAGGTAGCAGCATCAGGAAGTTTAAAATTAGTTCCGTCAACAACTTCTACTTGTTGAGGTTGGGCGTTACCATCTGAATCTTCATTATCATAATAATCAGAATCTGACCCACCGCTCCCTGCAAATATTATATAATCACCAGTTACTAGGTTATGGGCAGTACTCCATGTTATTTTAGCAACACCATCGGAATCGGCAACGGAACTAACAGATCCACTAATATTGCTATCCGAACTAGCTATTTTATTAACAGATATTGTTTCAACTTGTTTAGCAACTTCTTTCCATCCTTTTGTCTTTGTTAATACAGTATCATTATTTATACCTCTTAAGGTACCATCTTCTGTTACTGGGTTAACATTTAATGAGAATGCAGCAGCATCTTGAGGTATATCTGTCTCAGATGGATTCCCTACAATTCCACTTTGGAAAGATGTTATTTCAAACTTCTGTTTAGCCATAAATAGCTTTTCCCCAGATTGTTGTTTTACCGTTAACTATTTCTATTACTTCCACTTTAAAGTCTCCATTTGTAAACCAATCTACAACTCCTACTGCATGTGCCCAATTGTGAGGTCTACCTTGTAACCATTTGTTTTTCTTAGGTGACATATCTTTCAAGCAACCCATTGACCAAGCTGCGATAGTACCACCACGCCTAGTTTTTGTGTGCCTTTGAATATCGTGAGTATGTCCATATATAATATTCTCGCCATATTCAGAGAGATGTTTCTTTGCATGTAAGTTAGTAGCGTATGCACCGTGTATAAAGGATAGTTTTCCCAACACAAGTGGTTCATTGTACTCAAGGTATTTATAACCTCTTTCATCCCAATTACATGCCTTTCTAAATGTATAATCTTCCATGTATGGGTGCTCTGAAACAAACCCATACGTTAACCATTCGTCATGATTCCCTGCTAAAATATAACGATTGGTGCATTTTATTTTATCAAGTATTTTATCAAATCTATCAATTTCTTTATTGACTGCTTTTATTTCCTTCTTAATAGATGGAAGTTGGTATTCAAGAGGTGGCTTTTTCTTTCTTTTCCATCTCCATGCTGATACCGAACTCCATTCACCAACGTCTCCTAAATTAATGAATGTATCTGGCTTTACAACTTCAATGACTTGTAAGGCAACATTAACAGCCTTCTTATCATGAATTGGAAAGTGTTGATCTGGTATTACTACTGCTCTTCTACATACTCGCATATAATACTAGATTCCCAATATTCTTCAGGTAATATGATATATCCATAAATCATCTTAACTCAAAGTGTGGGAAATCATCAAATTTATTATCGTCAACTTCGAAGTTCATATTCCAGTCTCCTCCCCAGCGAAGAGTAATACCCATCCCACGAGCCAGCCCAAGCACGAACCCACTAAAAAGGTGGAAACGTTCTCGGTCATTCCAGTCCACTGGGTAAGGCACAACATCAACAGCACGACTAGGCTTTGAATTATGCCTACCCATTGGGTAATGTACTTTAGTCTTTCCTTCTGAGAAGAGTTTTTCTTGTGTTCTCTCATCTCTATGACCTTCTAAGACAGAACAATCTACATGTTTGATTACCTCATTAAATACTTTTTGAAGATCTTTATGACATGTAGATAAGTTCTCTCTGCTTCTTTTACCAAACCTAGGCATTACTTATTCCTTAGTTTGTCTACGATAGGCTTTAATATCATATCCCAGACTAAATCATCTTTTTTAGATGGGGATAGTTTTATTGCTTTTTCTACAACATATAAGCCTAATAATATATATTCCCAGTTTGCACTAATAAATGATAACATTATTTTCTCCTAGATTTATTTTTTGTTTTCTTATTGCATTTGCAATTATCTTCTAACTTCTTGATTCTTCTTTCGTGATCACTTGCAATTCTTTTATCTGAAGCTTTTTCAATAGCTTTCATAACTTGATTTATTATTACTTTTGTTAACATTGCTGGTATCATTTTTTACTCTTTTCTTTACTTTCTTTAATTTGAATGTCAATAGATTCTATAGCCCCCTGTAGTTTGTAGAATACTATCTTTGTTTTTTCTAAATCTTCTTCATATTTTTTCTTTAGATCTTCTAGGTTCATTTGCTCTCCATTATTGTTTATTAAATTTAATTAAACATATTCTCCACATATAGTTATAGCAAACCAATATGCTGTGCTTGTTGGGTCTAAAGATATTGCCATAACCTCTCCTGCAGAGTAAGTATTAGTCTCTCCAGTAAAATCAAAAGTATACACTACAGCATGATCTACTGCATCATATCCTGAGCCGCTAATATTAACTGTAACATCGCTTGAATATGCAGAGCCACCCTTATATAATTGTATATCTGTATTTCCTGGTTGTGCATTGCCTGACGTAGATCTATTATGATTTACATATATAGTATTTATTTTCAAATCATAAGGCACAACAAAATTTGCATTATCAGTTGCAATATCTAATGGATAGTTTGTTTGGTCATATTCACCTTGTGCTAATGGTAGCCATTTTTTTTATACTTGTAGCATAATAACAACCAACATTAAGAAAAAATTTACTTGCTGTATCTAATCTATGGACTACATTACTATCATTTTTATAAAACAATTCATCACTAGTAACATATAAGGAGCCATATCCACTTGTAACATTACTTGAAACTCCACCAATATCTTTTAAATAAATTGGACAACCTGTAAATATTTTACTTGATTGTTGAGGAGTTACTGTAGAATCTTCTACTATAGCCATTAAGTCTACACCGCCTGCTTCAAAATGTAATTCATCCGTGTCTCCTTGTCTTAGGCTTGTTCCTGCTCCTCCTCCCAATTTAAGCTTACCTGAACCTCCAATTGCTAGGTCAGTTCCATCGAATTTTAAATTAGTTTCTACTGTCGCTTCGTCTGCATCTTTATAAGTAGCAACTCCGTTTGCTGTAGAGCCATCCCAAGATATAGTTCCTGTATTTGAAGTCCATCCTGCGTCATTATTAAATTGCCCTAATTTTATTTCACTGATTAGCTTTCTTTTTTGAACACTATCATCTAGATATACCAATTCATCTTCAGAGCCAACTACATCTGCTGTTCCATCAGTTAATTCAGTTAAATCTACATTAAATGTTGTAGTTGATAAATCTAATAAAGCTCCTGCACTATAAGTTGTATTTGTATCTGTATAATTACCTGCATGTATATTAGTACTGCCTTGGTCTGTAGTCCAGTCTATAATCTCATCATCTGCAATCCCTAAATCAGACCTAACTTGAGTAGCAGTTCTTTTTTTAATAGTATCATCTCCAGTATCAATAACTAAAAAATCTTCAGAAGAACCGTCTCCTACTGGAGGTTGAATAAGTATATTTCCTGCTAATAATAAATTACCTGCAAAAGTAGCATTTGCGCCAGATAATGTTAAAGCAGTTGTTGTTCCTGATTTAATTCTAAGATTACCTGAATTATTAGTTAAAGAACCAAATGTAACTGCGTTGTCTTTTAAAAATACATCACCACCATTAGCATCTAATGTTATATCAGTATTTGCATCTAAAATAATTTCATCAGTGGAACTAAATTGTAAACTGCCTTGAAGGGATTCCATCACAGAATCATCTGAAAGATTGAATTTTATTTTATCATCATCGTCCTGATTTAAATATAAAAAATTACTACTCTCTATAGTTATAGCACTATTTGATTTTAAACGTGTTGTTCCATCTTGTTTAATTCTAAACCATTCTGATCCTGCATCTTTAAATATGACGTTTGGATCATCTGCATCTAATACAATAGTAGAGGATGAATCTAGATTTAAAGCAGCACCGCTGCAAGCAATAACATTATTATTAAAAGACATATTATCTAATGATAAATATCCTGCTGTTACTGTTCCTGCAAAAGTTGCATCGGCACCAGAAAATGTTAATGCTACAGTAGATGAACTCCCTGATTTTATTTGAAGATTTGTTGAACTATTTACAAGTTTTCCATATAAAGTACCATTGTCGTATAATTCAATCTTATTAGAAGCTGAATCAAGAATTATATCCCCATCAATATCTAATTTTAAATGTGCAGCATTTATATTATTATCATTAGTTGATAAAACTGTAGAGCCATGAGTTGGAGATACATCTATTTGAAAATAATCACCAACGTCTGCAGCATTCATCATCTTTAATTGTCCAGCTGCACTCCATGTCATATAAGATGTTCCACCAACTTGAAATTTAACATCAGAACCACCAGCATCTAATATTATATCTCCAGCGACATCAACAGTTAAATCCCCTGATGCTACATCTAGCTCATTAGGAGAAAGAGTTAGATTAGAACCTATTGTTGTAGATCCTATACCAGTTGCTATTGTTAAATCTGAATCATCTCTATTCCACGTAGCCATTTAAGCCCTTACATATCGTATTGATTAACTGTAAAACCTGTATCTAATCTATTTGTATTAGCATATTTCTTAGCATCTATAACAAAATCTTTATAAACTTTCCTCCAATATTCAGCAACTTGAATACCTTCTACATCTTTTCTATATAACTTCTCCATGGCTTTTGCTATTAATGCTTCATGAAATTGAGCGGGTAATTTAGAATATTCATTTAATGCTATACTAGAACCTGAACTAAATTCTGCAGCATCATCGCCACTTCCAGGTCTATATACTTTAGCAAATTCTTTACAATATACTCTAATTGTTTTGCCAGCAGTAGAAGAAGTAGGGGCTGTTACTGTTTCTCCGCCATTAGATGTAGTCCCTAATGCTAACTTACCTCTCTCAATCCACCATATCCATCCCTTGCTATGAAGAACAGCCATTAGAACATACCTCTAATCATATCCCATAAACTTTTAGATTCCTCTGGTTTATTTCTCATCATAATAGGTTGTTCCTCTGGACCATATTCTTGTCCTAAATAACCCTCTAATATTGGATCTGGATTTTGCGGTACTACTTGTGAAGGAATAGGCGGCTCAGGTCTCCTTGGATCATCATAGTGATACACATCTTTGCCTTGAGCTGCTCTTCTTTCATTTACCATATTTCTATATGCTGCTTCTGTTTTAGGTCCAAACATACCATCTTCTTTTAACCCTAATGATTTTTGTAATTTTAAAACTTCATTATGGTCAGTTACATCGAAATCAGCAGTTCCAAAATCAGAAACATTTTTAGAAGAAGGATGTACAACCTTACCTTTCATTTCTTCAGAAACAGGATTTGTTTCGCCAGAAGGCTCTTCAAATACCTGTACTCCTTTAGCTGTATTAAATTTATTTCCACTAAATGGATTACTAATTGCGTAAGAAGGTGGAGTGTTTTGATAACCAAATCTATCTTTTGCCATTATATCATATCCTCATCTTCCTTGTCTGGTTTAAGTGATATTCTCTGTGCTCTTTCTCCATCTATGTACACATCGAATATTTGTATTATTGAATCGTCTAAAGTATAGTAAGTTTTATCTGTTACTGTATTTCCTGATACTGTATAACTAGCTTCAGACACTCTAGTTTCAGCACAAAATTCTTTATTTGCTTGGTTTAATAATTTTATAATTCTATTATCAGAAACTTCTGGGTGAGATTCTTTTATAATTTCTATCATTTCTTTTAAATCCATTATTCTCCTCCTCCAAACATTTCATTATATTGAGCTTTTAATCTATCAACTCTTCCAGCCATAAGTTGAGCTAACTCTGAATCCTCTTCATCTTCTATATAATTGTGCATTAATGCTTCTAATATTTTTATAGATGAGTATATAAGCACATGATCATAGTATTCAGCTGGAAATTTATCTATTGATGATGTTGCCGAATCATAACTTGTAACTGCATATTGTGGTAAATATATATAATATACTGCACCAGCACTTCCACTTGAAACTGGCTTAACATAAAGATTATCTTCTTGTATATAAAAAATAGGATCATTAACAGATGCATAATGTATTGAATCAGTATCTGTATATTTATGAACTTGATTAACACTTACTTGCGAAGCAGGTATTCCATTTCTTTGAACATAAAATATTTCATAAACTTCATCAATATTTAAAACACCACCAGATGTATCAGCAGAAGAAAAGACTCCAAACTTTTGCTGTTCATCGAATCCTTTAATAGCTTTATATTTTCTATATACGTCATAACAACCATCAATGATATACTGCTTTGCTTCATCATCAGTATAGCCATCTGTTGTTCCTGTGTAATATCCTATTCTTGTTTTAAATACCATAATTTTCCTTTGTTACAGATTTGGAGCAAGCCCTTTATACGACTTGCTCCTAGTTCTGTTAAACTAATTAGCCAAAAACAACATCTCCTGCTGTGCCGCATAAACCAGATACATACCAATTAGTACCATCACTAATTAATTTTACCCAATCTCCTGCTGCTGCACCACCAGATTGATCGAAGATTATTTTAGTATCGCTTCCAGCTGCAGTATCTTTACTTCCTGCACCGTCAACAATATGACCAACAAAATCTTCGGTCCCTGCTGCTTGTACGATTTCAATGTCCTCTGCTGCTTCATTACCAATAGCTTTCAATACAAATTTAAGTTCCATACCTTTGTTTGAAACTGCTGGTAAAGTTACTGCTAAAACTGCATCTTCTACTCCAGAACCATCTAACATGAAGGTTTTTCCATGATCTGATGCTTGTAAAGTGACAGATGCTGTAACATCTACTATCGCTGCATTACTTCCACCAATATAAGGTCTAGCCATTTGTTAGCCCTCCTTACGCTGTGATTTTAAGCAGTGAATGTGAGTTGATATTCGTGATACCAATTCCTTCATCTGACATGTATTGATCTTTAACGCCATCAAACGCATTATCAGTTTTGATATTTGTTTGATACATTGGAGATCTATACTGTGAATGGAATAAGTTATCATCATCAACTATTAACATTGATTTACTCCAAGGTCCTCTTAATGCAGGAGTAGGAATCATTTGTAACATTCCATGAGGTGTTTCTAAGGTTCTATAATTAAACCCTAGAGCATCTCTTTTCATATCACCAAGATTAACACTCCAACCATTATTACCAGCGAACCCAGAGTTACCAGCCATTTTAGACCAATATCCCAATGCACCAGCACCAACAAATGCTTTCTTAACACCTGAAGTTGGAACATATTGGAATATCTTTTCACAATCATCAACGAACTGACTATATGTATAGCTAGCTTCTGAAGCAGTAAAGTAGTTTTGATTGTCACCAGATGAAGCACCATACTTAAGTATAGCAGGTAAAATACCGAAAGTAGTTCTTACTTTACCAGCACCTGAACCTGCAGTTCCAGTATGAGAACCATCGTAAGTTGCACCTGCAACACCATCATCTGCGAATGTTTCATCAACATCAGCACCAATTAAACCATCTGCATAAGCAGATTCACCTAATCCTGTTCCACCATTACGTCTGCCAAATAAGAAAGCACGTTCTTTGTGGATCTTATGCTCTTGTGATTTTTGCATTCTTAGTCTAGCAAGTTCAGATGATTCACCTCTTAAAGAAGCTTGCAACAATGTGCCTGTGATTTCAAGAGGATTCTTGAAAATCTGACAAGAGTTATAAACTACTTTAAGTTCATCTGCCCAAGCTTCAGGTGAATAACCACCTTCACCATGTGCATTACCAGTAACAACATAAACATCGTTATTAGCACCTGTAATAGATGAATTACCGATATTTCTTACTTTAATGCTACTTGTAGATTCTATTGTTGATATTAAAACTGTACCTTTAGGTGTGCCAGTTTTTGCCGAATAATCGGAACCTGCCCATACTTCACATATTAAACCAAGCATTGATGCATCTGCACCTGTTGATGGAAGTCCTTTTAAAACTACTCCACCTGCACCGTCATCAATACCTTGAGCTGCACTTAATGCTCCAGCTGCTGTAGTAACTGCTGCTGTTGCATAAAATATTTGCTCTACCCATGGTTGTCTATGTTCAAACATTTTAAAAATTGGATCTGGTACTGTTCTAGTTTCTTTATTAGCTATTACAGTAGTAAACGGAGTTACGTCCGTCCACAGTTCTTTAACTACTTGAGGATCGATGTAAAAATTACGTCTATCCGTATAGAGAACACCTGATCCGCTAAGATCTTTTGCTGCCATTTTATTATCTCTCTATTTTCCCATCACTCAGCTGTCTTAATAGACCTTCGGTCAGGGGGATTAACATTATTATTTTTTCCAAGAGAGCATTGAGTCATTAAACATCTGTTCATCATTTTTGGGAGCTTGAGGAGTTCCACTTGTTACTGCTGTTGATTGTGGAACTTTCATTCTTTCTTCCCTTTGTTGATAATCAGCGACTCTTTGTTGAGATTGTACTTGTTCCTTTGCAGGAGCATTCATCATCTCATACACTTTAAATAAAGTATCAAATGAAACATTAGATGGATTTTGTAGCCATTGTATAGCTTGATCAGCTTTCTGTGGATTCCAACCCATAGATTGCACAGCGTAATTTCTTGCTTGATTTTCTGCCATGCTTTCCTTTTGAGCTTGATATGCACGTGCTTGCTGTTCTTGTCTATAGTTGTCTACTTTACCATAATAATCTATCATATCATCTCTATACTTATCATTACTGAGTCTATATTTAAATGATTCACTCTCTGGATCATTGTATGCATCTACCTCGCTATAAGAATGTGGTTTTTCTGGACGACTCGGTGGCTTCAATGAATTCTGCTCTTGAGCAGGTGGTTCATTGGAAGGAGATTGCCTTAAATTATCTAACGCATTGGGGTTTTGTTGCAATACTTCAGCAACAGGTCCAAGTGTAGATTTATAATATTCAAGTTCTTTTTGAACTTGTGATAGCTCTCCTGCAGTCCTATCGTGTTTAGATTGCCAGTATTCATAACGATCTGCATCTTGTTTTACTGGAGTATTTTGTTGAGCAGCATCAGCATCAGCTAATTGCCCTATTGAAGTTTCAGCAGAGGGATGTACAGCATCTCCTCCAGTTTGGATGCTTGGATCCTCTGGCGTAATGCCAGCTTGACCAATCGGAGCCTTTGCGGGATCCGTTGTGTTCATTACTGCTGGTTCTTCAGGTATTACATTTTCCATTGTTCTTCTCCTAGTTTGTCATTATCAGCAACTATTCGTCATCTAGACCTAACAACTCTTCATTCATAACACTCTGGGGATTGTCAGCTTCCTTAACCATAATATTGACTTCATCCTTTATTTGTTTTAAATGATCGTTAGTTCTATTTTTATACAATTGAGCTGCAGCTGACATCTGTGCTTCTAGTTTAGCCAACTTCACCTCAAAATCTTTTAATTCAACACGTTTTCTATCATGTAATGATTCACGTTGTGCAGTTTGAAGGTCGCCTTTGAGCTTTTTAACTTCTTCTGTAAGTTGCTCTATTTGACCTGATTGTTGAGCCTGTATACCAGCTCTCTCAAGTACACCTTCCATATCTGCTACATCTGTTTGTTTTAATAACTCAGTTTGATCTATAACGCCCATTGAGAATAATTCCTTATAATACTCAAAACGAGCCCATCTATTAGATGGCATAGTAGAACCTGAAACTACTTGAACATCATAACGACCAACTGTA
Organism: Prochlorococcus sp. AG-436-M02; assembly: GCA_003212515.1. Classification (GTDB taxonomy): domain Bacteria; phylum Cyanobacteriota; class Cyanobacteriia; order PCC-6307; family Cyanobiaceae; genus Prochlorococcus_E. The sequence continues at coordinate 43,267 of QCPL01000010.1, forward strand.
ACATCATTTATTCTACCTAATATTGCATTAGTAAAATCATCAAATACCAATTTATTAACTTCCACATCTTTAGGTGATCTATTTGGTTGAATAATTCTAATTGTTTTTTCTTCTGTATATATCCATTGTACCATTTGTACTACTACTTTACCAAGTTGATTTAAGAAGCTTTCAATATCATCTTTTTTGGATCTAATACGTCTTTGACCAAACTCATCTAAAGCAATAGTACCTTTATATGTCTGAGGTGATGCTCCTTGATCACCTTGCATTAATGCATATATACCTAAAATTCTTTCTATATCCGCTTTTGCTTCTTTTTCATTATTGTACAATTCATTAGGAAGTGGAACAGGACCAGCTACAATTGGCTGTCCAAGTTCGGGGTCAAATTCAACAACAGCTGTACCTGCTTTAGCCCATTCCTGCTCCAAATTCCTCTTGTCTACGGAACCACGGGGTATTAATAACTTGACATTTGTAGAACTCGATGCATGCGCAATAATCAAACTTCTAATTTTATTTACATATTCTTGCAATCCCTTAACTAATCTTACATCACTTTGAGGGAATGGATTCCTATCATGGTGATTCATTAAAGTTAATATAGGATAAAAATCTATTGGTTTCATATAATCAACTAATAATTGATCTCCAACTGTAATAATACATCTTACTCTATCGCATTTAATAGGAGTTGTTTGTATCATCTTATCTTGAACTAAATCAAGCATTGATGTTGGAATCAATCTAGTTGTAGAATTAGGAATAGAGCCTTGCTGCTCTTCTCCTTTTAGTTTAACTGGCATACCTGTATTAGTATCTAAATACTCATGATATGTTCCGTCAAATTGCTCATACATTGCATTTGCCTGTTCAACATCTTCTTTAGAAGTTAAGTAAATAGGATCTACACCAAGTTTATGAACAATAAAAGCAGGCCTCTTTAAATATTCTTTATACTCTGCTTCTGTAAATATATATTCTCTTGGTTCATATGGATCATAAACTCTAACCATAGGAGTTTTTACTTTAGTAAATCTTTCTATTACTTCTAACTCTCTATCTCCATCTAAAGCACTTCTAGTATTACCTCTATTATAAGGACCAATCTGCTGATTTAATTCAGTATGATCTCTACTAGTAGAATAATCTTCTAATAATCCTGTCTCTTTTGCCTCAGATATAACTTCAGCATAATCAGGATACTGTAATAGTAATTGAGATTGCATTATTTTTTTAGCAATCATTATATGATTTGCATCTTGTGCATAAGTATCTCTAGAGCTTGGGTCAATAAACACATCCATAGGATCTACAGACTTTAACATCACTTCACCTTTACCAAAATCAGCATTCATATCAGGATATACCATAATACATCCCATGCCTTTTACATAATAATCATCTATTGCCTGTTTTAAAACTACATTACCATTTGAGTTATCCCAAACCCACTCCATTATGTCTGACATAACTCTAGCAGTTTTAACATCACTGTCTTCTCTGCCTGTGGCTTGGAATCTTGGTTTATTTGTAGTTAATAAAGCTTTTGCTTGTTCAACTGCATTATGAATACAGTTTACTACAACAGGTGATTGGTTCCTGGATTTTAATGTATCTACTTGTGATTTAGTCCATTGTGCACCAGAACGAAACTCACTATCTTCAACAGCTTGTTTCGCCCATTCTGCCCGTGCTCCCGAATACTCTCGCAATAACTCTTCGGTGAGTTTTACTTCTTCGTGTTTCTCTGGCATATTTTGTCTTAATTAATTAACTAAAATTGTAGTTAATTTAAAGTGGTGTTACACTGTCATCCAAGAATCATTTGAAAATTTGTTAATAAAACTAGCGTTTTTCCCCTTATCCACATCATCATCTTTATGGTTAGGTGGATAGATATTCTTATTTGCATAAAACATACCATCTAACAAATCATCATGCTTTCCTCTTGGATAGAGAAGTAACTCATCTCTCAGTTCTCGCATATCTTTTGAGATATAGACCTTTTTCTGTGCAAAGTAGGGTTGCATAGTTTCTAGTCTTGCTGACTTAGAGTTACGAGGTCTTTCCTTTATTTCCAATCCTGATATAAACAATCCTTCTTCCTCACATCTTTTCTTAACATATTCCCTTAGCATCTCCTGATAACCAACTGATTCTATCCTAGTCTTAGATGGTTTGTATACTTTAAATTGATTTATTATTGATTCAGCTAAATTCATAGGAGTAGCTCTTTTTTGATAATATGGTAGAACGAATCTATTTCCATCTTTATCAATAGCTAATGAAACGATTGTACTATAATCTGCAGTTTGTGCAGTTGAGGATGCTGGATCTACTCCCATGAATACATTAACTGCTCTGATTTCTGTTAAGGGTTCATCATTCAGAGATTTTAGTTCTATGTATGCTTTCTCACCTCTATGTATTAATTTTCCATCATAATATTGTATATACTCTTCTTTAAACAATTGATCTTCATCACCAACTATTTCACACAGGTACTCCCTGTAAAATACACTAACACGACCAATTGACTCTAACTCTTTCTTCTTCTGTTGCAATTTATCTACAGGTTGCCATTCTTCCCATAGTGCAACATTTTCATCTAAGTCAGGTTTAAACAGGAAATTCTTCCAGCCTGACATTTCTTTTAATGTTTCTACTATACATCTTTGATGAATAGGAGTTCCAATAATAGCAATTCTACCTTTCTTTGGATCTAGCGATGGTATTGCTGATTGCAATAACCATCTTAGATTCCCTTCCATAGCCTCAGATGTCTTTGT
>QCPL01000011.1 GCA_003212515.1 Prochlorococcus sp. AG-436-M02
AGGGCCAAAAAGGTTCAATAGCAGACTGTTAACTGGTACAGGTAAATATCCCAATCTCACACAAATGAATGAAAGTATAATCCAATCAGAATGTGAGATTGTAACAGTAGCTGTAAGACGAGTGGGAAATTCCGATGATCCTTCCCACAAAGGTTTAATGGAAGCAATTGACTGGACAAAAATATGGATGCTTCCAAATACTGCTGGATGTGCGAATGCTGAAGAAGCTATTCGAATAGCCAGGTTAGGCAGAGAACTTGCCAAGCTTTCCGGTCAAGAAGATAACAACTTTGTGAAGCTAGAAGTCATCCCAGACAAGCGTTATTTATTGCCAGATCCTTTTGGAACATTAGAGGCTGCAGAACAACTCGTAAAAGAAGGTTTTATAGTGTTGCCATATATCAATGCTGATCCACTTCTAGCAAAAAGACTGGAAGAGATTGGTTGTTCATCTGTAATGCCACTTGGTTCTGCAATTGGTTCAGCTCAAGGAATCTTGAATGAAAGTAATATTCGAATCATTATCGAAAACTCAAAAGTACCAGTCATCGTCGATGCAGGGATTGGAGTTCCAAGTCATGCAGCTAAAGCTATGGAAATGGGTGCCGATGCAGTTTTAATCAATAGTGCCATTGCCCTTGCAAAAGACCCTCAATCAATGGCAGAAGCAATGAGAGAAGCCGTCAAGGCTGGTCGCAAGGCTTTTTCAGCAGGGGCCCTTGAACAACGTCCTGAGGCTATCCCAAGCTCACCCATTGCTGGGATATCTACATCTTCTGCAAATTCTCAGAAGTAACGGTAAGTAACAGATACAAAAAGAATAAAGAGTAAATTCATAATCTCCGTCAAGAAATATCGATGAAATGACAGTTACCAATGAATCTGGCGGAAGATTAAATGCTTTTGCAAACGAACCAGAAATTGAACTCATGACAACAGGTCCTAGCAAATTCAAGCCCGCTCAACTATTTTCAGGGATTGCTGCAATAGCATTAATTACTATTATCGGTATATATTTTTTTATTAAGTGAAGCCTTATAGTAGTTTTTCCTATATTGGGTCTTTGGATCTTCACTCCTGGAGTTTTGGGTGAAAGTTTTAGTTCTTGGTGGTGACGGCTTCTGTGGTTGGCCTTGTTCAGTCAACTTGGCAGAGCAAGGACACGATGTATTAATCGTGGACAATCTTAGTCGTCGAAAAATAGATATCGATCTTGAAGTCGAATCTCTTACTCCGATTTCTAGTATTGGAGATCGTTTAAAAGCATGGGAAGAAATAGGTGGTAAGCCTATTAGTTTCACCAAGCTAGATATTGCAAGCGAGTATCAACGTTTATTAGATCTTCTCATTGCAGAACGACCTGATGCAATTGTTCATTTTGCTGAACAACGTGCTGCTCCTTATTCAATGAAGAGTAGTGCAACTAAAATATATACCGTTGACAATAACGTTAATGGTACCCATAACTTACTTGCTGCAATAGTTGAATCAGGTTTAGACATTCACGTTGTTCACTTAGGAACAATGGGGGTTTATGGATACGGCTCTCATCGAGGCGCAACAATTCCTGAAGGTTATCTAAAGGTGGAAGTACCTCAACCTGATGGAACCCGTTTTGAAGAAGAGATTCTGCATCCAGCCAGTCCTGGGAGTGTATACCATATGACCAAAACTCTTGATCAGTTAATTTTTCTCTATTACAACAAAAACGATAACGTCAAAATTACTGACTTACACCAAGGAATTGTATGGGGAACTAATACTGAAGAAACATCTAGGGATCCTCGCTTAACCAATAGATTTGATTATGACGGTGATTATGGGACGGTTTTGAATAGATTTCTGATGCAGGCTGCGATCAAATATCCACTGACTGTTCATGGGACAGGCGGCCAAACTCGGGCTTTTATTCATATTCAAGATTCAGTCAAATGCGTACAACTAGCTTTAGAAAATCCTCCTAAAGAAGGGGAAAGAGTGAAAATATTTAATCAAATGACAGAAAGTCACCAAGTGGGTGAATTGGCCAAGAAAGTAGCCTCTCTAACAGGCGCTGAGGTTAATTACTTACCTAATCCTAGGAATGAAGCTGTCGAAAATGATCTCATTGTAGATAACCGTTGTTTCATTGAACTTGGATTAAAGCCAACAACTCTTGATGATGGTCTTTTAACAGAGGTTGTAGAAGTAGCTCGCCGTTGGTCTGATCGATGCGATCGAAAACGTATACCATGTATATCTGCATGGACATCTACCCAAGCACAAGCAATAAAAAAGACTAAGTAATTTAATCAAGTGAAAATTGCCTTTTTTACTGAAACTTTTTTACCAAAAGTGGATGGAATAGTAACTCGACTCACCAAAACCATTGAAAGCCTAACCAAAATTGGTGATGAAGTTATTATTTTCTGTCCAGAAGGTTGCCCAGAAGAATTTATGGGAGCAAAGGTTATTGGGGTCCCAGCAATGCCATTACCCCTATATCCAGAACTAAAACTTGGTCTGCCAGGGTCAGCAGTTGCTGATGCCTTAGAAAGTTTCAAACCAGACCTCATTCACGTTGTGAATCCAGCCGTACTAGGACTTGGAGGAATCTGGCTAGCAAAAACAAATGGGATACCTCTTGTAGCTAGTTATCACACACATCTTCCAAAATACCTTGAACACTATGGCATGGGGATGCTTGAACCCTTGTTATGGGAATTACTGAAAGCAGCCCATAATCAAGCTCTGCTGAACCTCTGTACATCAACAGCCATGGTGAAAGAGCTAAGTGATAAAGGAATTCAAAATACTGCTCTGTGGCAAAGAGGCGTAGATACAGATATTTTCCGGCCAGATCTTCGAAGCGATACTATGCGACAAAAGCTTTTAGGGCAATTTAGCGATGAAGGAGCCCTTTTAATCTATGTAGGAAGGTTATCTGCTGAAAAGCAAATCGAGCGAATCAAACCTGTTCTTGATTCACTTCCAAAAGCAAGACTTGCCCTTGTTGGAGATGGCCCCTATAGAAACCAACTAGAAAAAATTTTTGAAAATACTCCAACTACATTCGTGGGGTACCTTTCAGGCGAAGAGCTAGCAAGTGCTTATGCCTCTGGTGACGCCTTTTTATTCCCCTCTAGCACAGAAACTCTAGGGTTGGTTCTTTTAGAAGCCATGGCGGCAGGATGTCCTGTAGTAGGGGCAAATAAAGGAGGTATCCCAGATATAATTACCGATGGAACTAATGGATGTCTGTATGACCCAGACGGAGAAAATAATGGGACTGAAAGCCTTATAAAAGCAACAGAAAAGCTATTAGGAGATAAAAATGAACGACAAGAAATGAGAAATGCTGCAAGACTAGAAGCCGAACGTTGGGGGTGGCCAGCAGCTACTCAACAATTAAGAAAGTTTTATCAACAAATACTAGATAAATCAGTCGGGGAAATAGCAGCCTAAGCTGCATGAGGTGGAGGCGTAGGAGATCCACCTAAGCTTTGCAAAGGTAAAACCAATGTGGCTAACCTTTGAGGTGTATTAGGTCTTTGTTTCCTAGGCTGTCGAACCCCAAAAGGAACCCTTAAAACATTTGTTCCATCTACAGGTAGCGACTTACCTTGACTTAATGTTGTCTCCAACACTTCAGAAAAAGAAGGCAAATTAATGCCATCCTTCTCTTTTAACTTTGTTGGTTGATCGGAAAAAGTTTCTTTACCCAAGTTGCCCCCATGCAACGAGAAAACTGCATAAAGAGATAATTAACTCTTGCTTGATGCAGTATTAAAAGCTAAAAATTTGCTTTTCGCTCAAACCTTAACTATTAAATTAGAAATAAGCTAGTGAAATTAGAAAATTAATTTTTTTCCAGTTCTTCAATACTGCTACAAGTACAAACTAAATTCCTGTCGCCAAAAGCATTATCTATTCTGGACACAGAAGGCCAAAACTTGTTTTTAAACTGCTCTACTGATGGAAATGCAGCTTTTTGCCTTGAATAAGGTCTAGACCATTCCGTTGCTGTTACAGTTTCCATTGTATGTGGTGCTAATCGCAAAGGATTATTGGATATATCCATTTCACCCAATTGAATACTCTCTATTTCAGAACGAATAGAAATCATAGCGTTACAAAAACGATTAATCTCTTCAAAACTTTCACTCTCAGTAGGTTCAATCATTAATGTTCCAGGAACTGGCCAACTAATAGTTGGAGCATGAAAACCATAATCCATTAAACGCTTAGCAATATCATCCACTTCTAATCCAATAGACTTTTTAAATATCCTCAAATCTAAAATACATTCATGCGCCACTTTGCCATTAGGACCTTTAAATAAAACCGAGTAATAAGGATCTAGTCGATTAGCTATATAGTTCGCTGAAAGAATTGCTAAGGAACTTGCTTGTCTTAATCCAAGCCCACCCATCATACGAATATACATCCAGCTAATTGGCAAAATACTGGCACTGCCCAATGGAGCAGCTGAAATTGCTCCTATACCAGAATAATCATCTCTATTAAAGCTCTTTGATGAAGGTAAAAACGACACTAAATGCTTCGAAACAGCAATTGGGCCGACTCCTGGACCACCTCCTCCATGAGGAATACAGAAAGTTTTATGAAGGTTCAAATGACATACATCCGCACCAAAGGAACCTGGTTTACAAAGACCAACTTGCGCATTAAGGTTTGCTCCATCTAAATAAACCTGACCACCATTAGAATGAACTAACTTACAAATCTCTTTTATATTAGGCTCAAATACCCCATGGGTAGATGGATAAGTAATCATTAAAACTGCTAAGTCATTAGAATATGTTGTTGCCTTTAAAACAAGATCATCAAAGTCAATGTTGCCATATTGATCACACTCAACTGACACAACTTTCAAACCTGCCATCACTGCACTTGCAGGATTAGTTCCATGAGCACTTTTGGGAATAAGGCATATATTTCTATTACTTTGTTGATTGGATTTATGCCATTCACGAATAACTAGAAGGCCAGCAAACTCGCCTTGGGATCCTGCATTAGGTTGTAGAGATGCTCCTTCAAAACCTGTCAAAGAACAAAGCCAGTTCTCCAATTGAGAAGTTAGTTCTTGATATCCTTGAGATTGTTCAATGGGTGCAAAAGGGTGAATTGATGAAAACTCTTTCCAGCTAATTGGAAGGAGCTCTGATGTAGCATTTAATTTCATAGTACAACTTCCTAAAGGAATCATTCCATGTATCAATGAAAAGTCCCTTGCAGCCAATTTATAGATATAACGTATTAACTCAGTTTCACTTCTATATTTATTAAAGACTGGTTGCGTGAGCCAAGGAGAGTCTCTTAAAGGAAGAGATTTTAATAACTGCTTATAATCCCAATTAGTATTAGAAACAGATGTAAAGTTCTTTCCTTTAACATCAGCAAAGATCTTGCATAATTCGTTTAATTCTTTATCAGTACTTAATTCATCTAAAGAAATCGCAAAACCTTTTGAATCCTCTATCGAAGCTCCAAAAGGTAATATACGTAAATTAAAGCCTCTAGATTTGGTTAATTGATGAATCTTAGGTGATTCAAAGCAATAAACTTCTAAAGTATCAAAACGATTAAAGTCATCTATTTTAAATCCTAAGTGTTTCAAACATAGCTCTAATTCCATTCTAAGAAAAAGAATCTTCTTTGCTATAGCTTCTAATCCCTGAGAGCCATGGTAAACCGCATAAAAAGAAGCAATAATTGCTAAAAGTGCCTGTGCAGTGCATATGTTGCTGGTGGCTTTTTCCCTTCGAATATGTTGCTCTCTAGTTTGCAAAGCCAATCTCAAGGCAGTATTGCCATCAGCATCAAGGGATTCACCTACCAATCTTCCTGGAACATATCTCTTATAAGTTTCTTTTGTGGCAAAAAAAGCAGCATGTGGTCCTCCAAATCCTATTGGAACTCCAAAACGCTGGGAACTACCTATAGCAATATCTGCACCTAAATGAGCAATAGGTGCAAGCAAAACCTGAGCTAAAGGATCGATAGATACGGTAACTAAAGCGTTCGCTTTATGAACTTTTTCAATTACATCTGTAGGGTCCCAAAAATGACCATTTTTACCAGGCAATTGAAGAAGAGCACCAAAAACTGTCTCATCAATATCAAAATTCTGAGGATCAAATTTTTCGATAATCAAGCCCAAAGGTTCAGCACGAGTTTTAAGAACCGAAAGAGTTTGAGGAAAAATTTCTTTATCTACAAGAAATTTTCTAGCTGAAGAACACCTACACATTCCAAGACTAAGACTCATTGCCTCAGCAGCAGCAGTCCCTTCATCTAAGAGTGAAGCATTTGCAATAGGTAAACCTGTTAATTCACTAATAAGTGTCTGAAAATTAAAAAGAGCTTCTAATCTTCCCTGAGCAATTTCCGCCTGATATGGAGTATAGGATGTGTACCAAGCAGGATTCTCAAAAACATGTCTTTGAATAGCAGATGGTGTAGCGGTTCCGTAATATCCCATACCAATTAAAGATCTTTTGGTCTGATTTCGACTAGCAATGGCTCTTATCTCTTCTAAAGCATCTTTTTCACTGCAATGTGTGGGAAGTAATTGATTTGGTGAATATTCATCTAAGATTTCTTCTGGAACAACTGAAGCAATAAAATCATCTAAATCATCATGACCGAGAGATTCCAGAATCTCTTTTTGAGCTTGCTGCGAAAGACCAAGATGTCGATCAGCAAATTTTCCAATCTTAGTTTGATCCACAGAGAAGAAATCTTAAATGAATTAAAAAGCAAATATTCTAGAAATAGTAGAAAAATTAATTATGGTCAAAGAGATATTTAAGAAGAAAGTCATTTAGCAGCAACCTTTTCCGAATACGATGATGAGGACATCAATTGATTAAGTTGATTAGAATCCGACGGCTTTACTAATAAAAGCCATCCAGAGCCATGAGGATCATTTTGCAATGATTCAGGATTATCCAAAACAGAGGAATTAACTTCTACAATCTCTCCACTAATAGGAGCATTCATATCTTCAACTGCCTTCACAGATTCAACGGAACCAAAACTTTTACCTTGCTCAATAGAAGAACCTTTGTCAGGAAGATCTACAAAAACAATATCTCCTAATTGATCAACGGCAAAAGCACTAATGCCTATGCGAACCAAATCTCCTTCTGAATTAGCATATTCATGACTATCAGCAAAAAGATAATTCTGTGGAAAATCAAAAGACATTTATTTAAAACAAACTATAAATTTGAAATCACAGGTAATTTTACAATTTCTTCTTTTGCCAATGCAACAAGTGAATTAGTAATTGCAATTTTTATATGTGCGCGATGAGTCCCTCCCTGTACAAAAAGGTTAAATGGAGTAATAAGTGGTGCATCTGCAGAAAACTCACTAGTACTTCCATCAATAAATGTCCCTCCAGCCATTATTAAATCTGATTCATAGCCTGGCATCTCTGAAGGAACAGGGCGCAAATATGAATTGACAGGAGAAGAGCTCTGAAAACATCTGCATACTATTTTTAGAGTCTCGATCTTCTCTAAACAAATTGATTGAATTAAATCACCACGAAATTGCCCTGGTAATGGATTCACCTTAAAACCAAGGGCATGAAAAACTCCTGCAATGATCTCTGAACCAATTAATGATTCTGCAACCATTTGAGGGGACAAGAATAAACCTTGTAAAACCAATCTATTAAGATTAAATCCACTACCTGCTTGGGTTCCTATCCCTGGAGCAGTTAATCGGCAACAAGCCATATCAACAAATTTGCTCTTACCAGCGATATATCCACCAGTAGGAACAATTGTTCCTCCAGGATTCTTAATTAACGATCCTGCTATTAAATCTGCACCAGCTTGAGTGGGTTCCATTTCTTCAACAAACTCTCCATAGCAATTATCAACAAAGCATATGCAGTCGGGTTGAATATCATGAATCAACATGCATATATCGCGGATATCTTTGATAGATAATGAAGGTCTCCATGAATAACCACAACTTCTTTGAATAAAAGCCATCTTTCTTGGGATTTTTAATGCTTTTCTTAAACTATTTAAATCAATAATCCCATTATTAAAAATAGATATTTGATCATATTTTATATCAAATTCTAATAAAGAACCCTGTCCTTTCCCTCTTAAACCTATTACTTCCTCTAAAGTTTCATATGGTTTTCCAGTTACTGATAATAAATTATCCCCTGGCCTCAGAACTCCAAATAATGCAGAAGATATTGCATGAGTTCCACTAACAAACTGCATTCGGACGGCAGCTTTTTCACAAACAAATACTTTCGCAAATACATTATCTATTAGTTCTCTCCCTAAATCTCCATGTCCATAGCCATTAAGAGATTGAAAATGATGAACTCCTAAGCCTTCATCTGAAAAAGCTTTTAATACTTTTTGCAATCGAGCTAAAACACCATTTGTTCTGCTCCTAATTATTTCCTGCAAACCGTCTTCTACAGAAGCAACAAAATTCAAAGCATTGTTATAAATCAAATCATCTGTCAAGAAGTTATTATTTGGGATTTTCACAATGCTGAAGGTTGTTCTGATTCTTCTAATAAAGAAACTCTAGATCTTAAACTTTCTAAGAAAAGATCTGCACTTTGAAAAGTGGACAACGAGATCTTCTGATGTGTAGCAAATAAATCCAATAATTCTCCATCCAATTCTTCAGCTGTGTAATCTCGCAATCCTGCCATGACTGCTGCAAACCTATTTCTTCGCTCAACTTTCTGTACCGGATACGCTGCCATAACCTTCTCTCGACATTGTCGCCAAGACCTTTTATTGCAAAAATGATCAGCCAAAGCAGCACTTATTTTTTCTGCTTCATCTTCTTCAATAAACCAATCAAAAAAAGAAGGCAGTGGAGTTAATCCAATAAATATTTCAAACAAATCTCCAGCTGAGAGTGGCTCCTTATCATCTCCAAGAATTGGTATAGAAGATTCCAAAAGTACCTTTAATAATTCGGGATGCTTACCCTCAAGACGATCCCTTATCGTATCCATGCCCTGATATAGAATATGATTAACTTGTGATAATGCAAGAAAAACCTCTGGTCCTGGCGACGCAAGCTTTCCATTTCTAAGATTCGAAATCTGAGAGTTGTGAACCCTTCCCAGTTCAAGGCATTCAGAAAGAGCTGGCAAAACTTTATGAGACCAGCCATTTCTCTCATGCCATACATGAATAAGATGGGCCATGGATCGCCTACCCTTTAACAATCGATCTCGGAAGGCAAGACTCATAACTAAATCATACAAAAGATCAAAGTTAATTCCCGATAAAGATTCTTATCACGTACCATAATAGGCTATTGTTAGTAAGGTCAATGTGGTGTCCAGGGTGATTGAAGCAACGGCTCCGTTAAGAAGGCCAGTATCTGCAGATAAAGCACTGGCTGCTTCAGAAAAACTTCAAGTAAAATCTAAAAAAGATTTGAGGTATCCCCAGAAATTCAAAAGGCGCTGGGGCACTGTTGCATTTATGGGTGGCATACATGTCTTAACACTCATTGCCTTACTTCCAAGATTCTGGAGTTTTCAAAATCTTGCGGCCTTGTTAATACTTTATTGGGTGACTGCCTGCCTAGGAGTTACTCTTGGCTATCACAGGCTCTTGTCTCACCGCTCATTTAAGGTACCTCACTGGTTAGAAAGATTCTTTGCTACCTGCGGTGCTTTAAGTTGCCAGCATGGTCCAATTGACTGGGTAGGATTACATAGACACCATCACACATTCTCAGACACTGATGCTGATCATCACAATAGTAAAAAAGGTTTTTGGTGGAGTCATATGGGCTGGATGTTTGAACCAATACCAGCTTTAAAAACAGTTCCTAATTTCAGCGGAGATTTAATTCAAGATCCTTACTACAGATTTCTAAATAAAAACTTTCTAATCTTACAAATACCTTTAGGAGCACTACTGTTTTTGATTGGGAGTAATACCGAAGCAGGGGGATGGTCAATGGTCCTTTGGGGTATTCCATTTCGTCTGGTTGTTGTTTATCACGTAACTTGGCTTGTTAACTCTGCAACACATTGTTGGGGTAATGTGGCTTTTGATAGTGGAGACGGATCAAAAAATAATTGGTGGGTAGCTGCACTTACCTTCGGAGAAGGTTGGCACAATAATCATCACGCTTATCCAAGCTCTGCTCGTCAAGGACTTTTTAAAGGTCAGATAGACTTAACTTGGCAACATATAAGATTTCTAAATGCTTTAGGACTAGCTACAAAAATACGGCTACCAATGAAGCCTTAAGATAAGGTACTAAAGTTATTCACAAAGGTTCAACTTAGTTAATCCAATCCTTCCTACATAAAACAAAAACGATGGCGAAAAGAGTTCAAGTGGTTCTTAAAGAAGATGTTCTTAGTCTTGGAAAAGATGGTGATGTTGTTGAAGTAGCTCCTGGCTATGCTCGAAACTTTCTTCTTTCACATGGAAAAGCTTTAGCAGTCACACCTGCTGTACTAAAGCAAGTAGAACATCGTTTGGCCAAAAAAGCTGCTCTTGAAGCTGCTGAAAAACAAAAAGCTCTTGACTTTGAAACAGCCCTGAAAACAATCGGACGCTTCAGCATTAAAAAGCAAACAGGTGAGGATGGAGTACTTTTTGGCACGGTAACAAATGGGGATGTAGCAGAAGCAATTCAAGTCGCAACCCAAAAAGAAATTGATCGCCGACACATCATCGTTCCAGAAATACATGGCACTGGAAAATACAAAGTCAAGATCAAACTCCACAGTGAAGTAACAGCAGAAATTAATCTTGAAGTAATTGGTAACTAAGATTTAGTTGCAAGCCTAAACTTTCCAGCCAAAGTATGTATCCACGCTAGTTCATAATTCTATGGTTAATGTTCCTGTTCCAAAAAACGAAAACCAAGGTGGAAATCAATCACTCCCAAGCAAAAGGTTTGACAAATCAAATTTAAGAAATTTTGACAATCAACCCGATTTAATCCCACCGCAGAATCTTGAAGCTGAAGAAGCAGTCATAGGCGGAATTTTATTAGACCCTGATGCAATAAGTAGAATAGGAGATTTAGTTCAACCAGAAGCTTTTTACTTAAATGCCCATCGTCAAATCTTTAGAACAGCATTAATGCTTCATAGCCAAGGCAAACCAACTGATTTGACATCAATGAGTGCATGGCTAGCTGATACTGGAGAACTTGAAGGTATTGGAGGAAATAATCGATTAGTAGAGCTCGTGGAGAAAATCTCTTCCACTGCCTCAATAGAGCAAGTTGCAAAATTAATTACAGACAAGTTTCTTAGACGTCAACTTATTCGTTCAGGCAATGAAGTGATCAAACTTAGCTTTGATCAAACTATGCCAATGGAAGAGCTTCTCGATCAGGCTGAACAAAAAATCTTCTCTATTAGTCAAGAAAAACCTTCCAAAGGCCTAATACCCACATCTGAAATTCTCACAACTACATTCAATGAAATTGAAAGTAGATCATTAGGCACCTCAGTAGCAGGAATACCAGTTAATTTCTATGACCTTGATGCAATGACTCAAGGGCTACAACGTAGTGACTTAATAATTGTTGCTGGGAGACCAGCAATGGGTAAAACCTCTATTGTTCTAAACCTTGCAAAAAATGTTGCTCAACTCCATGACCTCCCAGTCTGTGTCTTCAGTCTGGAAATGAGTAAAGAGCAGCTAACATATCGTCTTCTCTCTATGGAAGTAGGGATTGAAAGTGGGAGACTTCGCACTGGAAGATTAAGTCAAGACGAATGGCCTCTTCTAGGGCAAGGAATTAATACACTCGGCCAATTACCAATCTTTATCGATGACAAACCTAATTTAGGTGTATTAGAAATGCGCTCTCTCTGTCGTCGTTTAATTGCCGAGCAAGGCAAAGAGCTTGGTCTAATTGTTATTGACTACTTACAACTTATGGAAGGAACTACTCCTGATAACAGAGTGCAGGAACTATCAAGAATAACTAGGGGCTTAAAAGCAATGGCGCGAGAATTAAAAGTGCCGGTAATAGCACTCTCTCAATTAAGTCGAGGTGTTGAATCTCGAACCAATAAACGACCAATGCTTAGTGACTTACGAGAATCAGGATCAATAGAACAAGATGCTGATTTAGTCTTAATGATTTATAGAGACGAGTATTACAATGCGGAAACACCAGATAAAGGGATAACAGAAGTGATCCTTACAAAACATCGAAATGGTCCTATTGGAACAGTTAAATTGCTATTTGAGCCAGAGTTTACAAGGTTCAGAAATCTTGCAACTTAACAAGTGAAAATATTCTTATGAGTCTATAAAAAACTAGAACATGAATATTTTATCGAATGCAAAAGAAAAGTTTGACGTAATTGTTGTTGGAGGGGGGCATGCTGGTTGTGAAGCTGCCTTAACTACTGCCAAGTTAGGGCTATCAACCGCCTTGTTTACATTAAATCTTGATCGAATTGCATGGCAACCATGTAATCCTGCAGTTGGAGGACCAGCAAAAAGTCAGCTAGTACATGAAGTAGATGCTTTAGGTGGAGTAATTGGTCGTCTGGCAGATGCAACCGCATTACAAAAAAGAATTTTAAACAGAAGTAGAGGCCCTGCTGTTTGGGCCCTAAGAGCTCAAACAGATAAAAGGCTATATGCAAGAGAAATGCTTCAAATCCTTCAAAACACAGACAACCTCACGCTTCGAGAAGCAATGGTAACAAATTTAGAAGTCGAAACAAACCAGTTCCATAATGACAGATCAGATCAATGCGACGAAGATGCCATTAAGCAAATCAAAGGAATACAAACTTATTTTGGAAGTATTTATTTAGCTAAGGCAGTAATTCTGACAACAGGAACTTTTCTAAGAGGAAAAATCTGGATAGGCAATCAATCAATGAATGCTGGACGTGCTGGAGAACAAGCTGCCTCAGGTCTCACTGAAGCACTTCAGGAACTTGGTTTTGAAACTAATAGACTGAAAACGGGAACTCCTGCAAGAGTTGATCGAAAAAGTATTAATCTCAACGCGCTAGAGACACAACCCAGCGATGCTTCCGATAGATTCTTTTCTTTTGATCCTTCTGCTTGGAAAAGCGGAGAACAAATGTGTTGTCACATAACTCGCACTACAAAAAAAACACATCAACTAATAAAAGATAATCTTCACCTAACGCCTATATATGGTGGTTTTATTAATAGTAAAGGTCCACGATACTGTCCCTCAATTGAAGATAAAATCGTGAGATTTGTAGACAAAGAGTCACATCAAATTTTCTTAGAACCAGAAGGGAGAGATACACCGGAAATCTATATACAAGGCTTTTCAACAGGGCTCCCGGAAAATATTCAATTGGAATTACTTAGGACTCTTCCAGGTCTTGAAAATTGTGTCATGCTTCGACCAGCTTACGCAGTCGAATATGATTATTTACCAGCGACCCAACTATTAGCTTCACTAGAAACAAAAAAAATCAGAGGTCTCTTTAGCGCAGGTCAACTTAATGGAACCACTGGGTACGAAGAAGCTGCTGCACAAGGATTGGTTGCAGGAATCAATGCTGCAAGGTTCATCGATAATAAAGATGCAATTCAATTTAAAAGAGAAGACAGTTATATTGGCACCATGATTGACGATCTTGTACAAAAAGATCTCCGAGAGCCCTATAGGGTCTTAACAAGTAGGAGTGAATATAGACTTGTTCTAAGGGGGGACAATGCTGACAGACGTCTTACTCCACTTGGCTATGAATTGGGCCTTATAGATAGTCGACGATGGAATATCTTTCAATCAAAACAAGAAGCGTTAAATAAAGAGAAAGAACGATTAGAACAACAAAGAATCAAAGAAAATGAACCGATCGCTATCGAATTAGCCAAAGAAAGTGGTGCAGCAATCAAAGGTTCCATGACAATTGCGAATCTACTGCGTCGACCAGGGATACATATGTCTAATTTAATTAGACATAATTTAGTCAGCGATAAGCTTAACTTAGATATAACAGAAGGGGTAGAGATTGATATTAAATATAGTGGGTACTTAGAAAGACAAAAAGTCCAAATAGAGCAACTTAAGAAACAGACTCAGAGAGTTTTATCACATGATCTGGATTACTCTACAATTACAACCTTATCTCAAGAATCACGCGAAAACTTAAATGCAAATAGACCCTCCACATTAGGAGAAGCAGCACAGATACCAGGGGTTAGCAAAGCAGATCTAACTGCATTATTAGTATGGCTTAAAATCCAAAATCGTAAAAAGAGTCATAAAACTACTGAAAAAACAAATAAAAGTTCAATGGCAGGAGGTCATCTCTGACAAGAAAACTATTTCCATCTCCTCAACCAGTTTGGGAAGCACCAACAACATCAGTATTATCTGGCAAAGTTCCAATTGAGCTTCCAGGGGGCTGGCAGTTAATGCTGCTTGGTGATGGTAGTCCAACAAGACATCTAAGCCTTTTAACTGGTCAAGATGTGAGAATAGAATTAATTGGAATGGCTTTGGATCCTCATCCGAGCAAAAGAGCACCTAAAGAAATCAACGAACTTAAGCCACCTTTACTTAGGAGGCAAGTTTGGCTTCAATGTGGTTCTCAAACATTAGCTTGGGCCGAAAGTTGGTGGAATCAAAAAGAAGCCGAGCTTCATATGCAAAACAAAAACCAACCAATATGGCAAAGTCTTACCAAGGGTCGTTCCGAACTATTCCGTGAAGTTGATGGGCTTGCGTTAGTCACATCGGACTGGTTAGCAGATAAGTTTGAACAAGAAGGACTTTTTTGGAGCAGGCATTATCGATTTTTTCGACATCAACGTGAATTAACTGTTATTAGAGAGGTATTTAATCCGAAGCTGGAAATATGGCTAGGAGATTCGCTGCGAAAGCAACTTCATAAATAGAACTACTTAATTCCTTCTTCGACTGGATCTAGGTAAAGAGCGACGTTTACTAGCATCTGCTTTCATTGAATTAGAAACATCTTTAGGTTCATTCAAACTGGGGTTCCTATCTCGGCTACGCTCCCATCTATCAACTTTAAAAGTCGATTGGTCTGGCCATTCATCCGAGCTTTCAGAATCCAGTTTTTCTCTAATAGGTGCAGCTGAAATAGCCTTCGGTCCTCGAAGAGATATTGCAGTTAAAGGTCTCTTTATTGTTGGAATTTGATCCTCCACATATAACTCAGATCTTAGAGGATTAGACCAATCATCTGCATCTTCATCTTCAAAAAACCAATCAATTTTTTTCCCAACCCAACGGCTCATTTCATCAAAATTAGAACGATTCTGTTTTAAACGATTACCAGGTCTATTCCCTGAAACACCATCAACCAACTGTCTACCCTTTTCCACCAATTTATCAACACGTCGGTCTATTGAATCACGGGAACCAAAGAAACGCTGATTTTGATAACGACTTCTATTATTCATACTCAGAAATTTATCTAAATAAACAAAACTAGGAATTTAATTTTGATAAAGATTTAAAAACGATTTCATTGAAAAATAATCTAAAGGTTAAAAAAATGAATGTTCAAGTTTCATTTACAATAGGTTCATAAGACAAAACACAACTTGAATGCCATTTCCCGGCATGAAAAGTATTACAACAGCTCTTACAAGCAGCATGTTTAACAAGACGCTTGTAAGGCAGCTTTAAGCCACAAGATGGGCAGACGCCCCACCATTTGGGAGATTTCACAGGAACTGGATATTGATGCCTCACGCTTACTTTGAACTGCGCTTGAGAGGCATTAATTAATTCCATACGAGCATGAAAATTTGGCCCATGACCTTCTGAAATTTTTAAGACAAGATCAATCCAAGCATGAATCATTTCGTGACACAGAGTACTTTCAATAGCACTCTTAGGAAGATTTTCTAAAAGGGGACTGGACAAAACGATCTCACAAACCCTTTCACCACCGTGCTTTATACCATGACGATAGAGACCAGCTGTATTCCTTAATCGTCCATCACTCCACCTTACAGAAACAATCGGTTTTGATTCATAAACCAATGAACCAGCAAAATGCTCACGATTAAATCGATGAAATATTGGTAGCAGAGGAATCAGTGGCATTAATTTAAAGACAACGTCATGACCCAAGCCATAACATTCTGACTAAAACGGGCTTAGTGTGAAATACTCTTATTCCTAAAGTTAGTATTACTAACTTATTCATTACCAAGGTTTAAACAATGGATGGGGCCCTAGTCAAAGCAATCGGCATCAAAACTCTTCTTTATGGAGGCTCTGCATTACTGCTTTTTTGGACTTTTAATGCAGTAAAAATTGTCATAGGGGCAAGAGGAATTAACCCTCTTGTAAAACAATTCTTCGATCAAATTGCTTCTGGTCGGATTGATGCTGCGTACCGGCTCACAACAAAAACATATAAACAGCATGTCAATCGTCAAGATTTCCTCAAATTTCTCGGAAGTCTTCAATTAAACAGATATAGAAACCTCAAATCTGGGCGTCCCCGCATAGAAGGTGATCAAATCATGCTTACGTTAAATCTCAAATCAGAAGACAAAAAAGCTGAATTACCATTGGAGTTTACCTTTACAAAAATTGAGAAAGAATGGCGTATTAATCGCATTGCAAAAGCCAGCCGATAAGAAAGTTCCTAAATTAATCAGTGGCAAAAACATCTTTCAATCATTCACAACGTGCGTTAGAGCTTCGAAATCTCTTGAACAAGGCTAATCACGCCTATTACATACTTGATTCACCCTTCATAGAAGATGCGGTTTATGATCGTCTTTATAGAGAATTGCTTGAAATTGAGGCTCAAAATCCTTTACTTGTTACCCCCGATAGCCCATCACAAAGATTAGGTGGTAAACCTTCAAAAGGTTTTAAAAGTGTAAAACACAGAATCCCCTTACAAAGCCTGGAAAATGCTTTTAACTTCAATGAACTAGAAGCGTGGCACTCAAAAATACAGAAAAATATAGATCAAACTCTAAATATGGTCTGCGAACTAAAAATAGATGGAAATGCATTAGCCCTTAGTTATTCAAATGGGATACTTACAAAAGCAACTACTAGAGGAGATGGCACTGAAGGAGAAGAAATTACTTCAAATGTAAAAACAATTGCATCAATACCCTTATCACTTCAACTTAAAAATCCCCCTGCTTGGTTAGAAGTTCGAGGAGAAGCATTTATGCCGAATAAAACTTTTGAAACAATCAATAACGAACGGATAAAAAATGATCAACAACTATTTGCTAATCCTAGAAATGCGTGTTCAGGTACCCTTCGACAATTAGATCCTCGAATCGTTGCTTCAAGAAATCTAGATTTCTTTGCCTATACGATTCATTTGCCTAACAATTGGGAGCCGAGTAAAAGTGATCCCCAACAACCAAAAGGACAAATTGAAGCACTTGGATGGCTTCACGCAGCGGGTTTTAAAATAAATCCACATACAAAGTCGACTCCAACATTGAAAGACGTACAATACTTTTGCAGTCTTTGGGAATCCAATCGTCACTCTCTGCCATATGCGACTGACGGTGTAGTGATAAAAATAGAGAACTTTAAAATTCAAAAAGCTATAGGTATAACCCAAAAAGCCCCTAAATGGGCCATTGCTCTTAAGTACCCCGCTGAAGAAGCACCAACTCAACTAACTAAGTTGACATTCCAAATAGGAAGGACTGGGGCAGTCACACCAGTTGCAGAATTCAACCCAATCACGCTTGCAGGAACCTTAGTATCAAGAGCTACATTACACAACGCAAAAAGGCTTTCAGAGCTAGATATACATGAAGGAGATACCATTGTCGTTCGAAAAGCAGGGGAAATCATACCCGAAGTTGTTCGCATTATTCCCGAACTACGGCCTAAACAAGCAAAAAAAGTATATCTACCAAAATATTGTCCAGAGTGTAATACGACGCTTGTTAAAGAAATTGATCAAGCAATCACAAAATGTACAAACATTATTTGTCCTGCCATTCTTCGTGGAAGCCTGCGCCATTGGGTTGGCAAAAATGCAATGGATATAGATGGATTTGGTTCTAAACTGATCGATCAATTAGTAGAAAAAAACCTTATTACTTCTATTGCTGAAATATATCAACTTGAAAAAGAGCAGATAAGCAAACTAGACAGAATGGGTAACAAATCGGCAGAAAAACTAATCAATGCTATTGAAGAATCAAAGCAACAACCCTGGCATAAGCAACTTTATGGATTGGGAATTTTGCATATAGGGTCAGCAAATGCAAAAGCTTTAGCGAAAACTTTCTCTAGTGCCGAAGAATTAAAACAAACTATCTGCAATAACCCTTCCAAAATTTCTGAAATATTTGGAATTGGAAATGAGATTCTTGAATCATTGCAAGAATGGTTTGCAAGTCAAGTTAATCAAAACTTAATCAAAGAACTACAGGGATTAGGTCTTTCCCTAGCAAAAACAAAAGAGCACCCAGAAAGTTCCAGTAAAAAGGCAAACAGTCAAATACAAAAACTAGATAAGCAGAGCCTTGTGATAACAGGTAGCTTGTCTACACTTTCAAGGAAAGAGTTAGTAGAAATGATTGAGAGTGCAGGCGGGAAAATTACTTCCTCAATTAGTACTAAAACAACTTTTTTAATAGTAGGAGAAAAACCTGGTTCTAAATTGCAGAAAGCTCAACAATTAGGAGTCAAAATTATCAGTGAATCAGATATAATCAACATACTGAATCAATAAAATTATGACTAGATCTTTAATATATTATTTAATTAAAACGCCATGTGGGCGAGCAAAATATCTGGAGCTTTCCTCAAAAACCTCTCTTTTGTCAAGGGTGCGATTGGTATGGTTTGTATTAATAGCAGCGATAAGAGATTCACACTTGAAAAATCCTGACTAAGTATCAATTAATATTTTCCAATGATTTTTTAGCAGCACGAGATATTATTAAAACCAAAATTAAAGTTGCAAGAAATCCTACAAAAGTTAGAGCAAATGAATACGAGTGATCTTGACCTGAAATAATCTCATCAAAATTATAAATATTCTTAGCCAAAGAGCCTAAAGAACAATATAAAAATGTACCAGGGAAAATAGCCAATAGTCCAATTAAAAAATCTCTAGATCTAACGTTACTTAAGGAGTAAGCTATATTCAGAATACCAAAAGGAAAAATAGGGGAGAGACGAGTTAAAATAATTAATTTGAGGCCTTCATTACTAATAGATCTTTCAATCAACTCTAATTTTGGAAATAAAGACAGACGTTTTTGAAAGATAGTCTGTAAAAACGTTCTTCCCAAAATAAAAGTTAGAATAGCTCCGAAGCTAGCGGCTATGAAAACATATAATGATCCTAAAATAGAACCATAAAGTAAACCACCAAGCATTGTTAACCAAGAGCTTGGTAAAAAAATATTAACCCAGAGAATATACACTAAAATAAAAGCGATTACCCCTAAAGGTGAAATGAAAAAGTCAAGCTGATTTTGAAAAAAGTTTTCTAAAAACTTATAGTTAATTCCTATCAATTTATTCTAAACCTAAAAGACGCTGGCGAACTAAATTTGCTTGAGATTGTGCATCAGACAAATTATTTCGACATTGAGTAATTACTTTTCCTGGTGCCTTTCGAAGAAAGCTAGCATTAGATAAACGACCTGAAAGAGACACAATCTCTTTTTCTGCTTTAGCTAAATCTTTCTGTAATCTACTCCTTAAAGCTTGCAAATCAACCAAACCTTCAATAGGCAAAAGAACCTCTAATTCTCCAGAAACACCAGCTATAGATTTTGAACTTGATTTTAATACATTTTCTTTAGGATGAAAAACCTCTACTGCATTAGAACGTGTAAGTGATTGAATATCTGGAATTGCATTTTTAAGAAGTTCTAACAAATTCGTATTTTTAGTGATAAAACGCACAGGCGCTTTCTGAGAAGGCTTTAAACCTGCCTCAGCTCTTAGATTACGCACTAATCGAATTGAGTCAAACAATTGAGAAAATGAAAGCTCTAATTCTTGCTTATACAATTCTTCGTTTAATTCTGGCCATTTGTACAATGCAAGAAAATTCGTCTCTTCAAAGCCTGTAATTGCATGCCATAACTCCTCTGTTAAATGAGGCATTAAAGGATGCAACATAACTAGTAAATCTCTTAGAACTTTAAACATTACCAACTGGGCTTTCCTACGATCCAAGAGAACCTCGGCACTGGAATTATCTCCTACATTAAGACGACGTTTAACTAACTCAACATACCAATCGCAAAAATCATTCCAAGCAAATTCATATAATCCTTTTGCAGCTTCGCCAAGGGCATAATTTTCATATCTTTTTGAAGTCTCAAGATTGAGCTTAGAAAGCCTGGATAAAATCCACTGATCTGCCAACTCTAAAGTCGAGAAATCTATCTCTTCCAACATCTCCTTAACAGTAGTTTCACCAAGATTAAGCAAAGCAAATCTAGTAGCATTCCATAGCTTATTGGCAAAATTCCGAGCTGCTTCAACTGTCAATGAAGTATCAGTATTACGGTCAAAATCAAGCCGTATATCTTGGCCAGCACCAACAACTTCCTTCACCAAAGCAAAGCGAAGAGCATCTGTTCCATAACGATCAATTAATAAAAGAGGGTCAATTCCATTCCCTAAGCTTTTACTCATTTTTCTATTTTGTTCATCTCTAACCAAGCCATGAATATAAACATCCGAAAAAGGCATTTTGTCAGTGAAGGCACCTGCCATCATTGTCATTCTGGCTACCCAGAAAAAGATAATATCAAAACCTGTGACTAACGTATTTGTAGGGTACCAACGAGAAAAATCAATCTCATTTTCATCAGGCCATCCTAAAGTAGAAAATGGCCATAAGCCACTAGAGAACCAAGTATCAAGAACATCTTCATCCTGTTGTAGCACTACACTACTACCATATTCTTGTTGTGCTTTTACTAACGCCTCCTCTTTAGAGTAGGCAATAATATATGGCGTTTCCTTAGTTAACACATTATCGGTTTCACTAACAACAAACCATGCAGGAATACGATGACCCCACCACAGTTGTCTACTGATACACCAATCACGAATACCTGTTAACCAATCTTTATAAACTTTTTCCCATCGATCTGGATAAAAACGTGGCTCTCCTTTAGATAAATGAGATCTACAACGTTCTGCCATAGATTCCATTCTCACAAACCACTGTGTTGAAAGTAAAGGCTCTACTGGAACCTTGCCTCTCTCTGAAAAAGGAACATTATGCAAATATCGCTCAACCTTAACAAGAAATCCATCTTGCTCAAGTGCAGCGACTACTGCTTTTCTAGCTTCAAAACGATCCAGTCCCTCAAATTGACCAGCATTAGAATTCATGCTCCCATCTTTGTTCATAACAGTAATTTGAGGCAAGTTATGTCTTTGCCCAATAGCAAAATCATTAGGGTCGTGAGCAGGTGTTACCTTTACACATCCCGTACCAAATTCTTTATCGACATGATCATCAGCAATTACAGGAATTTGACGTCCTACGAATGGCAAAGTTAACGTTTGACCAATTAGTTCTCTATACCTTTCATCCGAAGGGTTTACTGCAACTGCAACATCTCCCATCATCGTTTCAGGGCGAGTGGTGGCTACTTCTAGATATTCAATCCCTGTTTGAGATGGGCCATGAGTTAATGGATATTTAAAATGCCAAAGATTGCCATCAACTTCTTTCATTTCAACTTCTAAGTCACTTACCGCCGAACCAGATGCTGGACACCAATTGACCAAATATTCACCTCTATAAATTAAGCCTTGTTGATGCAAACGTACAAAAGCCTCTGTAACCGCTTTACTTAATCTTTCATCCAATGTAAATCTTTCACGATCCCAATCAACGGAAAAACCTAACCGACGCAATTGTTTGCCTATACGACCTCCACTTTTTGACTTCCATGCCCAGGCTTTCTCTAAAAACTTTTCCCGTCCTAACTTCTCACGAGTAATGCCCTCGTCTTTTAATTGCTTCTCTAAAATTGTTTGAACCGCAATAGATGCATGATCAGTACCTGGCAAACAGAGCACATTCTTACCTTGTAAGCGTTGATACCTAACAATCGCATCGATTAAAGCTGTATTAAAAGCATGCCCCATATGCAAACTTCCAGTGACATTAGGGGGAGGAATAACAATAGAAAACGATGTGCCTTTCTCATTCGGATCTGGATGAAAAGCTTTCGATTCATCCCATCTCCTTTGCCAGCAACGCTCGGTGCTTATAGGATCATATATTTTTGGAAATCCATCCAATGCATTTCCTAATTGTTGTTTAGCTGACGACTCTTCCACAAAAAGAAAAATTAATTCAAACCTTATAAGAAAACACTAATAAAATTTTGGTTTTTTTTACATATCAACAGCCAGTTTCTGAAGAATTCCAAGCAATTGAAATCAATTGATCATGGGACTTCCAATTCACAGAATCTATACTAACTCTTTCATGCAAGCCAGTGCTTACTAAAGCTTGTTTACATGCTTTTTCTGTAAGAACATCATCTCGGTCCCCTTCGACAGGCATAATCAAAACATTCGACTCAGCTGGGTCTGCAATTAGATGCAGACCCAGCTCATTGATTGTTCTTTCATAAAAAATCTTTCTCATCCGTATTGTTAAGGGTCTCCCTAAAGCATCAGCAAAATTTTCTAAACTATCTCTATCACCAGGTAAACCGCAATTTAAAGAAAGCCATATTAAAAACTTCACCCAACTGTCTATAGTCCAAATTGGTGCAAAACTATTACGTTGACTTCTAACCAACTCAGACAAAGCAAAATCAAATAATTTTGCCTGAATATTGGCATGATTTGTTTTTTTCATCACATCATGTTCTTTTCTCATAAAATTAGATTTAACTAGTTTTAAATAGCATTAATAATAATGACCATGGATCTAAACGACCCTAATCTTGAATTTTCTGATTTGATTTACGCCTATCAAAGCTGGGTCATGGCTGTAATAAATGATGAGAAGCTAACAACAGAAGAAACGCTACTAACAGAAGAAATTGCAGATGATGCAGTCAATGCAATGAGATTCCTATCAGGGGACGTTACTAATGCGATAGAAACAAGCCTAGCAAGAGTATACGATGTAGATTCTGACGAACTAGCCTCATTATTATTTCCTGAAGATTGAGTTCTTCATCAATTAATTGTAAAAAGAAGACGCTAGTAATTAATTTATAAAAACTCAATTTTAGGAATTGATTAATTAAGGAAGTTAAGAATACAAAAGAAGAGAACACTAACTACAATCATATCCTTGTAAAAATGCATATCTCATGAGTAATTACTAATAGAAGATTAGCAAAGAAGTAATATAATATACAACATGTTGAACTTAAAAAGTCTAAGTATAAAGTAATAAACTCAAGGTCTGAACGTGATAACTATAACAAATAATTTACTCTTCATCTTGAAATATGCCAACTATTCCTATATTAGCTATGGTCAAAATTCAGCTTATCTTAAAAGCATTACATAAATCTTATTAACTACAGACAAACAAAAAATACTGAACAAAATATAATTTAAACAATGAAAGTAACTACAAACGACGGCTTAAATGAAAAAGTCAACTGCCTCAGTTTCGAAAATAATCAAAAATGGTGCTTACCACTCAGGTAGGGAAGAGATCTAAAAATGGGCGATCCAGGGTTCGAACCAGGGACATCCTGCTTGTAAGGCAGGCGCTCTACCGCTGAGCTAATCGCCCTTTCTACAATTCTGCCTTATCAAGGCAACCTAGGGATACCCCAGTCTTTAAAATTAATAGCAAAAAAAGACAAATGGCATAAACTTCACAAGACTAAAAGTCTGGGAACTATCAGCTAAGGCTAAAAAGCTAATAGTAATTGCTATCTCAAGAAACAATATTCTGATTCCAAATATTCAAAGGAAAAATATTTTCGTATTTAGGGCGAATTCGTTTAAAGAACAATTTGACCGAACAAAGAAAATTCATTCTCATAATTATGAGTAAATACGAAATATGGTCAAATTATAAAATATATGGAAAGTACTCAAAAAGCTCTTTTTAAAAAGCACAATGCATGAAATCGACCCTACTGAAAAGTCAAAAGACGCTATAAATGAATTGATAAAAGTTGTATCACGACTTCGCGATCCTGTAAATGGATGTCCATGGGATCAGAAGCAAAATCATGAATCATTGATTCCTTATGCAATTGAAGAAGCACATGAAGTTGCAGATGCTATTAGATTTGGAACTGATGAGAATCTTTGCGATGAACTTGGTGATCTATTGCTTCAGGTTATTTTTCATGCACAAATTGCAAATGAAGAACAAAGATTTGGATTGGAAGACATCGCTAGTGCTGCTACTGCAAAAATGATTAGAAGACATCCTCATATATTTAACAAAGCTGAAAGAAAAAGTGTTAAAGAAGTAGAACTAAGCTGGGAGGAAATTAAAAAAATAGAAAGACAAAGTAAAGAAAGCAATATAACATTTAGTAAAGTCTTAAGTAATAAAGTTCGATCTCAGTCTCCTCTTCGTGGATCAATGTACATTGTTGATAAAATTCTTAAGAAGAGCAATAAATGCAACCAGATAGTAGATCCTTTTGCGAAAATCTCACTTTATCTTGATTTAGTGAAAGATAGTATAAAAGAAAAAGATTACACAGTTAAAGAAAATATCATTGGAGATTTACTATTTATTACAACTTACATTGGTATGTTATGCTCTTTAAATCCAGAAGAAGCACTGAGAAAATCAAACAAAAAGTTTCTAAAAAAAATTAGCTTTATCGAGAAAAGGGTAAATGGATTTGATTTAAAGAGTGTATCAATAACAAAGCTAAGATTGCTTTGGGAAAAAGCTGAAAATATAATCAAAGATGAATATCCGGAAGATTCTGATTTTGAATTAGAATAAATTTATTATTATGTTTATCAGAAAATTATTCTATGGTTGGAAGGATGAATATCAAAAAGATGTTCGATATGGACTTAAAGGTAAAAAATTATTTGAACACAAAAGCAAATTCCAAAAAATCACCATATTTGAAAGTAAGCGTTATGGCAAAGCATTACTTCTCGACAATTGTTGGATGACTGCTGAGAAACAAGAGAAGCAATATCACGAATGTCTTGTTCATCCCGCTTTAAGTAGTGCAGAAGAACTAAATAATGTACTTATAATTGGAGGGGGTGATGGAGGCTCAGCTAGAGAATGCTTAAAATATCGAGAACTAAAACAATTAAAGCTAATAGAAATTGACAAAGATGTAATTGAAATAAGTAGAAAATACCTTAGTGGAATAGGGAATAATTGTTGGTCAGATCCACGTCTTAATATTCAAATTGATGATGGCATTGCATGGGTTAAACAAGTAAAAGATAACTCTTTTGATGCAATAATAATTGATGGCTCAGATCCTAAAGGTCCAGCAAAGGGCTTATTCAATAAAGAATTTTTCCACAATTGTAAGAGAATACTTAAATCAAAAGGGGTTTTTGCAGCACAAACAGAATCACCAGAAGCTTTTGAAAGAACTCATATAGAAAGTGTCAAAGTAATTCGTGAAGTCTTTAAAAATGCAGATCCATTATACGGAAATGTACCAATATATCCAAGTGGCTGGTGGAGTTGGACATTTGCTTCAGAAAGCAGTAGAAGATATCTCAATCCAATTATTGCAAGATCAAATCAAATCTCTAAAACCTGCGAGTTCTGGAGTCCTCGATGGCAAAAAGGATCATTCGATGCTATTCCTGCACACCTTGAAAGAAAGTTGAAATCATGAGCTCAAGGAAGTCTGAGACAGAAATAACTTTTGATAGTACTGGTGCTATTTTTATGGGCGCTAAGCGTGAAATCAAGAATTCAGAAATAGGTATTTTTGGAGTAACTTTTGACGGGACAACTTCTTTTAGACCTGGAACTCGCTTTGGACCTTCAGAAATTAGAAATGTAAGTTATGGAATTGAATCATTTTGTCCTCAATTAAATATAGATCTTGATGAAATTAGTTTTACAGATTTTGGGAACTTAGAAATACCCTTTGGAAAAATTCAGCCAGTTGTAGAAATGGTAAAAGAAGCAACAGATTACATTTATTCCTTAAACATGAAGCCCCTTTTGCTAGGAGGAGAACACTCGATAACAAGTGGTTCAATTAATGCAGCGATAAAATACTTTCCGAATCTAATTATTGTACAACTGGATGCTCATGCCGATCTAAGAGATGAATGGTTAGGTTCAAAATATAACCATGCTTGCGTTATGAGACGCTGCCTAGAAATATTACCTAGCAAAAAACTGTTTCAGGTAGGTATAAGAAGCGGAACAAAAAAAGAAATATTAGAAATAAAACAAGAAAACAGGTTAGTCAAACAGGAGTTTGGTAAGCCTGCTATTGAATTAGATGAAGCGTTAAAGCCTTTTAAAGGAAAACCTATCTACTTAACTGTTGATTTAGATTGGTTTGACCCAAGTATTATGTCAGGTACTGGAACACCTGAACCAGGTGGTTTTTTATGGCAAGATTTTGCCTCTATAATTGATGTTCTTGCAGAGCATCAAGTAATAGGAGCAGATATTGTTGAATTAGCACCACAATTAGATCCATCTGGAGTAAGCTCAATCCTTGCAGCAAAGACAGCTAGGAGTCTCTTGATATTACTTAGTAAAGTAAAGTAAAAAGCTTCAACCCTTTAAATTAACTATATCAATGATTTATGTTTCATTTTAATTTATTATTAAGTCTCTATCAAAATCAAGTTGCGTATCAGACATGAATTTTGTCGCCTTGATAGAAGGCAACGATGGTTCTTTATGAGCCCAATGATGGCAAAAAGCAAAACTAGCAATATCAGAATTTAATTTTATTTTTCTTAGCGAGCACCAGCCAGAAGGAGAAGACAGTAGACCCCTACTGTATTTACAACTCTTGCACGTTTCTTGTAATGTCATCAAACAACCGCCAAGACTTCTAGATTAGTTAAAGTTGGATGATTAGGCCACAATCAACTTACGCTGTAGGTTTTATCTATTTGAAAAACTTCAATCTCAACTACAAAGTTCGAAAGCACTACCCAAAAGAAAATAATGACCTTGAATAAAACGCCGCTTCACAAGACCTGCACAAAGCATGGTGGTCGCATGGTTGAATTTGCAGGCTGGGAACTTCCAATACAATTCTCAAGCGTTATAGATGAACATAATTCTGTCAGACGTAATGCAGGAATCTTTGACATCTCACATATGGGAGTATTTCTCATTCAAGGAGTTAATCCTAAAGATGCACTGCAAAATTTAGTCCCATCAGATCTAGACCGAATTGGTCATGGAGAAGCTTGTTATACAGTTCTATTAAATAAATCTGGAGGAATTATTGATGACTTAATCATTTATGACCTTGAAAATCAACAAGAAAATATGAATAAAATAATGATTATCATTAATGCATCATGTATTGAGTCCGATATTACTTGGTTGAAAAAAAATCTCAATGGGAAAGGACTAGAAATATCAAATGCGAAAAGTAATAAAGTTCTAATTGCACTACAAGGACCAGAGTCGGAAAATCACCTTAATCAAATCTTAGGCCAAAAATTGGTGAACATTCCTAAATTCGGCCACAAAGAGGTTCCCATTCGAATCAACGATGAATGTGACTCAATGTTCATAGCAAGAACTGGATATACCGGTGAAGATGGGTTTGAAATTCTTGTTAGAAAGGAAACAGGAAAAGAACTCTGGTGCAAATTAATCGAGAATGGAGTCACACCTTGCGGGCTAGGAGCTAGAGACACCTTAAGACTTGAGGCAGCAATGCCTCTCTATGGAAATGATATAAATGAAAATACAACTCCTCTTGAAGCAGGATTAGGATGGCTAGTACATTTAGAAACTCCAGGTGAATTTATTGGAAAAAATGCTCTGATCGACCAAAATCAAAAAGGTATCCAAAAAAAATTAGTCGCTTTAAAACTTGACAAAAAAGCAATACCGAGAAAAGGTTATCCAATAATATTTAATAATAAATCAATTGGTGAAATTACAAGTGGAACCTGGTCACCAACTCTTAATCAAGGCATTGCTCTTGCATATCTCCCAGTAGAAATCACAAAGCCTGGTACAAAAATCTCTGTCAAAATCCGAGACAAAATGCATTCTGCAACAGTAACCAAAAAACCCTTTTATCGCAGAGTTTTCTGACATAAAAAGAGTTTTGACAACCCTCTATACATTTATTATGGGAAACTCATTTTGTATACTTCAAACCTAACTATGCGCAGCAACTACTGTGGAGAACTGCGCAAAAAGCACATTAACTCCAACATCCAACTATGTGGGTGGGTAGATAGATGTCGAGATCATGGAGGTGTGATTTTCATAGATCTCAGAGATCGTACAGGAACAATTCAAATTACAATTGACCCAGATCAAGGGTCAAAATTATTTACACTCGCAGAAAGTCTTAGGAATGAAACTGTATTGCAAATTCATGGAACAATAAGATCTCGCCCACCTGAATCAGTAAATGAAAAACTGGAAACTGGAGAAATAGAAGTATTAGTAACAGATCTGAAAATTCTAAACGAAGTCAAAGGCAACTTACCCTTCAACGTATCAATACATGATGAAGAGCAAGTAAAAGAAGAACTCAGGCTACGTCATCGTTATTTAGACCTTAGACGAGAGCGAATGAGAAATAACCTTCATTTACGTCATGAAGTCGTTAAAGGAGTTCGAAATTTTTTAGAGAACAACAATTTTCTAGAAGTAGAGACACCTATCTTGAATCGTTCAACACCTGAAGGAGCAAGAGATTATCTAGTGCCTTCCAGAGTATGTGAAGGCGATTGGTTTGCATTGCCTCAATCTCCTCAACTCTTTAAGCAATTATTAATGGTTGGAGGAATAGAGCGTTACTACCAAATAGCAAGATGTTTTCGTGACGAAGATTTACGAGCGGATAGACAACCAGAGTTCACCCAACTTGATTTAGAAATGAGCTTCATGAGTCAAGAGGAAATCTTGACTTTCAATGAAGCTTTAATCGCCAAAGTATGGGAAAAAATTAAGGGTATCAAACTTAAAGTTCCCTTTCCAAGATTGACATGGAAAGAAGCAATGGAGCGTTTTGGCACGGATAGGCCAGATACTCGATATGGGATGGAGCTGAAGAATTTAAATGATGTTTTTGAAGGAATTGGCTTCAAAGTATTCTCAGGAGCAATTACTTCAGGCGGATCGGTGAAATGTATAACTGTTAAAGGAGGCAATAAATCAATCAGTAATGTCAGAATCAAGCCTGAAGGAGATATCTTTAATGAAGCTCAAAAAGCTGGAGCCAAAGGACTTGCCTTCATAAGAGTACGTGAAAATCAAGAAATAGATTCTATAGGTGCCATAAAAGATAATCTAAGTAAGAAGCAAAAAACAGAACTACTCGAAATAACCAAAGCAAAGGCAGGAGATCTTCTCCTTTTTGCAGCAGGCGATACGCCAACAGTCAACAAAACCTTAGACAAAGTCAGACAATACCTTGCTAAAGAATTGAATCTCATACCATTGGAAAGTCAAAAAAACAAATGGGATTTTCTTTGGGTTATTGATTTCCCAATGTTTGAATTTAATTCAGACGAAAATCGCCTCGAGGCTCTGCATCATCCTTTCTGCGCCCCTAACATTGAAGACCTGGGAGAAAAGAGTAGATGGAGCAAAAACCTGCCAGAAGCTCGGGCTCAAGCATATGATTTAGTATTAAATGGCCTAGAACTTGGTGGTGGATCATTACGTATTCATCAACCAGAACTTCAAATGAAAGTTTTAGAAACCATAGGACTTCCATTTGATAAGGCAAAAGAAGAATTTGGATTCCTTCTAGAAGCTCTTGATATGGGTGCACCTCCTCATGGAGGAATTGCATTTGGTTTAGATAGAATTGTAATGCTATTAGCTGGTGAAGAATCTATTAGAGATACAATCGCATTCCCAAAAACCCAACAAGCTAAATGCTTGATGACGAAAGCACCTGGTCAAGCATCAGAAGCACAATTAGAAGAATTACATATAACAAGTACTCTCCCAAGCCCAGAGGATGAATAATTCAAAGTTCTAAAACAATCAATAACATTTCTCGAAAAACTATTTAATTTAGTTGGCCTTGTTCAAGATCGAGTTAAGTTAAAGCATACAAAGAAACTAAATGGCCAAATTTGTTTTCGTCACCGGAGGAGTTGTATCCAGTATTGGAAAAGGAATTGTTGCTGCAAGTCTTGGACGTTTGCTCAAGTCAAGAGGATATAGCGTATCAATTTTAAAATTAGATCCTTACTTAAATGTTGACCCTGGAACAATGAGTCCATTTCAACATGGTGAAGTGTTTGTTACCGAGGATGGTGCAGAAACCGATCTAGACCTAGGCCATTATGAACGATTTACAGATACAGCAATGTCGCGTCTAAATAGTGTGACCACTGGTTCAATTTATCAATCGGTTATTAATAGAGAAAGGCGAGGAGATTATGAAGGTAGAACCGTACAGGTAATTCCTCATATCACAAAAGAAATCCGAGAGCGAATACAACGTGTTGCTTCTAATAGCCATGCAGATATTGTCATTACCGAAATTGGTGGAACTGTTGGAGACATTGAATCACTTCCATTTTTAGAAGCAATTCGTGAATTCAAAAGTGATGTAAACCAGCATGACATCGCGTATATTCACGTCACCCTTTTACCATTCATAAATACATCTGGTGAAATTAAAACCAAACCAACACAACATTCTGTCAAGGAATTGCGTTCAATTGGTATTCAACCAGATGTATTAGTTTGCAGAAGTGATAGAGCGATCAATACTGAATTAAAGAGTAAAATTAGTGGATTTTGTGGTGTCAATAATAATGCAGTAATACCAGCATTAGATGCTGACAGCATTTATTCCGTTCCACTCTCATTAAAGGAAGAAGGCCTCTGTAGTGAAATTCTACGCATACTGGAATTAAGAGACCATGAATGTGATTTAGAAGACTGGAAAAAATTAGTGCATCAATTAAGGAATCCAGGACCGTCAGTTAAAGTTGCTCTAGTAGGAAAATACATACAATTAAATGATGCCTACTTATCTGTAGTCGAAGCCTTAAGACATGCATGTATAGCAAATAACACATCTTTAGACATTCAATGGGTTTCTGCTGAAAAAATTGAATCAGAAGGACCAGAAAATCTATTAAAGGGAGTCGATGCAATAGTTGTCCCTGGAGGCTTTGGCAACAGAGGAGTAGATGGGAAAATCTCAGCAATCAAATGGGCGAGAGAACAAAGGGTTCCTTTCTTAGGACTTTGCTTGGGTATGCAATGTGCAGTGATTGAATGGGCAAGAAATGTAGCTGGCCTCAAAGATGCCACAAGCTCTGAATTAAATGCACAAGCTAGTCATCCTGTAATTCATTTACTACCCGAACAACAAGATGTAATGGATCTAGGGGGGACAATGAGGCTAGGAGTATACCCATGTAGATTAATTCCAAATACTATAGGACAGAAACTCTATGGGGAAGAAGTCGTCTATGAACGTCATCGACATCGATATGAATTTAATAACTCTTATAGAAATCTCTTCATTGAATCAGGATACACGATTAGCGGAACGTCACCAGATGGCCGATTAGTTGAATTAATTGAATTAAAAACACATCCATTTTTTACTGCATGTCAATACCACCCAGAGTTTTTATCTCGACCAGGAAAACCTCATCCATTATTTGCAGGACTCATAAAGGCAGCACAATTGCGTTTACCTACCACACCACAGGAAGCTTTAAATAATTCTAAAAATGTTGTAGAAGATCTAAGTAGGGAAGTATGAGTTCTACCCTTCCAATTGTTGAGACATTTCATTCTCTTCAAGCTGAAGGTTTACATTTTGGTAAAAGTGCTTTTTTCATCAGACTAGCTGGATGCAAAGTAGGTTGTCCCTGGTGTGATACTAAAGAATCATGGCCAATCGAAAATCATCCAAAACAAAGCATCTCTAAGCTTTCCAAAGAAGTTGTAAAAGCTCAGTCACTAGGTGCATCAATGGTTGTAATCACTGGGGGTGAGCCATTACATCACAACTTAAATTCGCTATGTAATGCAATCAATAATTCAACAACTAATCAGAATAACAAAGCACTTCCTATCCACCTCGAGACAAGTGGAGTTGATGATGTATCGGGAACAATTAACTGGATTACACTCTCACCAAAGCGACATGCTCCACCTCGTTCATCAATACTGAGCTCTTGTGATGAGCTCAAAGTAGTCATCACCGAAGAAGACGATTTGATCTTCGCAGAACATATGGCAGAAGAAGCAATTAAAAAAAGAAAAGCTTCTTCTTCAAAAGGAGTGAAAATTGTAAAACCCTATTTATTTCTGCAACCTGCATGGGAAAACAAAGAAGGAAAGACTCTAAGTATTGAATACATAAAAAGACACCCTCAATGGAGACTCAGTTTACAAATGCACAAATGGTTAGGAATACTTTAAAAAGCAAAAAATATTGACTATAGTTATCTGTTATTAAAACTTGTAGCAACAATAAATAATGTCATTGAATAATTCCCCTCTAACAATTGCACTTCTTTCAGGTGGTCTCGATTCAGCAACAGCAGTTGGCATTGCAATAGAAAGTGGTCATCAAGTTATTGGTTTATCATTTGATTATGGACAAAGACACAAACGTGAATTAGAAGCAGCAAAAGCAATAGCAAATCACTTCAAACTAAAAGAACATCACATAATTAATGTCAATTTATCAGCATGGGGCGGATCATCATTAACCGATTTAAAACAATCAGTGCATAGCAAAGGTGTCATTGAAGGGATCATACCTAATACATATGTGCCTGGAAGAAATACAGTCTTTATTGCAATTGGGCTTAGTCTTGCCGAAGCAAAGCAAGCCAATCATCTAGTACTTGGAATCAATGCTATGGATTACTCAGGTTATCCAGATTGTCGACCTGATTATCTAGAAGAATTTCAAAAACTAGCAAATCTTGCAAGTAAAGCGGGTAGAGAAGGAAAGGGAATTAAATTATGGGCGCCCCTCATTCAATTTAGCAAGCTACAAATAGTACAAGAAGCAATAAGATTACAAATACCAATTAATCTTACATGGAGTTGCTATAACGGAAATCAAAAAGCATGCGGAATATGCGATAGTTGTCGTATACGAGATGAGGCAATCCACAAGGCAGGGTATGCGGATTATCTAAAAACTCGATCATAAGCTAATGAGCAAAGTAATACGAGAACTTTATGAATGGATTGATCCACTTAATGTTGCAGAAAAATTAATCGAGCTTTTCGGTGAACCTGGTCTGATTTGGTTAGATAGTGATGGAAGTTCTAATGGCAGATGGGTCATAATAGCCGCAGATCCACTGGAACAGATTACTAGCCGTGGTTTACCAGGCGATCCTGATGCATCAAACCCATTTAATTTATTAAGAACAATTGAGTCCGGTCACTGGTGTGGTTGGCTTAGCTATGAAGCAGGTAGTTGGATCGAACCGAAAAACTCTTGGAAAAAAGATTCAATGGCTACCATGTGGATGGCAAGACATGACCCTGTTATAAAATTTGATTTACACTTACATCAACTTTGGCTAGAAGGTACTCCTGGTAACAGATTCAAAAGATTTTCAACAATATTAAAAAGACTAAAATCATCAAATGATGGATCAAAAAAATCTACAAGAAAAAGAAAAAACTTTCTAGGAATCGAAAGAGAAGAATGGGAATGGGTAACAAATAAAAAGCAATATGCGCTTTCAGTATCCAAAGTTCAAGAATACATTAGAAACGGAGATATTTTTCAAGCTAACCTTTCGACATGCTGTAAAACAGAAAACAACCAAAATATTTTAGCCATAGATTTTTTTAAAAAACTAAAAGAAACTTGTCCTGCACCTTTTGCGGGAATAATGGTAGCAAATGGCAATGCAACAGGAGAAGCTGTTATCTCTACATCTCCAGAACGCTTTTTAAAAATGTCGGCAAATAAGAGAATAGAAACTAGACCTATTAAAGGTACTAGACCTCGTAATCAAAATCCAAGCAAAGATTATGCTCTAGCAGCTGAACTCATAAGCAGTACAAAAGATAGAGCTGAAAATATTATGATCGTAGATTTACTTAGAAATGACTTAGGGAAAGTTTGTCAACCTGGGACAATCGAGGTAACTCAATTAGTTGGCTTAGAGACATATGCACAAGTACATCATTTAACATCTGTAATTAAAGGAACACTAAAGGCTGAATGCACATGGGTGGATCTTCTTGAGGCATGTTGGCCAGGGGGTTCAATTACTGGTGCTCCTAAAATAAGAGCTTGTGAACGATTATATGAATTTGAACCTATTGCAAGAGGACCATATTGTGGCTCTTTCTTGCATCTAGACTGGGATGGAAAATTTGATAGCAATATTCTAATTAGAACTTTATTAAAGGAACAATCAACTCTACGTTTACATGCAGGCTGTGGGATTGTTGCAGATTCTAATCCAATTAATGAAGCTGAAGAATTACATTGGAAATTAATACCACTATTAGAAGCATTAATATGAGTATAAAATTACCTCGCAAAATTAATTGGATCAATGGTCACTGGATAAATAATGACGATATAAAAATTCCAATTAATAATCGAGGAGTAACACTAGGGGATGGTCTTTTTGAAACTATTTTAATTTATCAAAATACACCTCAATTATTAGATTTACATCTCAAAAGATGGACACACAGTTCCAAAGTATTAAGGATGCAATTACCACCTAGAAAAGAGTTTTTGGTACCATTAATAAAAGAAGCAATACAACGTATATCTTTACCTCATGGAAATGGATCTCTCCGCCTTAATTGGAGTAGAGGTCAGGCTACATTTAGAGGGATCAATTTACCTTCAAAATCTAATCATACATTCTGGCTAGAGCTTAATGCATATGCACCGTGTTTCAAGACAGTAACAACACTAATTAGTAGACATGAAAAACGCAACGAACATAGTTGTCAGAGTCAACATAAAACATTCGGCTACATCCAGTCAATCCAAGCACGACACGAGGCGCAAATGAATGGTTTCGATGAAGCTTTGCTAGTAAGTACTAACAATGAAATGTCATGTGGAGCAACCTCCAACCTATTAATCAAAAGAAATAATATCTGGTTAACACCTCGATTAAAGAGTGGTTGTCTTCCTGGTGTAATGAGGCAACAAGGGTTAGAGACAGGTTTATTTCATGAAGCAGAAATCAAAGCAGAACCACAACCTGGTGACCAATGGGTATTAATTAACAGTTTAAATTGTCACTCAATAACACAAGTCAATTCAAAATTGCTGACACCATATGAAAGAGTTGAATGGCTTTGGAAATCATTATTGAGAGTGAATGATTAAAAATCAACCGGCATTGTTACTGCAGCAGGCGGGGGTGCACATTCTTCAACTTGAAAATCTATTGACTCCCCAATTATTACTATAGATGGCGAAATAAATTTATAGGAATCTACATCTTCAACGAGCTTATCTAATTTTGTTTTTAAACAACGTTGTCCTATAACGGTTGCCTGCTGGATCACAGCAGCTGGAGTATGAGGCGGGGATCCGGCTAACAATAATTTACTTACAATATAAGAAAGATTATGTACTCCCATATAAATCACCAGAGTATTACCGGCTTGTACTAAAGCTTCCCAGTTAACACTTGGACGACGCTTATCGATTCCCTCATGTCCAGTAACAAAAGTAATAGAGCTAGAGGCAAGCCTATGAGTGAGAGGAATACCAAAGTAAGCCGGGGCAGCAATGCCAGAAGTAATCCCAGGTACAACTTGTACAGAGATACCATTCTGCTTTAAATAAGATGCCTCTTCTCCTCCACGTCCAAATATAAACGGGTCCCCACCTTTTAATCGAACAACAATTTCATATTCCTTTACGAGTTCAAGAAGAAGAGCATTCGTTTTCAATTGTGGTGTGGAATGGTGTCCTCGCCTTTTACCAACAAAAATACATCTGCACTCATCATTGACCAATTGCAGAATTTCCTTCGGAACTAAGGCATCGTAAACAAGAGCATGACATTTACTAAGAAGTTTTTGACCCTTCACAGTTAACAACTCTGGATCCCCTGGACCAGCGCCTACTAAATAAACGACTCCTAGCTGATCATTGTTCATAAAAGATAAATCCAAAATCGAAAATGTTTAAAGCTACTTAGTTTAAATAGTTTGGGGAAGAAGTCGCAGCATCATAAAATAAGGATAAGGCAAGCTTAGGAATTAATAGCTAAAGGAAAGCTAAGCATTCCTGAATTAAGATATTCTCTTCAATAAACAAAAGTTAAGAGGCTATTGAAATCCCAAACAACTTTGGAATCTATTTTCGAGTACACTAGAAACTATTATATCTAATTTCACACATTATTTAACAAGTAAAGAATCAAAATCTACTCAATAAAAATAATTTTGATTATTCATAAATATAGAAAATAGATAGGTAAGTAGCATTTAAAAATAATAGCTTAGAAAGCAAGCCTTTTAAACATAAGATACCGGTCAAAACTAATCCCTGCGATTTCTATTTTTTCTATTGATTTTTCAACCCAACCACGTCTTAATAATAAAGAGTAACTGAACAAACTTGCTTCCGTAGTTATTAATGTAATACCTTGCTCAAAAGAATCAGATTCAATTTGATCTAAAAGCATATTTGCATAACCCTTCCTACTAGAACGGCCACGGCAATAAAGTAGTGCAAGGCGATCCAAAGGATATCGTAAGGCAAATGCCTCTATCTTATTTTCTTGCACCACTACCCAACCTCTCCCCTCATCCAATGATCTATCAAAAATCCCAGGCAAATTAGCTAATGCTACCCACGCTTCTATTTGAGTTTTGCTATAAAAAGAAGAAGCTTGAGATTGAATAGAGTCAACATAAACGTCTCTCAGGTCCGATCGATCTGCCCTTCTAATTAATCTAAGATGAACACTAAGGTCAGATTGATCACGGTTCAATTTATCAATTCACCAAAGTCTTGAAGATTATTTAAACATTATGAATGATTTAATTCTCCGAAGATCAAAGATTCCAACATTATTAGGTGCTTTTTTTACATTATTAAATGACCGTCTAGGCGAAACGATTGTTTTCCCTTTGTTGCCATTTCTCTTAGAGCGGTTTACAAGTAGTGGTAGCACTCTTGGCCTGCTAGCAGGAACATATGCAATCTCACAATTTACAGTTGCACCATTAATCGGTGCACTGAGTGATCGCTTTGGTAGGAAACCAATAATTATTATTTGTGTTTTTGGTTCAGTAATAGGTCTATCTGTCTTTGCAATAACAATTAGCTTAAACTGGCAAGCTATTCTTCCTAACTCATTAATAGGTCTCCCTCTACTCCTATTATTTCTAGCAAGAATAATTGATGGAATGAGTGGAGGTACGGCTGCAACTGCGACAGCAATATTAGCAGATATATCTACTCCACAAAATAGAGCTAAAACATTTGGTCTAATCGGAGTTGCCTTTGGATTAGGTTTTTTGCTAGGACCTGGCTTGGGAACAACATTAGCTAAATTCAGCATTACTTTACCTGTGTGGTGTGCCACAGGCTTTGCGATTTTAAATCTCATTCTCGTAACTTGGTTTTTACCAGAAACACATCCCATTTCTGAAAGAAGTAAATTGCCTAGAAAAAGAGAACTAAACCCGATTACGCAATTAAGACTAGTTTTTCAGAATCCCTCCTTAAGACCCTTATGTTCAGCATTCTTTTTATTTTTCATGGCTTTCAATGGCTTCACAGCAATACTAGTTCTTTATCTCAAACAGGCATTTGGCTGGAACCCAGAACTAGCAAGTTTAACCTTTGTAGTAGTAGGAGTAGTAGCAATGATTGTTCAAGGAGCCTTAATAGGCCCATTAGTTAATCATTTCGGTGAATTAAAATTAACGTTGAGTGGAATCGGCTTTGTAATTGTTGGATGCTTACTCTTACCAAGCGCTAGCAATAGTAATGCAGTCCCCACTGTTTTCAGTGCGGTAGCAATCCTTGCCCTAGGCACTGGTCTAGTGACTCCTTGTTTACGTGCACTAGTTTCAAAACGATTGAATGCTAACAATCAAGGGGCTATCTTAGGTAGCCTTCAAGGATTGCAAAGTTTAGGAACTTTTATAGGTGCTGCAATGGCAGGATTTTCTTATGACTTATTAGGACAAAAAAGTCCTTTCTTTGGAACGACTCTATTACTTTTCATTGTCATTACTTTGATTTCAACTAATAAACTGGGAGAAAAAAAAGAAGAACCTTATAATTGCTAGTAATATTTAAAGTAATAAGCTTCTGAAGCAAAACTACTTGCTCACGTGATGTCTAGAATGCCTAAAAAAAATCAACCATTTAAGAACTATATTAATAGAGAATTAAGCTGGATTGAGTTTAACAATCGTGTTCTACAAAAAGCAACTGATTCCAAAACTCCGCTTTTAGAGCAAGCAAAATTCACAGCAATTTTTAGTAACAATTTAGATGAATTCTTTATGGTAAGAGTGGCTTCATTAAAGTCACAAGTTGAAGCAAAGATAACAAAAAAAAGCGAAGATGATAAAACTGCTAAGCAACAACTTTTAAAAATCAGGGAAAAGCTTCTGCCATCTCTAGAAAAACAGCAAAATCACTATATAAATCATTTGCAAAAGAGACTAGAAGGCGAGAATATATTTTTAAAAAGCTATCAACAGTTATCAAAAAGAGAGCGCATTTGGACAGATAACTACTTTAAGACAGCTATTTTTCAAGTACTGACTCCATTAGCAGTCGACCCCGCTCATCCTTTTCCTTTTGTGAGTAACTTAAGTCTAAATATTGCAGCAATAATTCGTGATCCTGAGACAAACAAACAACAATTTTCAAGAGTCAAAGTACCTCAAAAAACAATGGACCGATTTATTAAGATCCCAAATGATTTAGAACTGAGTAATGAAGAATCAATTTATAAAGCAATCCCAATTGAACAAATAGTTGCAAACAATTTGCACCTATTGTTTCCAGGGATGAAAATCGACGACTACTCTTTCTTTCGAGTTACAAGAGATGCCGACCTCGAACTTCGTGATATTGAAGCCGATGATTTAATGATCGCTCTTGAACAAGGGTTAAGAAAAAGAAGACTTGGTGGAGAAATAGTAAGGCTAGAAGTTTGCAGCAAAATGTCAAAACAAATCCTTGACTTATTAATGAGTGGTATGAAAGTTGAGGAAGATGATCTCTATTACATTGATGGAATTTTAGGCCTTGATGAACTTATAGAATTAACCAAGATTGATAATCAGAGCTTATTTTACCCTCAACAAAGAGGACAAACTCATATATCTCTAAAAAATAGTCAATCACACTTACTTGAAGAGGATTCGAGGAAAAAAGAGGAGTTTGAAAGTATATTCTCAATAATAAGAAAGAAGGATATTCTACTCCATCACCCTTATACCCTTTTCTCAAGTTCCATAGAAGAGTTTATCAATCAATCTGCTAATGATCCATTAGTAATGGGAATCAAAATGACTCTTTATAGAGTCTCCAGAAACTCTCCGATTATCAGCGCATTAATCAGAGCAGCAAATAATGGAAAACAAGTTATGGCACTTGTAGAGCTAAAAGCCAGGTTTGATGAAGATAATAATATTCAATGGGCAAAGCAACTTGAGAAATCAGGGGTCCATGTAGTTTATGGAATCATTGGACTTAAAACCCATACAAAAATTGCATTAGTCATACGTAAAGAAAAAAAAAGGTTACGCAGTTACTTCCATATTGGAACAGGGAATTACAACTCAAATACATCAACGCAATATACAGATCTTGGTCTTCTTTCTGTCCAAGCAGAACTTGGAGAAGATTTAGTCGAACTATTTAACTACTTAACTGGATTCTCAAAACAACAAAGCTTTCGCAAACTATTAGTTGCTCCTGTCACTCTTAGAGATGGTTTAGAGAAGCTAATAAATAAAGAAATCTCTAATGCAAAAAAAGGTAAAAAATCAATCATTAAAGCAAAAATGAACTCATTGGTTGATCCAGATCTGATTAATCTGCTGTATGAGGCATCACAAGCTGGCGTAAAGATCAAACTGATTGTTCGAGGTATGTGCTGTTTATATCCTGGGAAGGAAGGCTTAAGTGAAAATATTCAAGTGACCAGTATCATTGGTAGGTATCTAGAGCATTCAAGAATCTTCTGGTTTTATAATGATCATGATCCAAAGGTTTTCCTAGGAAGCGCAGATTGGATGAGAAGAAATCTAGATAGAAGAGTAGAAGCTGTCACTCCAATTGAAGAAGGGGAATTAAAGAAACAACTTGAAGATATTTTAGATATTTACTTTAAGGACAATATTGATGCTTGGGAGATGCAAAGTAATGGAGAATTTATTCAAAAAATGCAAGCAGGAGAGAGAAGGTGCGCACAAGTAGAATTAATGAATTTTGCCGATTAATCAACTAATTCATGTCATCGTATGCAAAAGTAAAGCAAATAAGTCTTAATACCTAAAAAAGTAACTTTTGAAACACTTTTAATTGAATTTAATCAAAACATTTTATTTAAATTACAGTTATTTTCCATAAGAGTGCTAAGTTCATTCTAAATATTGAATATAGGAGGCCAGGGTGATGGGGATCCCTCTGGAATCTGTAAAAGGTGATTCTTTATCACCATCAGATAAATTGTTATTGCCAAAGACTCCAAAAGGGCAAAGGCAACGAACATCAAATAATAGCTCTTCTACACGAGGTAGACCTTCTGGTCGAATTGGAACAGACTCTATAGGGTTTTATTTAAGTAGCATAGGGAGAGTCCCGCTTCTTACTCCCGCAGAAGAAATAGAGCTTGCTCACCATGTCCAAAAAATGAAGGGTTTGTTAGACATTCCCAAAGAAAATGTTACAACACGTGAGCGACATCAAATTCGAATGGGCAAACGTGCGCGAGATCGCATGATGGCCGCCAATCTAAGGCTTGTAGTAAGTGTTGCCAAAAAATATCAAAATCAAGGGCTTGAACTTCTTGATCTAGTACAAGAAGGAGCTATTGGTTTAGAAAGAGCTGTTGACAAATTTGATCCAGCCATGGGATACAAATTTTCCACATATGCATATTGGTGGATAAGACAAGGAATGACTAGAGCAATAGACAACAGTGCTCGTACTATTAGACTTCCTATCCATATCAGCGAGAAACTTTCGAAAATGCGTCGAATTTCTCGTGAATTATCTCATCGTTTAGGAAGACAACCAAACAGAGTAGAACTTGCTGATGAATTAGGAATGGAACCTAAAGATCTAGAGGATCTAATCTCACAAAGTGCACCTTGTGCATCTCTAGATTCGCATGCTCGTGGTGAAGAAGATCGAAGCACCTTAGGAGAGTTGATACCTGATCCAAATTATGACGAACCCATGGAGGGGATGGATAGAAATATGCAAAAAGAACATTTAACCGGTTGGCTATCGCAATTGAATGAAAGAGAGCAAAAAATTATGAGATTAAGGTTTGGACTAGATGGAGAAGAGCCCTTAACACTGGCAGAGATTGGTAGACAAATAAATGTTTCTAGAGAAAGAGTAAGGCAGCTTGAATCTAAGGCAATTTTAAAACTTAGAGGAATGACCAATCATCAACAAGCTGCTTAAAGCTTAATTTGAGCAACATCTATCCATTACTAATTATTCTTGGATGGTTGTTTTTAATACTATCTACAAGTTTTCTATGTAATAA
The DNA here is from genome assembly GCA_003212515.1 of Prochlorococcus sp. AG-436-M02. Lineage (GTDB taxonomy): Bacteria > Cyanobacteriota > Cyanobacteriia > PCC-6307 > Cyanobiaceae > Prochlorococcus_E. The sequence continues at coordinate 41,827 of QCPL01000011.1, forward strand.
GTTCTTTCCAAATGAAAAAGAACTGACTCGCAAAATTGTTCATATAGGCTCGGGTCCAATAATACCCATAGCCTCTTGGCTCAACATCTCTAGAAATCTAGCCTTAGTAGTTGCTTGCATAGTTACAGCTACTCTAATAATCAATTATCGTCTTAAATTAATCAAATCAATTGAAAATGTAGATCGGAAGAGTTTTGGTACCATTGCATATGGAATAAGCATAACTTCGTTAATTTTTATATTCTGGTCAAACAACCCTTCTGCTGTGATTGCAGGGGTACTTGTTATGGCCTTTGGAGATGGTTTGGCAGGTTTAATAGGTAGAAAAATTAATTCCATACATTGGATTATTTTTGGTCAAAGAAAATCTGTTGTAGGTACTTTATCTATGAGCCTTATCACAATATTAGTTCTATCAAGCATCAACCATATAACTGGTGGACATTTAGCTGTGGTTGATCTGCTTGTAATTACATCTTTAGCAACCATACTTGAACAAATAGGTCCCTTTGGAATAGACAATCTCACAGTCCCAATAGGGGTTGCCATAAGTTGGGAATGGCTGTTGACGAACTAATTCTTTAAATCAATTATTCGTGAGAGCTCCTCTAAAAGACTTTCTGTGGTATCAATATTTATACATGCATCAGTAATACTTTGACCATACACAAGAGTAGACAAATCATTAGGCAATTTTTGATTACCCTCAACCAAGTGACTTTCTAACATTATTCCCATGATACTAGTAGAACCCTTTTTAATTTGCTCTGAAACCACCCTTAATACATCAGACTGTTTACGGAAATCTTTATTCGAATTGCCATGACTACAATCAATCATGACCTTATCTGTGGATCCAGAATTAGCCAGCTGTTGAACTACTTTAGATACTGATTCCAGATCATAATTAGTACCAGTGCTACCGCCTCTTAACACAAGGTGACCATCAGGATTTCCTGTAGTGCTGATTATAGATGCAGCACCGTCATGATTAATACCAAGAAAATGATGAGGCTTAGATGCCGCCTCCATAGCATTAATCGCAACTCCAATAGTGCCATCAGTTCCATTTTTATAGCCAATTGGCATGGATAATCCCGATGCCATTTCTCTGTGTGTCTGACTTTCTGTTGTTCTTGCACCAATTGCAGTCCAGCTAATTAAATCAGCAATATATTGAGGTACAACTGGATCTAATAACTCAGTTGCAGTTGGTATACCTATATGAGCCAATTCCAAAAGAAGAGACCTGGCTCTTCTTAAACCAGTATTAATATCATAAGAACCATCAAGATGAGGGTCATTGATCAAGCCTTTCCATCCTGTCGTCGTTCTCGGTTTTTCAAAATAGACTCTCATGACTATCTCAAGCTGTCCTGAAAAACGCTCTCTTAATAATTTGAGTCGACTAGCATACTCTTTTGCCGCTTCAACATCATGAACGGAACAAGGACCCACAATTACCAGTAATCGCGAATCAGTTCCATTAAGAATCGATTTAATTCGACGACGAGTTTGAGACACTATTTCAGCGGAAAAAGTATCTAAAGGTAAATCTCTATGAAGAGACACAGGAGGAAGTAAAGGCCTTGTTTCTACAACGTGAAGATCTGAAGTTTGATCAGTTACGTCAAAATCTGTTGAAAAACTCATCAATCGATCCTAAATCCTATAATTGGCAAGAAAATAGATGAAGTATTTGCATTTCTGCATCTATCTAGACTCAAAATTAGTTTAATGAAACCAGAATAAGTTAAATCTAGTCTATTAAAGATACTCGAGTAAAAAAATGCTAAAAAATTATCATGCCCTTGCTGAAGAAAGAAAAGCTAAAGGCATACCTCCATTACCTTTAAATGAGAAACAAACTCATGAGCTTACGCTTTTACTAGAAAGACCCCCAAAAGAAAGCAATAAAGATTTTCTATTAAATTTACTAATGAATCGAATCCCTCCCGGCGTAGACCAAGCGTCATATGTAAAAGCAACTTGGCTTAATTCTGTTGCTCAAGAGAAAATTCATAGTCCATTAGTTGATGCAAAAGAAGCCACAAGACTATTAGGGACAATGATGGGTGGCTATAATGTTGGAGCACTAATTCAATTACTCAGCAATAAAAACGAAGAGATTGCAGGTATGGCAGCAAAAGGGTTGAGCAATACACTATTAATATATGACGCATTAAATGACATTCTAGAACTCGCAGAATCTAATTTTTTTGCTAAGCAAATTGTTTCTAGTTGGGCACAAGGTGAATGGTTTACAAATAAAGCAAAATTACCAAATACAATAACCGTCAGTGTTTTCAAAGTTCCTGGAGAAACCAATACAGATGATCTTTCTCCAGCTACCCATGCAACTACTAGACCAGACATTCCGCTTCATGCACTTGCAATGCTTGAATCAAGAGATCCTGATGCTATCGAGACTCTTCAAAAGCTAAAGCAACAAAAACACCAAGTTGCATATG
>QCPL01000012.1 GCA_003212515.1 Prochlorococcus sp. AG-436-M02
CTAGCTTTTTCTCTAAAGTAAAGTATTCCTGGTAATTTAGGAAAGAAGATTTTCCATGAGATCCATTGATCAAAGGGGAAACGTCTTATTTCCTTACCTAATTGTAAAACAACCAAATCCTTTTGTGTGAATTTCAGCTTAAGAGTAAAGGACTGGATTAATAGAAAAAAACCAAAACTGCTTATTGAGATTGGGATCCAGGTCGCTAAAGGTGTCAATAAAATACTAAGACCAGTGAATATAATTAATAAGGGTAATCTTTGCATAGGCGCTAATACTACCTCTTGTGTGGTCTCTTGGTTTGATGAAGAACTCATAGTGAACTACCCAAAAAGAACTTTAGTTAAGACAACATCCATAAGGGAAACAGTTAAGAGTGTCATGACTACTGCACCAGTAGTACTGGTACCCACTTCTTTTGCTCCACCTCTAGTAGTCAGTCCCCAGCCACATGCTATTACTGCAATTTGGAGACCAAATACAACAGCCTTTATTAGCATGAAAGGTAGGTCGCTTAAAACAATCCAGCTTTTAACAGAATTCCAAAAGATGTTTGGTGGAATACTGTAGAAAGCTGTACTGCTAACTTGACCACTCCACAAGGCTACTGAGAAAAATAGTAAGCACTGTAAAGGTGCCATTACAACCATTGCAATTAGTCTAGGGACTACAAGGTATTCAACAGGATCGGTTTTTAACATTGTTATGGCATCAATTTGTTCAGTAACTTTCATTGTGCCAAGTTGAGCTGCATATGCTGTTGCTACCTTCCCTGTAAGTAGAGTTGCCGTAAGTAGCGGAGCAATTTCTCTTGCTAACCCTATTGCAAGTAAGCCTCCTACTTCAGAACCAAGGCCTTGTCTGCTTAACTCTGCAGCAACCTGAATATTGAAAACTGTCCCTGCTGAGATTCCTGTAATTAGGACAATAAGAAAACTAGCTGGGCCAGCTTCCATTAGCTGATCAGTTAGATCTGATTTATTGAAATTGCCCTTTGCTGTTGAAGTAACAGCTTGACCACCGATAATTAAGCTGCTGCCAAGCCTTTTAATCCAGCGGGGTGTTTTCATGGAGTTTCACTTAGATAATTAGGTTTGATACCGACCCAGTTTTTCATGATGAATAATCCTAAAGCGATTAGTAATGAAGGAATAAGTCCCATGCATATACGAATAGTGCTTAAGGCAATTGCTGATTGCTCTGAGCAGTTGACAAGATCAATGCAATTACTTGAAGACTTGTATCCAGCAAAACTTAGTAGAAGACCAAGTAATTGAACGCTTAGGCCAATACCTATTTTTTGAACTAAAACCATCCATGCTGTATATATTCCTGCAGGCTTGTCTGGATCAGCATCTATAGCATCTGGAAGCAAAGACCAAGGTATTAAATAAGCTGTTGATGCTCCAAACCCAAGAAGCATAATTATTATTAGAAGTACTGCTAATTTAAAGGACTCTAAATTATTAAAAGTGAATAAGCCATTTGTAATTATTCCCGTTTTTAAAGGAGGCAAAATCGTTAAAACTAAACATGCGATAATCCAAATCAGAACTCCTTTAAAAAGAGCTTTTAGCCTTCCATGTCTATTGGAAAAGAAGCTCCAATATTGAAGGCCAATAAGAGCACATACTTGAAAAGGTATTGGGATCCACTTTGAAATTTGATTCGGTACATTTATAACTTCTTCTAAATAAATTAGGGAGACTGTTTGCATCAATTGAAGAGAGCACCAGAGCATTAAATAAAGCCCAATAATCTTTAGAAACCGACTATTATTAAATATCCTTTTTAATTGTCTATTTATAGGTTCTGCATTTATTTTCGGCCCCCTTGCTTTTTTCGCAAATGGAGCCAACCCCCAGCAAGAAGTTAATGTTGCGATAGTTGCTATAACACCAGTAATTCGACCCATTTGAACAAAGCCATTATTACCTGAAGATAAAAGCCATGCTGCAACTACTAGTCCACTCAACGAGGCTAATATTGAACCTGTAAATCTAGCTGCATTTAATCGGGTTCTAATAGAAGTTTCTTCTGTTATTTCTGTTGCTAATGCTGCGAATGGAAGATTTACGCTTGTGTAAGCAGTCATTAGCAAAATAGTTACTGCTAGGTAATAAACAATTTTTTCAGGCGTACCCCCAGATGGAACCCACCAAATAGCAGCAAGGCTAATGCCAAGGGGGACAGAACCTCCAATCATCCAAGGAATTCTTGGCCCCCACTTTGATTTCGTATTGTCACTTAACCAACCAATCAGTGGATCGTTTATGGCATCCCAAATTTTTATTACCATTAGTAAAGAGCCAGCTGCAAAAGCAGGTAGCCCTGCAGCGCTAGTAAAAAAGGCAAATAAATAAAACCCAAGCTGAGATGCAGCAAGGCCAGTCCCAGCATCTCCCAAGCCATATGCAACCATTAGTCTTCTACGAGCACTACTGTTCTTGAGATCGTTAGATTTAGATTTTCTCGTTAATTTGAGCTGCACAAGGTAATAATGTAGTAGTGCTAAGACAAACTTCAGATCCTATTATTGGACTGGTTATCTTGAGTGCTTAGTGCGGGCGTAGTTTAGTGGTAAAACCTCAGCCTTCCAAGCTGATGATGCGGGTTCGATTCCCGCCGCCCGCTTAGTGAAATTATTTTAGGGTGTTGAAGGCTTATAGAATTCTTTTGAAACGATTAATACAAGACTTCGACTTTCTACCTCTATTGCATCTTGATTAGTCAATTGAATAGGACTAACAGGGGTTTGCTTGATTAGAGATGTATCAATTATTTTCAACCACTTTGAAGTTGAATTTGGTAAGTCGAATTTCATTGACTGGTTATAGCCATTTAAACCAAGCCAAATAACAGAGCCTTCTCTCCCTTGGTTAATGCTATAGCTAATTGTATGTGACCAACTGCTCCAATCGGGGGAATTCACTTCTACACCGTGCCATTGAATCCATAGTTCTTGTGAATGATCAGGTTGCGGTGGCTCAGTGAATGGTGTAGTTTCAGGGCTAAAGATAACTGATAAATCTTTCCTAATACTTATAATTTTTTTTAAAAAGCTTTTTAATTCATTATCACAAATATCTAAATCCCAAATCATCCATCCAAGAGGTGTATTTTGACACCAAGAATTATTGTTTCCACCTTGACTTCTACCTACTTCATCTCCCATTAGAAGCATAGGAATTCCTGGTGAAAGAATTAAGCTAGCTAAAAGATTTCTTTGCTGCCTTTTCCTAATATGATTTAAATCCTCTTTAGAGCTAGGACCTTCTATTCCATGGTTCCAGCTATTATTGTGGTTCTCACCGTCACGATTGTTTTCTCCATTAGAAAGATTGTGCTTTTTATTAAAACTGAGTAAGTCTATTAATGTAAATCCATCATGTGAAGTTATAAAATTAACCGATTTCTTTACAGAATTCTTTGTGTCTTTGTAAATAAGAGGACTGCCTAAAAGCCTATCTTTTAGGGGCCATGTACTATTCTTCTCACCTTTCCAGAAACGTCTAATATCATCTCTGAAATGACCATTCCAAGTACTTATTCTTTTGGCTGGGAAATCAGATAATCGATATAGGCCTCCACAATCCCAAGGCTCACTTATAAACTTTAGCTCACTTAAAAACGGATCTGATTCAATCTCTTCAAAGATTGGGGGTGAATCAAGAGGCGCTAAATCTTTACCTCTGGTCAATGCAATGCCTAAATCAAAACGAAATCCATCAACACCAAGCTCGTAGGACCAGCATTTTAAAGATTCAAGAATTAGTTGTCTTACCAGTGGATTATTTGCTGCAATAGTATTGCCACATCCAGTTACATCTAAGAATTCATCCTGTTCATTTTTGTGGTAGTAGATCGACTCTCCAAAACCTTTCCAACTAATTATTGGACCATTCTGATCACCTTCAGTTGTGTGGTTAAAAACAACATCTAAAATTACTTCTATTTCGTTATCATGGCAGGCTTCAACAAGTGCTCTAAATTGATCTCTTGGACTTAGTATAGTGTTTTTGGAGATATAATTTTGATGTGGAGTGAACCAATTTAATGGACTATATCCCCAGTAATTTTCTAAGCCAAAGGGTGCATCTGAAGGATCAAAAGAAAAAACAGGAAGTAGCTCAATTGCTGATATACCAATATCTTTTAGATAAGGTATCTTTTCAATAAGTCCAACAAATGTTCCTTTCTTATCATTGTTTAAACCAGAAGCTTTCTCTTTCGTAAAGCCACCTACATGAAGTTCATAAATAATTGTCTTGTCCCATCGATGTTTTGGACGAGGGTGGTCATTAAAGTTGAAGCTGTTTCGCTCACAAACAACTCCTTTCAGGGAGGTGCTTTCATTCGTAGGTGAGTCTCTTTGGAAAACATCCCAACCAACTATTGATCGAGCACATGGATCTAATAATATTTTTTTGCAGCCTGAGTTGTTCTCACCTAGTCTTTCCAGATTGTTAACTCTATAAGCGTAAAGACAACCTAAAGTGATCCCTTCGATTTCAATATGCCAATAATCTCCAGATCGGTTTTTATATCCAAGTCGGATTATTTCTTTAGCTTTGATATCATTTTCCTTCTCAAATAAAAGGAGCTCTAATTCAGTTGCAGCAGGCGCTGCAACTGAAAAATTAATACCTCTTTTAGTTACTGAGCTCCCAAGAGGGTAAGCAGTGCCAATGTGTGTTCTTCGCAATGAGGATCTTTATTCTTTTACAATGAGCTTTAATTACAAGCTAATGCCATAGCTGTTTTTAGCAACTTTATTGCTCTCTTTTTCAGTGAACTTGAGTATTTCCGTTAAAAAGATTAGAGATTGGCTTTGGTTATTCCCAGCTAGTAAGGGCACATCACTTATGAGCGCTTGGTTCTTATGGATTGATAATGCACCTGTATTAATTGACTGCCCTCAAATTTCTGAGGAAGTTATTAATGACTTAAAGGAACTGTCGCGAGGATTTTGCCCAAAAGTTTTATTGACCAATCGCAATTCACATCAGGAAGCATCCATACTTAATAAAAAGCTGGGATGGGATCTGATTGTCCAAGAACAAGAGGCTTACTTGCTGCCCAATGTTAATAATTTAGAGACTTTTCCTGATGAACTAACTATTTCATCAGGTATACGTATCCTATGGACCCCTGGACCAACCCCTGGGAGTTGCGTTTTGTATGCACCTGCGCCCTGGAATGTGCTGTTCTGCGGACGTTTGTTAATTCCGCTATCAAATTTTCAAATTGCCCCCTAAACGCTCTCGAACTACTTTTCATTGGACTATGCAGCAGGAAAGCTTGTTGAAATTGCGCAATTGGCTTCCCCCAGATCACTTGCCTTTACTGGCTTCTGGGCAAAGCCTTGAACTCCTTGACAATGAAAAACTTCTACCTTGGAATGCCTGGCAGCCTAGTGAGGAATAGTTAATGATCCGTAAAATTTTGGTATAAAGCTTTGCACCAACTTACTTTTCTATTGCCTGAACTGCTTTAGCTCCATACGATTAGCGGGATCGAGTGTTTATTTGATTGACTTTTTAAAGTCTTTCACCTTTCACTCTCTGCTACAACACACTTTTCCAATGAACAAAGCAGACTTAGTTAATTTGGTTGCAGCTCGTACAGAGCTAACTAAGACAGACGTGGCACTTGTTGTCGATGCTGCCATCGAAACAATTGTTGACTCAGTTGTGGATGATAAGAAAGTCTCCATACTTGGGTTTGGCTCTTTTGAACCTCGTGACCGTTCAGCACGTCAAGGCCTCAATCCAAAAACCGGTGAAAAAATTGCCATTCCTGCGAAGCGAGTTCCTGCTTTTACAGCAGGTAAGCTTTTCAAGGATCGTGTTCAGAGTGGCAAGTAAGTAGTCATTTTGGGGATTAGTTTCTTTTGAATTCATAATCTTGTTAGGAACTCAGCTATTTTGAGTTCCTGAGGGTTTAATGAAAAATCAATCAGCTTTTTCAAGAAACCATATTCAAGATTTTGAATATGGAGAGCAACTTCTTAGAAAGGGGGGGGGTTAGGGGCCGCTTTGCTCCTACCCCTTCTGGTGATCTTCATTTGGGAAATTTAAGAACAGCTTTGATCGCCTGGCTAAGAGTGAGACTTTCTTCTGGCAAATTTATTTTACGAATAGATGATCTTGACACACCTCGAAATAGACCGGGGGCAATCGAAAAAATTAAAAATGATATGCTTTGGTTAGGACTGGTGTGGGATGAACCAGTTGTTCTTCAGAGCAAAAGAAAGCATATATACCAAGAAGTAATTGCTGCACTTACAACTCACAATATTACTTATCCTTGTATATGTAGTAGGAAGATGCTCCTTAAAGAGAGGTTGAACTCTAGTGGACCATTCATTTATTCGGGGAAATGTAGAGACCCTAAACATGCTTCATTTGATATGAATGGCAGGCCTTTTAGTTTGCGACTTAAAGTTGGGGAAGAGTTTTCTTCTATTTGTGGAGATGTGATTCTAAGAAGAGCAGATGGTATTGTTGCTTATCATTTGGCTACTGTCATAGATGAATTGATGCTAGGGATAACTGAGGTTGTGAGAGGGCAAGATTTAGCTGCAGAGATCTTTCCGCAACTTGCAATTTTTGATGCTTTACAACAGAAGCCACCTACTTATCGATATGTCCCCATTCTATTAAATAAGTTTGGGGGGAAGCTTTCCAAGAGTAATCGAGATGATTCATTAACTTTTTATCAATCTCAAGGGTTCAATCCTTCCAAAATAATAGGAAAATTAGCTGCAAGCCTTAATCTTGTAGAAGAAAACTCGGAATTATCTGCATTGGATTTGGTTAATGAACTCAAAAATAATAAATTGAAATTATTAAATATATTTAATAATGGAAAAAGCCAGAGTTTATTATAACTTTTTGATGAATTATCCTTTTATCAAGAACTCTCCTAATTCTTTTTTTAGCTCCAAGAAGCTTTTGATAATTGCTATATTTATCTCATTAATTCAGATACTATTCTCCAATGTCCAAGCTAGAAATATCGAATTAGTTCTTTCTTTGGCTAATGAATGCTTTCAATCTCGGGAAAAGCAGGTCTGTTTAAATGCAATAGAGAAAGCCGAAGAGTCTCAATTGTTTAACGGATTCCAGGGAAATTACTCATGTCAAACAAGATTGCTTGGCTTGGAGTCAAAATTAATAATGGTGATCCTTAATAATCATAAAACTCCTTCTTATGAAAGTACCTTTAATGATGTAAAGGCATTTTGTGATCAATCTTTTTGACTTTAACTCAAGGTTTTCTGAACCCTAGGATAGTTTTGAATTATTGAGTTTTATCCTTTTATATGTATTTAAATAGCTTTTGCTGCTAGTTCTTATAGGAGAGAACCACATAAAACAAATGGGAAAAGAAAAGGAAGCTTCTGTGGATTCAAGCAAGTCAAAAGATCCTGAAATCTTTCTGAAAAGCTCTAAATCTAAAAAGAAAAGTGGAGGCGAAAATTCTGGGGCCACCTCTTCAGAGCGAGAGGTACTTATTAAAGTTGGTGGGTTTGAATATAAAACCCCTACAAAAAATACGCGTGTTTTCTTGGGCTCTCTAGTTATAGGACTTAACTTATTACTAGTTTTAGCGACCGCGCTTTACTTTTACGTTCCTGACTTTAAAAATTTCATTTATAATGTTGGTAGGAATTGATCTTATATAACTTTTAAAGATATACTATTCAATAAATTGATGGTAATTAGATGTGAGTCTTAAAGTCTTTATTTGGAGATAAGATATATTTTTGAGTCTAGATTAATTTCAGAAAATTGTATTAGTATTGAAATATCAAGTTTTGAGTCCTAAGAATGAAAGTTTTTGTAGCTCTAACCTCCGCTCTTTTACTTCTGATTTCAATCTTTACTACAGCCTATTTTACTCCAGAATATCAATCAGCTTTTGAAGCAGATCAACAGTGCCACTATGAGATGTCAACTTTGAGAATTGATAAGCCTAATGTAGGATGCGACCACGATACTGAAACTAGACAGTGGTTGCTATTTGATTCTGGAAACATAAATCAACCTGCTGAAGTATTGAAAAGATATAAATATTAAATTACCAATTTTATTCAATGAAACTTTTCGGAAGCTTTTTAAATAAAATGATTGAAATAACAGTTGTTAGTATACCAACTACTAGAAAAGTTGTTAGTTGTCCCAATGAACCAGGCTGATAAATATCTTGTTGTAATAGTGGGTAGTCAACTAGAGAACCTAAGGTTCCCCAAGCCAAAATGCTTATGGATACATAAATAAAACCGACAACGTATTTCTTATTCATGGAAATAGTTTAAATAATTTCCTTATAGTAACTGATCAGAAATCAATTTTTTAATTTGGATCCACTGGATTAGTTGATGCCAAAAATTGCAAGGGTAACAGGCTTCCCATTAAATATTAATTCTGTTAATACAAGCATTAAGAAACCAATCATAGCTGCTCTGGAATTTACTAACTCTGCATTTTTATTAAATCCAAAAACATTCTCAACAGCATTGTCTTCATTGTCTAGCCACTTTGCATTCATATTTTCTTTTTCTTGGATGAGTGTCTGATTGGGGACTTTATTAGGATTTGCTAAGTCTACTCCTTCTTGATTACCTAACATTAGATTTTACTAGGAATGATATTTACGGATCCTATTATTTTTTTTAGCTCTGAGCAATTTCTTTTTCCTTTTCTTGACCATTTTCTTAATTTTCATAACATGGTCATGCTTTTCTCTTAGATATAGCCTAAAACCTAATATTGAGATAACTGCTACTATAAGAAAGATTGATAGATAGTTATTCATTTTGTACAACGATTGGTTAATTGATTCTATTGCTAAAATGAAGTAATTATATTTTCTTTTAGGAATATTGCTTCAATTGATATCTCTTTAAATATTTTCTCAAGGAAACTCTTTTTTGAATTTAATTTTATGGATATTAATATTGGCCCTAACTAGGTGCTCTTTTTAGGACACTCCGAACTAGTTCCTATAGATGCATCTAAAATCTATATATTATTGAATTGTTTTGTTTTATTCTTAATTACTATTGCGTCAGTCTTAATCAGGTTAATGTTAATAGTGATAAGAAATTCATGCAATGTCTAAACTCATCAACTATTCATTCCTAATACCTCTAATACCTTTATTAGCCTCATTTATAATTGCCATTTTACTTTTCAGCTTTAACAGAACAATGAATAGGCTTTCTAAGCCTGTATCCTTTTTGCTTATCAATAGCATCCTTCTATCAACAATTTATTCTGGCTTCCTATTTTATCGACATGCTAATGCTAAATTTAATATTCAGCCTTTCCAACTATTCAACTCTGACTTTATTATTAGATTTAGATTGGATCAATCAGCAGAAATCTTTCTAATTCTCAGTGGTTTAATAGCATTAGCTTTAATGTTATTCTCTTATATAAAATTACCTAGAAATAAAGGTTATGTAATGTATTTGAATTTAGTATGCTCCTTTTTTGCTCTATTGTTTTTCTATGCACTTAGTACCTATTCAATCAATATTATTTCTTTCTAGCTTCTAAATAATTTTTGATAGGATCTGTATTGAAGCAAATTAATTCTAGAAAGAGATTCCCTAGTTCAGTTCTTGCATCTTCTACTTTTATTTATGATGGACATTCCAAAAAATATTGCATTAGTTCATGAATGGTTTTCTCCTCGATCAGTAGGCGGTGCTGAAAAAGTAGTAAGAATTATCGATAGCCTTGTTACTTCTTTAGGCAGTTCGGCAGAACTGTTTGCGTTAGTAGACGGTGAAAGTCTAAATAGAAATAGTTGGCTGTCTGGAAGATCTGTTAAAACTAGCTTTATTCAAGGATTACCATTTGGTATTAGTCATGTTCAGAGTTACTTACCGTTACTTCCATATGCAATTGAACATCTTGATTTAAGCGGCTACCCATTAGTAATAAGTAGTAGTCATCTTGTAGCAAAGGGAGTTCTTACTTCTCCGGAGCAATTTCATATTAGTTATATTCATACGCCTGTTAGATATGCCTGGGACCAGATGAATATATATTTAAAGCGATCTATTTTAAGCAGGGCTGGATTTGCACCTCTTATTCGCTGGCAATTACATCATTTGAGACAGTGGGATCAACTTAGTGCTGCAAGAGTAGACTTTTTATTGGCAAACTCTAGGTTTACTGCAAGGAGAATTTTAAAATATTGGGGGAGAGAATCAATAGTTGTTCATCCGCCAGTAGATGTAGATAGGTTTATTTACAGTGAAGAAAGGAGTGACTATTATCTTTGCCTTTGCCGGCTTGTTCCTAATAAGAAAGTTGATTTAGTTATTCGAGCATTTAATGCCTTAGGCCTTCCCTTAATTGTTGTTGGGGATGGCCCTGAGAGATCCTTTCTTTCGCGTATAGCGGGACCAACAGTAAAAGTTTTGGGATATCAAGAACAACATATTGTTGAAGAATTGATGCAGCGATGTCGAGCTTATGTATATGCAGGAGTTGAAGATTTTGGAATAGCTCCAGTCGAAGCAATGGCTGCAGGAGCTCCTGTAATTGCGTTTGCTCAAGGTGGACTTTTGGATACAGTTAAATGTGCATCTAAAGGAATAGATTCTGCAACTGGTGTTCTTTTCAAAGATCAAAAAGTTCAGTCTTTATTAGAGGCTGTTATGTGGTTTGAACAGGATCAGTTATGGCAAAAAATGAGTCCTGAATCAATAAATAATTGGTCTCAAAAATTTAGCATTAAATCTTTTTCTAACCACTTTGAGACAGTTGTAAGGCAAGCATGGGAGATGCATTTAGATAGGTCTGCCATCGCTTCAAGTGATCCTATGCAGTTTAAAAAATAAATTTTTTCTTAGAGTCTGTTTGCTAACACTATTTATGAGTAAAATGATTTGATGAAAAGTAAGACTTCTAATAAAAACAATAGGAATAGAGATTTTAAGAAAGAATCTTTTCTTGATCTACCTCTAGAACTAGATCAAGTTGAAACTCATCAATTACTAAGGAAACAAAATCGTTATGATAGAACTATAAAGAGGACAGCAGATATTATTTTTTCTTCTCTTGTACTTATATGTGGTGCACCAGTATTTATTTTAATAGGCCTTCTTGTTAAATTTAGTTCCCCAGGCCCCGTTTTTTACGTTCAACAAAGAGTAGGCCGGAATTATATTTATTTTGGATGTATTAAGTTCCGCACTATGCATTCTGAGGCAGACAGTTTACTGGAAAATCTTCTTGAAAGAGACCCATCTTTAAAAAAAGAGTTTGAGAATGATTATAAATTGCGTAATGATCCTAGAATTACACCTATTGGTAGATTCCTAAGGGTCTCAAGTCTAGATGAGCTCCCACAATTTTTTAATGTCCTCATGGGAAATATGAGTGTGGTAGGACCTAGACCTATTGTTCAGGATGAGTTGAAAAGATATGGTTCGTATATGAAAGAAGTTGCATCTGTTAGACCTGGTATTACAGGATTATGGCAAGTTAGTGGACGAAATAATCTGACATATAAAAGGAGGGTTATTCTTGATCTATTATATGTAAGGAAGAGAAACTTTTTTATTGATTTAAAGATAATTTTGCGAACTTTTGGTGTCCTAATATTCCCAAGAGATAGAGGTGCGTATTAAATTAATTTGTCAACTATAAAAAATGATAAGATCCAAAATATTTCTAATCTAGGATATAAATTAAGTATCTTTTTAATACTTATTGTGCTTGCTGGAGGGGCATCCTTAGCTAATAATGGTTTTGAAATGTAGCTGTTCCTATATTCATTTATACCTCCCATTCTAATATTTGCACAATGAGCAAATATAGCTTCTGAAATTCCAGAATTTGGAGAAATATCTTTAATCCCATCGATCCAAGCTGCTTTAATTAAAGATGGTGCTTTTAACCAGTTTTTACTTACTAAGGGAAGTGTAATAAGAACCAATCTACATGGAATAAAAGTAAGAATATCATCAAGCTTAGCTCCTGATTCTCCTATCCACCGAAGCTTCCCAGTCTTATATCCAAGCATTGAATCAATAGTACTACTGGCTTTGAAAAACCATGCCATTGCTAGGGGGCCAGGCAAAGTATTTGAAATCTTCCAAAAAAACGATCCTATTATCATCCAAAACAAAGGAGCAAATATTCCATCAACAGCATTTTCACTTGCTGACTCAGCAGTTGCTCGAAGTATCTCTGCTTTATCTAGTTTCGCAACATCTCTTCCTACAATTTCACTTAGGCGTTCTCTAGCCAATGGGAGACTTTTATGTGAAAAATTATTATTTAATGAAGTAAGTATATTTGTAGCACTTTGAGAAAGACTTCTCGCTGCAAGAGCACTTGCTAAGGCTAAGACTAAAATAATAGATCTTATCTGAATTGGCACTGAAAAATAGTGACCTTTAAGAAAGAATTGTTCTATTAGCCAACCACTCCCACAACTTATACTGACAATAATCAATGTTATAAATGTCCCGCCAAGCCTTAAAAGAAAAATATTGTGACCAGCAAAAGATTCAAGCTTCCCCTTTAGCAATTTAATTAAAAGGCCAATAGCTTCTACTGGATGAGGAACCGATTTGGGGTCCCCCACCAATAGATCTACTAATGCTGCTGCAATAATTAGCGAAAGATAGTTTTTCAGTCTGTTTTTAGCCAGCTAAACATTGATCTAAGGCCTTTCCCAACTTTTTCTATTTCTAATGAGGCATCTTCCGAGCGAATTCTTTTCATCTCAGGTTTGCCTGCTTCGCATTCTTCAACAAAGTTTTTAGCAAAGGTACCATCTTGTATATCAGATAAAATACGTTTCATTTCCTCCTTGGTTTCTGATGTAATCAGCCTTGGGCCACTAACGTAATCGCCATATTCAGCAGTATTTGAGATTGAGTCTCTCATAGCTGTAAGGCCACCTTTAACCATCAGATCCACTATTAGCTTGACTTCGTGAAGACATTCGAAGTAAGCCAACTCAGGTTGATAACCTGCTTCTACAAGAGTTTCAAAGCCAGCTTTTACAAGTGCTGAAAGGCCGCCACAAAGTACTGCTTGCTCCCCAAATAGATCTGTTTCGGTTTCTTCTTTGAAATTAGTTTCAAGTATTCCTGCTCTTGTCCCTCCAATTCCTTTGGCGTATGCCATTGCAAGATCACGCGCTTTACCCGAAGCATCTTGTTCTATTGCAAAAAGAGCCGGAACTCCTTGACCGTTTTGAAATTCCCAACGCACGGTATGACCAGGCCCTTTAGGAGCAATCATTACCACGTCAACAAAGGATGGAGGTTCTATTAATCCAAATCGAATATTGAAACCATGAGCGAAACTAAGAACTTTCCCAGGTTTAAGGTGACTAGATATTTCCTTGGTATAAATATCTTTTTGAAATTCATCTGGAACTAAGATCATTATCCAGTCCGCTTTTGAAGATGCTTCTGAAACACTTAGGACTTCTAATCCATCTGCAATAGCCTTGCTCGCAGATCTGCTACCTTCATAGAGTCCTACAACAACGTTAATTCCGCTGTCTTTAAGGTTCAGAGCGTGAGCATGGCCTTGTGAGCCATATCCAATAATCGCAACGGTCTTGTTCTTAAGAAGATTGAGGTCTGCGTCTGAGTCGTAAAAAAGTTGAGCCATCCGGATGGTGTTAAAGGCTTTCTTAGGGCCAAGCTTACAAAAAATAAATTATAAATAAGAAAGCTTGAGTAAAAGAACTTTTTTAAAATTAGGTAGGTTTTGTGTTGAACTGTATGAAAACCTCTTTCGCATCTCCCAAAGTGAGCAGGCCCTAGTCGCTGGCCTCATTAGGATGAGAAATAACCCTATCAATTAGACCGTATTGCCTTGCCTCTTCTGCACTTAGGAAATAATCTCTATCAGTATCTTTTTCAATTTTCTCAAATGTTTGCCCAGTCATTTCAGACATTGAACGGTTAAGCATTTCTTTTATTCTTAGAATTTCTTTAGCTTCAATTTCAATATCGCTTGCTTGTCTTTGAGAAGTTCCGCCAAGAGGTTGGTGAATCATAATTCGACTGTGAGGCAGGGCAAGACGTTTATTTTTAGTACCTGCTGATAAAAGAAAAGCACCCATGGAGGCTGCGAGACCGACGCAAATAGTGACAACATCACTTTTAACGTATTTCATAGTGTCATATATAGCTAATCCAGCAGTAACTGATCCGCCAGGACTATTGATATATAAATAAATAGGTTTCGTACTGTCTTCTGAGTCAAGGTATAGCATTTGAGCAACAAGGCTATTGGCAACCCCATCAGTTACTTCTTGCCCAAGGAATAAAATTCTTTCTGCTCCTAACCTTGTATATATATCGACCCAGCGTTCAAATTGACTGCCAGGGAGTCTATAGGGGACGCTTGGAGTACCAATTGGCATGATTAATTAGAAATAAGGTGGAAAAATAGAAAGATAAATAGATGAATTACTTTTTAGATTAAATGCTTGGTAAATCTTTCCGGCTTGTTAGAACTCTGTCAATTAACCCATATTCCATAGCTTCATGTGGGTTCAAATAGCTCATTCTGTCAGAATCTTTTGATAACTGTTCAACACTTTTTCCAGTATTTTCAGAAAGAATTTTTAGCATTGCTTGTTTATTGTGAATTACTTCTTTTGCACGTATTTGGATGTCTGTGGCTTGACCACTAGCACCACTTCTTGGTTGATGTAGAACAATTGATGAATGAGGTAAAGCTGCTCTATGACCTTTGGAACCTGCAGAAAGTATTACAGCAGCAGTGCCCATAGCTTGACCTATACAAATAGTGTGAATAGGTGGCTTGATGTAGCTGATTGTGTCACAAATGGCAAAGGCTTCAGTCTCAAAACCTATAGCATCCCCTGTGTACCAGCTTGTCCCAGTGGAATTGATATAGAAGTAAATTGGTTTTTCAGGATTATCAAATTCTAGAAATAGTAATTGAGCAATGATTAACTCGGTAACATCCATTCCTAGCTGTCTTTTGGCATCATCGTCAGAAAACAAAGGAAGTCCAAGATAAACAATCCTTTCTTTAAGTAATAATGATGGTAAGTCTGGAGGTGGTGTGCGCATTACGGCTGAGTCGCCGTAGTAAGGAGCCGAAACCGTCATATTGACCAAAGATGTCAAGGATTAAATCCTAGCTATATCTAGTTAGAAGAGGAGTTTGTTTTATCAGATTTGTTGGTTGGAGGATTTTTCTCAAGTTTCCCAAAAACCATTCTTCCTGTAGGGGTCTGTAATGCACCTGTGACAATTACATCTAGTCTTTGACCTAAAAAGTTCTTTGCACCCTCTACTACAACCATGGTTCCATCATCTAAATAACCAACACCTTGGGTATTTTCTTTTCCTTCTCTTACTATTTTTAATAATAATTTTTCACCAGGTTGAACTTCTGGTCTAAGCGCTATTACTAATTCACTAAGATTTAAAATATTTAATTCTTTTACTTGTGCAACTTGGGCAAGATTGTAGTCAGCAGTTATAAGCATTCCCCCAGTATCTTCAGTGAGTTTTAAGAGTTTTTCATCTGCCCCAGACCCCTCATATTTTGTACTATTTATTACAAGCCTTTTCTTGAAATTTTCACGTAAGGTCGTAAGTATTTTAAGTCCTCGCCTTCCTTTGGACCTTTTTTCATTATTACTTGAATCAGCTAATTGTTGCAGTTCTTCTATAACTGTTTGTGCCACTATGACTTTCCCTTCAATTAGTCCAAATTCTATAAGTTCTTTAATTCTTCCATCAATAATTACGCTTGTGTCCAGGATTTTGGCACATGCTGGAGTAAGGATCCCTTCTGCTACAAGTAAGGCTTCAGTACTATTTGGATTTAAAAGACGAAGAAATGTTCTCCCATGGATTTCAGCAAGGTTGTAACCAAGTAGTCCAAAGAAAACATTGCTAAGTACTGCTGCAATTGGCTTTGCAAGAAATATTTCTTTTGGGAGAGGGAGTAGCAGGATTGGAGCTAGTACTAGGTTCGCTACAAGCAAACCTAGAATTAACCCTACTGATCTGCTAACAAGGAGATCAGTAGGGGTGGTCTTAATTTGTTGCGTTAATTTTTTTCTTAGTTGTTGAAAGAAAATTCCTATTAGTAAAGCTGTAAAAGCAGTTAAAATTGCTGTAAAAACTTTGACTTCATTTGGCGATTCGAACTTTTCGAAAATGTTTGGAGGTAATAAGCTCACTCCAAACCAACCACTAACTCCTCCGGTAATACAAAATAAAATTAGTATTAGGATCTCCACCATGGCATTAATTCTGGGATCTTCTTGTTGATTTATGGAGAATTGTTCATATTTAATCTATTGCTTTAGTGGTATATGGATACCTTTGTGTATTGATTTATAAGTCAATTAGTGAATTACCCTCAAAGTGCTTATTTACATATTCCTTTTTGTCATAGACGTTGTTTCTATTGTGACTTTCCTGTTGTTCCTTTAGGAGACAGTGCAAGAGGGGATCATGGGCCAGGCAGTAATTCGATTAAGTCATATTTAGACATGCTCTTCAGAGATATTTCTTTAACCCCAAAAGGATTTCCATTAGCAACTATTTATATAGGTGGTGGAACGCCATCGCTTTTAAGTTCTTCTCAAGTGGGCAATTTATTAGACCATTTAAGATCACATTTTGGATTTCAATATGGTGCAGAAATTACTCTGGAAATAGATCCTGCAAGTTTTGATAAGGTTTCACTGGAAGGATTCTTAGATGCTGGTATTAATCGCTTGAGTTTAGGTGCACAAAGTTTTGATGATGTTGTCTTAAATGAATTAGGCAGGAGGCATTCATCCAGAGACTTATTAGAAGCATGTGATTTGATTCAAGATAGTTTTAAGAGTGGGAGGCTTTTTAGTTGGAGCCTGGACCTCATAAAAAATTTACCTTGCCAGAATTTAGTTTCATGGAAGAGACAATTATTAAAAGCGATTTCTATTTCCCCTCCTCATTTGTCTATATATGATTTGTCTATTGAAAAAGGGACTGTTTTTGCTTGGAAAATGAGTAGAGGTGAATTGTCTTTACCAAATCATGATCTTTCTTTTGATATTTCAAGGATTACTAGTCAAATGCTAAAAGAAGCAGGATTTGCTCGATATGAAATTTCCAATTATGCATTGCCAGGGCATGCGTCTCGCCACAACAGAGTTTATTGGAGTGGAGCAAGTTGGTGGGGATTTGGTCAAGGTGCCACTGCTTGTCCTTGGGGGAAAAGGTTTTCAAGACCAAGAACTAGAGACTTATATAAAGAATGGCTTGTAAAGCAAGAATTGGCTTTAAAAAAAAATTCTTTGGACTCTATTGAAAAAGTTCAAGCTATACCTTTTGAAGACCTTTTAATTGTTGGATTACGTCGTAGAGAAGGGGTAAATATTAAGGATCTATCTAGAGTTTTGGGTTGGGATAACAATCAGTTGAAATTAAATATAAATCTATTAAAAATGTTCTGGGAATATCCTTTAGAAAAGGGATGGATTAAGCAAAACGGTTGGAGATTTTACTTGACTGATCCAGAGGGTATGGAAATTAGTAATCAGATTCTTGTTCAGATGCTGAGGTGGTGCGAGGCTTTGAACTGTTCTTCTTCTGATTAACCCAATCTTTAAGTGCTTTGATGCAAAGTTCTCTTGTTTGGATTAATGGTTTAGCGAAAGGAGGCTGTTTGTCAGTAAGACCTAGCAAATCAGCAGTTACTCGAACTTGCCCATCACAATATTCTCCTGCTCCAATCCCTATTACTGGAATTTTTAAAAGTTGGCTTAACCTGCCTGCTACCTCTGAGGGGATATGTTCAAGGACTAAAGAAAAACATCCTATTTTTTCAAGCTGGAGAGCTTGGCTAATTAATTTTTCTTGCTCTAATACGCTTTCTGCTTGTTTGTGGTAGCCAAGATTGTGAACTGATTGTGGGGTTAGCCCAAGATGTCCCATTACAGGGATTCCCATACGAATTAATCTTTCAATAACTTTTATCACTTCAGGCTCAGCTCCTTCAATCTTGACGGCAGATGCACAGGATTCTTTTAGCAAGCTACCTGCTGCTGCAACAGCTTTGTCTTCCCCACATTGATAGCTTAGGAAAGGCAAGTCGCATACAACTAAAGGATGTTTTTGTAATGGGCTAGTAAAGCCTCTCCCAACTGCTTGTGTGTGATGAAGCATTTGCTGCAATGTGACAGGCAATGTAGTGCTATGTCCATGAATAAACATTGCTAGTGAGTCTCCTACAAGGACAACGTCGGCTCCAGCAGCTTCTACAAAAGCAGATGACAAACTATCCCAGGCAGTAAGGATTGTGATCTGTCGTCCCTTTTCTTTAAATCGAATTAATTCCTTAGGAAGCATTTAGCTTGTTTGCTAAGAGATTTGAATTGCTAAACTTTAGGAGACTCGGACCTATGCGGCTTCGACACCTAAATCTGGTCAGGACCGGAAGGTAGCAGCCACACGGGATGCTCGAAGCAGGCGTAGATTCCGGGTCACCTAAATCAACGGATGAGAATTAGTTCCCAGGATCACGTTTTAATTGCCTTAGTCTTAAAAACTCAGGAATACTAGCCCCAAGTTCCCTAGTATTTGTTTGTTTATATAGCGATTGAGAAGATAGTTGAACGCCTGCTTTTTGATTTCTATATGGTTGGTTCCCTTCGAAACCAGTTGCAATCACAGTTACTTGAACTTCACCTTCAAGAGCTTCATCAATAACAGCACCTACAATAATGTTTGCTTCTGGATCAACAACATCATAAATAACTTCTGAAGCAGAAGTCATATCTTCTAATGTCATATCTTTTCCGCCAGTAATATTTACTACACAACCTTTTGCACCATCAATACGGCCAGCTTCTAATAAAGGACTATTGATAGCTGCTTGAGCTGCTTCGGCAGCTCTGGATCGACCAGAACCAATCCCTATGCCTAATAGGGATGTACCTGCTTCAGTCATTACAGAACGAACATCAGCAAAATCAACATTGACGAGACCAGGACAAGTGATGATGTCAGTTATACCTTTTACTCCCATTCTTAAAACATCATCAGCATTTTTAAAAGCTTCTTGAAGAGGAGCTCCTGCAATTGCCTCTTTTAGTCGATCGTTGGGTATGACAATTAGCGTATCTACACTTTGAGTTAATTTGGCTATTCCTTCATCAGCTTGGCGCATTCTTCGTCGGCCCTCAAAGCTAAATGGTTTTGTGACTATTGCTACCGTTAAAGCACCACTTTGTTTGGCAACTTCAGCAACTACTGGGGCAGCACCTGTTCCTGTCCCTCCTCCCATGCCTGCAGCAATAAATACTAGATCTGCTCCTTCTAGCGCCTGCTGAAGGTCTGCTCTTGACTCTTCTGCTGCTTTCTCTCCAATATTTGGGTTGCCACCTGCACCTAATCCTCTTGTCAAAGTCTGACCTAATTGGACTCTGTTTTCGGCAGAAGATTGTAATAAGGCTTGAGCATCTGTATTAAGAACTCTGTAGGAGACTCCTTTTAGATCACTAAGAATCATTCGATTGACAGCATTGCTTCCACCACCTCCAACGCCAATTACTTCGATTCTGGCGTTCTGACTTGGTTGAATGCCTTCTGCCCTAGAAGGAGAGCTTGAATTGTTTCCCATACCCATCACCATATTGAAAATTTAAATAATGATTTTTGGTGCATTATGAACTGGTTATAGACTCATGTTGGCTTTTTAACGAAAGTCTCTTCTTTTCTTTAAGGAAATAAATCAGAATTCACTGACTTTTGACGAAATCAGAAGGTCATTTTCTTCGATTTTTAACGAATTTATTTTGATAAATCTAATGCATCCGGAAGAAATAATTTTGGTTTTAAAGGGTTTTTCAAGTCAAGAATGTTTGATGAGCTATGCATTAATTCTTTTGGAATAGATTTTGAGAGTTTTTCTATTGCTTTGATCTGTTGCCTGAGAAGAACAGGATTATTCCCTAGATAAATAAATAAAAAGTCTTCAGTTTGTAAAACTATGTTTCCATTGAGTTTGAAGATAATTCTTTTTAAAGGACTCCCAAAGTTTTTTTCATTTCTCAAAATGATCGAAATTAATTTTTGATTCTGTGGCGACCACCCGTCAATAATTATTTCAAGGGATGGATCTTGGCTTTCTTCAGACTTGTAAATAGGGATCCAATACCCTTTTTCATCTACCATCCCTTTTTCTTGACCATTTTCCCCTAGTTTTATTGCAAATGCCTTTGGCACCCTCTCTATAATTTTTACTTCAAGGCCTAATGGTGCGATCATTCTATTTACTGAAACTGCTTTAAGAGATAGATCTTTATATATATTTTTTTCAATTTGTTTTGGATTTATTTCTAAAATAGCTTTTGGGAAATCAATTTTCATTGCTTCAAGAATCTTCTTACTAGGAGTTTGAATTGCCCCTTTTATATAAATTTGATTTTTATTAATTGGTTCCCATCCTTTAGTAATTAAAAGAAATCCTAGGCTTGTTGTAATTGATAAAAAACAAATCGCTTGCCAGATGTGCTTAATTTTAAGATCAGAAGAATTATTTAAGGGTTTCTTTAATTTGGATCCTTTCATAGATCGCAACGTGCTTTCCTCATTAGTTGATTCATCCACTCTCGAGCTCTATCAGCATCTGCAAATGGAACGTCTATTTCTTTCCCACAGCCAATTAAACGGAGACGACATTGGCCTTGAGATTCATTCGTGAGAGGAGCTTCCCCAGAACTTAGCGCCATTAGTTCTATTAGTTCCAGGGAGTTAATTTCAAACTTGTCCTTTTCTTTAAAACTGCCTGCTTCAAAGCTACTCCAGATCAGAAGGCCTTCTTTTAATTTGGCGGCTCCCGATCCATCTAATTTGGCTAATTCTGAGCCTTCAGCCCATAAACGATAGAGATTCTGTCGCCTTCTCTCAAGCCAACCAAGTGACGTTAAAAGTACGAATACTAAGAGTAAAGGGAGCCAAAGCAATCCATGCATCATGTTTTCTTAGGGGCTATTGAAGCACTATTCAAATGGAACTAATTTATTCTTTAGCGCTTTCTATCAACCTTGCCACAAGTTGTGAAAGATTGATTCCTGAGGCGGCCCATAGCATTGGATACATACTTTTGGATGTGAAGCCAGGCAGTGTATTGATTTCATTGATTAAAAGAGAATCTTTATTTTCTTCATAAAAAAAATCTACTCTTGCAATTCCTTCAGCTGAAATTGCATTACATGCAAGTAAAGATAAATCTCGAACTTTTTTAGCGATATGGCCTTCTATTGGAGCAGGAATAATTATTTCTGCTGAGTTTCCAGAGTATTTTGAGTCGTAATTGTACCAGTCAGTTTTACAAAAAACCTCCCCAACACAAGAAGCAGCAATGTTTTTCTTACCCAGCACTGCGCATTCTAACTCTCTTGCCTTAATACTTTTTTCAATAACCATTCGTTGATCTAATTTGGAAGCAAGAGTTAATCCTGTAATTAACTCTGTTTGATTATATGCCTTGCTAATCCCAACAGATGAGCCAAGGTTGGCTGGTTTTATAAAACATGGGTAACCTAATTCAGATTCAATTTGATGAATTAAATAGGATAAGTTCTCTTTGTTTAATAAATCTCTTGCATATGCTTTGCAATAAGTTACTTGAGGCAATTGTTCTTTGGCAAAGGCTGCCTTCATTGCAAGCTTATCCATGCCTAACGCTGATCCTAAGACTCCGCTCCCCACAAATGGTTTGCCCGTAAGTTTGAATAGACCTTGAATAGTGCCATCTTCACCATTGGGCCCATGAAGAACAGGAAACCAGACATCTATCTTTGCAGTTTCATCTAGTAATTTCGTTAAACCTTTTAGAGAAGAGGTGTTGGGAATTTGGTCATTTAAGAAGTTAGAACCTTCTTGCAAAACCCTTTCTGAAATATCACTAGACCACCAAATGCCTTTTCTGTCTATGTAAATGCTTATGACTTCAAATTTTTGTTTGTTTTCACCGTCTCTTAATGCATTGATTACAGTTGCTGCAGACTTGATCGAGACAGAGTGCTCTCTTGACATCCCACCGAATACTACTCCTACTTTTGTAAGTCTATTACTCATGCTTTGGACGGATATTATCCATATTAGAAAATTGCTCTATTTATTCAATAGGTAATCCAGTTAATGAAAATGATCTAATTTGATTGATTCTTACTTTCACCAAATCACCTGGCTTATATAAATGATTATCTGAGCTATATTTTGGGAAGAAAGTGAGTCTATTTGTTCTTGTTCTCCCCATTAATTGATTAGGGTCTTTGGGGTTTATTTTTTCTACAAGCACTTCTTGAATTTTATTTTTATATCTAAAATTTCTTCTTTTAGCCGTTTCCTCAACAAGCAGGTTGAGCTCTCTTAGTCGTTCAACTTTTACTTCTTCAGATAATTGATTAGGCCATAATGCAGCTGGTGTGTTAGGCCTTGGAGAGTAAGCTGCAGTATTGACTTGATCAAATTCAATTTCTTTAATAACTTGAAGAGTATTATGGAATTGTTTTTTAGTTTCTCCAGGAAATGCTACTATTACATCAGCACTAATTGATGCTTCTGGAATTAGAGTTCGTATTTGATAAATAATTTTTTTATATTTCTCAATTGTGTAACCTCGACTCATTTTTTTAAGAATTTCATTGTCACCACTTTGGAAAGGTATATGGAAGTGTTCGCAAATTTTAGGAAGATTCGCACAAGCTTCTATTAGACGATTTGTGAAATATCGAGGATGGCTAGTCGCAAACCGAATGCGTTCAATCCCATTAATATCATGAATGTAATAAAGTAAATCAGTCAAGGTATTTTTTCTTCTTCCGGATGAAGAAATGCCAGGTAAATCTCTCCCATATGCGTCAATATTTTGACCAAGCAAGGTGACTTCTTTAAAGCCTCTCTTGGCAAGCTCTTCAATCTCTTTTTTTATTGCTTTTGGCTCTCTAGATTGCTCCTTGCCTCTGACTGATGGGACTACACAGTAAGTGCATCTTTCATTGCAACCATAGATTATATTTACCCAGCCACATGTTTGACTATCCCTTCTTGCAATAGCTAAATCTTCGAGTATGTGATGCTCCTCAGTTGCTACAACTTGGTGACCATTGTCTACCTGAGAGATAAGTGTTTCAAGTCTATTTGCATGTTGAGGTCCCATTACTAGGTCAAGTTCAGGAACCCGTCTTAATAGAGCCTCGCCTTCTTGTTGGGCAACACAACCTGCCACTATAAGTTTTAAGTGCGGAGTTGTTTTTTTTCTTAGAGCTTGTCTACCTAGATAGCTATAGACTTTTTGTTCTGCATTGTCTCGAATTGTACAGGTATTGTATAAAACAAGATCTGCAGTTAGTTCATTCTCTGCTTCCTGATATCCCATCTCTTGGAGTATTCCAGCCATTCTTTCTGAATCAGCTTTGTTCATCTGACAACCAAAGGTTGTTATCCAATACCTGCCTTTATTCTTTAGAGAGTTCTCTAAATCTTTAAGAGTAGATTGTGAATTGGTTGATATCAAAGTGAGACGGGCTCTCTACTGATGGAACAAAAGGCTTTTTTGATTTTCCCCATGGAGTTCTACTTTTGGGTTTGATATTTCATAAGATTCTATTAAGAAAGGGCGAGCGAGGGGATTCGAACCCCCGAATAGCGGCGCCACAAGCCGCTGCCTTAACCACTTGGCGACGCCCGCCGCATGTATACAAATTAACCAATTCTCCATCATTCATATAAATGTTTGCGCAAAAAAAGACATCTTCTGATATTCAATACCTTGATGTACTTGTTCCACGTAGCTTAATAACAAGTGGTAGAGATCTTTTGAATCTGCCAGTTTCCAGTGAGGGCCTTTGCTCGTTGAGAATATCTTTAGGTGAGGGTTCTATTAGTAATTTTCAAAAGATTAGTTATTCTTCAGAGCAATGCTTGGGTTTATTACTTCCAAGACTTGTTGAGCCTCATGCACATTTAGATAAGGCTTTTACTTGGAAAGATTTTCCTAATTTGTCTGGGACATATGAAGGTGCGATGAAGGCAAATTTAGAAGAGCATGAAAATAGGGATAAATCGAAAGTTCGTTTTAGAGCAGAGAAAGCATTGAAATTAGGTTTAAGTAATGGGCTTAGAGCAATTCGTAGTCATGTAGATAGTTTTGGTTTTATAGGCGATCAAACTTGGGATGTTTTGTTGGAAATTAAAAGTGAATGGGAAACCAAAATCGAAGTACAACTTGTAGCAATGGTTCCTTTGGATTACTGGAGCAGAGAAAAAGGCGTAACTCTGGCCAAGAGAGTCTCGAGAGAAGGAGGTCTGCTTGGAGGTGTAATAGGACCTCCTTATAAGAAAAAACAATTGAGAGAATGCTTGTTTAATTTCTTTTGTTTGGCGAATACATTGGGATGCGGAATTGACCTCCACATCGATGAATCCAACTTAGAGCCTGGAGAAGGTTTAAGAGAATTGTTTTATGTTCTTGATCGCATAAGAATTGATGTGCCAATAACTTGTAGTCATTTAAGTAGTATGAGCTTGCTTCCTCAGAAAAAATTGAGCTTCTTTGCAGAAAAATTGGCTCATTACAGGATAAACGTCATTGCATTGCCGCTTACCAATCTCTGGTTGCTTTCTAGGGCTTATATGAAAACCCCAGTGAAGAGGCCTTTGGCACCTATCCAACAGCTGCAAAAAGCAGGAGTCACAGTTGCTATTGGTGGAGACAATGTTCAAGATCCTTGGAATCCAATTGGTAATTTTGACCCTATATCTTTAATTTCAGCTGCAATCCCAATGGCTCAAGTTGCACCATGGCAGAGGGGGGGGTTGGCTACATTTACAACAGGAGCTGCACGCATTATGGATCTTGAATGGGATGGAAGCTTTGATGTTGGAAGCCCAGCAGATTTTATTTTGTTAGATGCTGATAGTTGGACTAGTGCTCTTTCTTTTCCACAAGATAGAAAGGTAATGATTAATGGAACTTGGATTGAATAATTAGCTGCTTCACTCAAAAACTTTCTAAAAATGATTAACAGATTAAACATTGAAAACTTTCTTGAGGAAATTAAGAACATTGTTGATCTAGAGCTCCTCCTTAAGCCTTCTGACCAAAAAAGATTTTCTAAGGATTTTTTTGACTACTCTCCAATTCTTAGAGAAGAGCTAGCTGAGTGTTGTGCAGATTTAGTAGTTAAACCGCTTTCTGTTCATGCAGTTTTGTCTGTTGCATTTATTTGTCAGAAACATCAAGTTCCCTTGACTATTAGAGGAGCAGGAACCGGAAATTATGGACAATGCGTTCCTATAAAAGGAGGCGTTGTAATGATTATGACTTCTTTAACCAAGATAAGAAATTTCGACCCTGACACTTGTGCAGTTACTGTTGAGGCTGGATGCTTACTTGGAGAACTTAATAAATATTTGCTTGCAAATGGTCGTCAACTTCGATTGCTTCCTAGCACTTGGAGAACGGCTTCCATCGCTGGGTTTGTTGCTGGGGGCTCTGGAGGGATTGGATCGGTTAGGTGGGGTTTCCTTCGAGATCCAGGACATTTACTTGGACTTGAAGTTGTAACTCTAGAAGAGAGTCCTAGGAAAATTCAACTTGATGCAAGATCAGCTGAGGCGCTTAATCATGCTTATGGCACAAATGGAATTATTACAGCTTTAACTCTGTCAACATGTGAGGCTGTTGATTGGCATGAGGTTGCAATTGATTGTGATGATTTTTTTGAAGCAATTGAGATTTTTCAATCATGTATGAAAGCAGCTGTGGATTTATTCTTGTGCAGTTTTTTAGAGAATAAGATTGTTGAATGTCTACCTTCTTGGAGTGGAAATTTTAGAGGTAAGCATCGTTTATTGCTTTTAGTTGCTCCAGACGGTGTAAGTACTCTGGAAAGAATTTCTAAGAGAAATGGTGTTGATTTTTGTCATTTAGGTCCAGAAGACAAACAAGGGGGGAATGGTTTTCGTGAACTTAGTTGGAATCACACGACTCTTCATATGAGATCAATGGATCCTAAATGGACATATTTACAGTTGCTTTTGCCTCAACCAGAAGCAAATGCTATTAATTTGATCAACAGAAAATGGGGAGATAATATCCTCTGGCATTTTGAGGCAGTTAGACAGCAAGGTAGTCAGAGAATGGCTGCTTTGCCATTAGTCCAATGGGAAGGACGTAAGAATTTGGAGATGCTCATGAGTGACTTTAAGAATGTTGGAGCGATTTTGTTTAATCCCCATGTAATTACAGTTGAAGATGGAGGCTTAGGAGTAATTGACTCTGATCAAGTTCAAGCGAAAAGAGAATATGATCCGAAAGGTATCCTGAATCCTGGGAAATTAAAGGGATGGTCTTAACTTGAAGCTAGGTTAGTTTTTCAGTTTTTGAAGTACATCGCCAATTAAGTAAAGTGAACCAGTTATCACAGGGGGAGGATTTGGCCACTTGTTTTCTAATTTTAAAGTAGCTAATACTTTCGCAAAGCTATCTGCTTTATGTAATTGAGAAGAGAGCTCTGGACAAGCTTTAGCAAGATCTTGTAATTCCCAGCTTTGATGATTGGGAACAGGTACTATCCATGCTATATCAAGTCTTTTTAACAAATATCGAAGCATCCCTGGGGCGTCTTTTTGAAGTTGTATTCCAATTATCCAATGGATGCCTTGGTTTTGGTTCTCCCAAGTTGAGCGTTCTTTAGAGAGTTGTTTTATTGCATGGGGGTTATGCGCTCCATCAAGAACAATAGGAAGGTCCTTCCATTTTGCATTCTGCAACCTCCCGGGCCATTTTGCAGAGGCAAGACCTTCTTGAATATCTTGAGGTCTTATTTTTAATCCGATTATTGGCAATGCTTCTAAAATTCCTTTTGCTACGGCTGCATTCTCTTTTTGGATTTCGCCAGGAAGACCCAATTCCCAAGTTTTTTTTAAAGGTTGCACCCAGATAATCTTTGCGTTCTGTTTATTTGCTTTGTTAAGAAGAACTTCTTTAACATCAGGATGCTGATCTGAGCTTATTACTGTGCTACCTGGGGAAATAACAGCAGCCTTTTCTTTGGCAATATTTTTCAAATCTTTCCCGAGATATTCGCAATGGTCTAATCCTATCCCTGCTATTGCAATTAATGGCCTATTGGGGTGAACTGTTGTGGCATCGAGTCTTCCGCCTAGACCTACTTCTAAAATCATTAATTCAACTTTATTGATTGAAAAATAATTAAAGGCAGAAGCTATTACAAGCTCAAAAGGAGTTAATTGAGCTTCTTTTGAAAAGGAATTAACTGTTGCTATAGACTCTCTAAACTCTTTTTGTGAGATCATTTTGCCATTAATTCTAATCCTTTCACACCAGTTAATTAAATGAGGAGATATCGTAGTGCCAACATTAATACCAGCTTTTATTAAACAACTTTCAAGGAAACATGCGATTGAACCTTTGCCATTAGTACCTGCAATTTGAATTGCAGGTATTGCCTTGCAAGGATTTCCCATCTTAGTAATTGTATTTCTTATTCTGCTAAGTTCAAGATTTATGCCCCTTGACTTGAAAGAAGGAATAAGATTTGAAGGCTCTAACCTGACTGACATAATTATTAGATAGTAGCTAACAAATTAACCCTTTTATAGATTTTCTTAGCCTAATTATCAATTGGTTTACCTCTTTCTCTTTAATTATTAAAGGAGGGACTATTCTTATAACCTTAGGACCAGCACCAATAGTAAGTAAACCTTCTTCTATTGTCTTTCTAGTGATAATTTGTGAATTTAAATGACTTCCTTCTTTAATAACTAACCCTTGCATTAAGCCAACTCCTCTTACCTCATTAAAATGATTTGGGTAATCATTTACAATTTGTCTAAGTCCCAGCCTTATTTGTTTCCCTCTGGAATTAACATTTTCCAAAAGGTTTGCATTTTCTATTTCTTTTGCAACAGTCAAGGCTGCTTTACATGCAAATGGATTCCCTCCAAAGGTACTTGCATGATCTCCAAGCTCAAATATATTAGCTGATTCTTTTACAAGGAGAGCACCAATTGCATGACCACCGCCTAACCCTTTTGCAAGAGTAAAAGCATCCGGTTCTATCTGAAATTGTTCGTAACCCCAGAGTTTCCCGGTCCTGCCCATCCCAGATTGAACTTCATCAAAGATAAGTAAAATCTTATTTTTTGTACAAAAATCTCTAAGGA
Source organism: Prochlorococcus sp. AG-436-M02 (assembly GCA_003212515.1). Classification (GTDB taxonomy): domain Bacteria; phylum Cyanobacteriota; class Cyanobacteriia; order PCC-6307; family Cyanobiaceae; genus Prochlorococcus_E. The sequence continues at coordinate 28,238 of QCPL01000012.1, forward strand.
AATGAAAGAAGTCATTTTCTCCTGGGAATATCCCACCTTCGCCTTGAATAGGTTCAATTAATACAGCAGAAATTCTGGGTAATTCCTTCTCGATTTTCTCCTGTAAATCTTGGAATGATTTTGAACTATTAAAAGAAAAAAAATCAAACCCTTCTAATAAAGGCCCAAAGTTTTTGTGATATTTTTCTTGACCAGTTGCACTCAATGCTGCAAGGGTCCTTCCGTGGAAACTTGATTTAGCAGAAAGAATAATTGGGTTCTTAATCCCTCTTTGAATATGGCCATATTTTCTTGCTAATTTTATGGCTGCTTCATTTGCTTCTGCTCCACTATTGCAGAAAAAAACACTCTCGGCACAACTGTTCTTAATCAACCATTCAGCTAAATCTTCTTGTTCAGGGATGAAAAATAAATTTGAAACATGTTGGATCTTTCTAAGCTGTTTGTTTAAAGCGTTAGTTAATTTTCTATGACTATGGCCAAGGCTGCAAGTTGCAATCCCTGCAATTGCGTCTAGATATTTATTGCCTTCTTTATCCCAAACCCAGCAGCCTTTACCTCTGACTAATTCGAGAGGGAATCTCTGATATGTATTCATCAAAAAAGTGGGAGCGGTCGGACTTGAACCGACAAACCCGAAGGTGCCGCATTTTGAGTGCGGTGCGTCTACCAATTCCACCACGCTCCCCTAATTGTGCTTTTTGTAAGAAATTAGTAATGATTTTAGGCTACATCGGTCTCAGAATAAATATTTTGTTTAGCTTCTAATGTTTTTGTGTTTCGGTTTGATATCTCTTGAGCTTGACTTTGGCTTCTGGAGATACATGCTCCTATTTTATTGAGCTTGAGTGAAAGGTTCTCATAGCCTCTGTCTAGGTGCTCTAACCCTTTAATAATGCTTATCCCATCTGCAGCAAGACTGGCTAAGACCATGGCAGCACAGGAGCGTAAATCTCCTCCAGTGATTGAGGCTGAAGTCAAACTTTTGCTTCCAATTACAGAGGCAGTATTCCCCTCCAGGGATATCTTTGCTCCCATTTTCTGGAATTGGTAAATATGCTGCATCCTGTTTTCAAAAATAGTTTCTTTAATTTTGGAGGTCCCTTCAACAGTAGTCATTAACGCCATAAAAGGGGCTTGAAGATCAGTCGGGAAACCTGGAAATGGATGTGTTGTTATATCAACTGATTTAAGAATTTTTCTGGGAACTATTCTTAGACTTTCTCTTGAGTATTGGATTAAACAACCAGAGTTTTGTAGCTTTCGAGTTACTGCTTCTAGATGCTTTGGTATAACAGGAGAAATAGTTAATGGGGAACGTGTAATAGCAGCGGCAATAAGGAATGTTCCTGCTTCAATACGATCTGGGATCACTTTATGTATTGAACCACCTAGATGTTGAACTCCCTCAATAGTTATTTGAGAAGTACCTGCACCTCGAACCTTGGCCCCCATATTGTTTAACATCATTGCTAAATCCTGAATTTCAGGTTCTTGTGCAGCATTGTCAAGGATTGTTTTCCCTTGAGCAAGTGTTGCTGCCATCAAGAGAGTTTGTGTGGCACCGACACTTTTGCAATTAAATCTAATTCGCGCACCGACTAATCTTTTTTGTTCTCCAGTCACCTTGGCTAAAACATGGTCATCTTGAATTTCAACACTTGCTCCTAAGGCTCTTAAACCTTGAATATGCTCATCTATAGGCCTTGAACCTATTTTGCAACCACCAGGCATTGGTATTCTGACTTCCCCAAGCCTTGCTAGAAGAGGCCCTATACAAACAAAACTAGCTCGAAGAGCATGAACAAGTTCATAAGGAAGATTATTTGATGAAAGCTTTAGAGGATTGGTTCTTATTATTAAGGCATCTGAATGTTTCTTAAGATCTGATCCCATAGCTTTGAGAAGCTTTGACATGACCTCAATATCTGTAAGACGAGGAACATTCCTTAAGTGCAGAATTTCATTGGTTAACAGCGAAGCAGCCATAAGAACTAAAGCAGAATTCTTAGCACCACTTACTTTTATATGACCTGAAAGTCCCTCTCCCCCTTTAACCGTTAAAAATGGCAAAAGAATTGATCCTGTTTTTAATCCTGACACGCTTTGCATACACTAAATCAAATCACCAATATCTAATGATGACAAGTACATCTGATTAGTTCTAGATAAATGAAATAGTATCCAATTGCTTCTTTCTAATTCCATTAAAGAATAATCCTTAAAAAGTTTCCTGAAGTTTTATGATTAAGTAATAACAGATTGTGCGGGTGTGGCGGAATTGGTAGACGCGCATGTTTCAGATACATGTGGCTTTTTGCTGTAGGAGTTCAAATCTCCTCATCCGCATTTTTAAATTAATTAATTTAAAGATGTTTCTCGATGAGCTATAAGTAATAACCTTAGATTGTCGGGGAGGGCCTTATTGTTGCTCTACTTTGCATTTTAGGGAGATTAAAGATCAAGACCTCAGATTTTTCTTTGATTTCGAGTCGTCGTAATCCTTTGGTTAGACGTTTAAAAGCACTCTCAAGCTCAAGAGGACGGAATCAGTCTTCTATGCTTCTTCTTGAAGGAACGCATTTGCTATCCGAAGCCTTGAAGACTTGTCGGATGCCTGCTGAGATTGTCGTGACTCCACAATGGTTGGAAGAAAATAAAGAAATTTTTCAGGAAATTTCAAAAAAAGTTCAAATTCATTTAGTTACCAAATCAGTTTTAAAGGCCTCTGTTACAACAGTTTCTCCTGATGGAGTAGCGTCTCTTTTCCCTTTTTCTGCGCTTCCTAAAAATAATAATGAAGCGACTTTTATTTTGGCTCTTGATCGCTTACAAGATCCAGGCAATTTAGGGACTTTATTTCGTACTGCCTTAGCCGCTGATGTTGAATTAATTTGGCTTGCATTAGGAGCTGATCCTTTAGGTCAAAAAGTCTTGAGAGCATCTGCTGGAGCTTTTATGCACCTTCCATTTGAGCGTTTAGGTTCAGATGAAGATGATGCGATCGAAGCACTCTCCTGTAAATTGAAAGATGCAAAACTTAGGGGCTTTCAAGTGTTAGGAGCTTATGCACCTAACACAATTATTAAGACAGGGCTCTCTCCCTATTGGGAGATAGATTGGCTAAAACCAACAGTATTGGTTTTAGGCAATGAAGGAGCTGGAGTTCATCCAAAGATTCAGTCTTGTTGTACTAATGCAGTAACTTTGCCTCATAATAAAATTGTTGAGTCACTAAATGTTGCATCGGCTGCCGTTCCTCTACTGTTGGAAAGGCTACGAGCCAGAATGACCTCTTAGTATCAAACAAGAAAGGTGAGCCAAACAAATTTTGATTTTGATTTAATTGTCATTGGGGCCGGCTATGGTGGCTTTGATGCTGCTAAGCATGCTGCTGAACATGGCATGAAAGTCGGGATTATTGAATCTCGTGAGATGGGAGGTACATGTGTTAATAGAGGTTGTGTACCTTCAAAGGCATTGTTGGCTGCCAGTGGGAAGGTCCGAGAACTTGCAGATGTTGATCATTTATCTAATTTTGGTATTCACGCAGCGCCTGTACGCTTTGAACGACGAAAGATTGCTGAGCATGCAAATAATTTAGTCTCTAACGTTAGGAATGGTTTAACAAAAACATTAGAGAGAGCTGGGGTTACTATTTTGCGAGGTCAGGGGCGTTTAGAAGGACACCAGAAAGTTGGATTAAGAGAAAGTAATGGCGTTGATCGTGTTTTTTCAGCACAGGACGTTGTTTTGGCAACTGGTTCAGATCCATTTGTCCCTCCAGGCATAGAAGTGGATGGACGGACGGTCTTTACAAGTGATGAGGCAGTGAATTTAGAATGGCTACCAAGATGGCTTGCGATTATTGGCAGTGGATATATCGGATTGGAATTCGCAGATGTTTATACAGCTTTGGGATGTGAAGTGACCATGATTGAGGCCTTGGAGAGAGTTATGCCTACCTTTGACCCTGACATAACAAAGATTGCTTCTCGCAATTTGATTACAGGCAGAGATATAGATGCAAAGTCGGGTGTCCTCGCTAGTAAAGTTTCTCCAGGTTGCCCTGTGAAGATAGAACTTGCTGATGTCAAGACACGAAAGTTAGTTGAAGAATTGGAGGTAGATGCAGTTCTTGTTGCTACAGGTAGGGTCCCAAGTAGTAAAAATCTAAACCTTGATTCTGTTTCTGTTGAAACTCAAAAAGGGTTTATTCCTATTGATGACTCAATGCGAGTTCTTGTTAATGGCGAACCATTGCCTCATCTTTTCGCTGTAGGAGATGTGACTGGAAAGTTGATGTTGGCGCATACTGCGGCAGCACAGGGTACTGTCGCAGTTGAGAATATCCTTGGGAATATTAGAACTATTGATTATAAAAGTATCCCTGCGGCAACTTTTACTCACCCAGAAATTAGTTCAGTGGGCTTCTCTGAAAAAGAAGCAAAAGAATTTTCTGTTCAGGAAGGTTTTGAGTTGGGAATTGTTAGAAGTTATTTTAAGGCAAATTCAAAAGCTTTGGCCGAGTTGGAGAGCGATGGGTTGATGAAATTATTGTTTAGAAAAGATACCGGTGAGATTTTAGGAGCTCATATATACGGCTTGCATGCTGCTGACTTAATACAAGAGGTAGCTAATGCATTAGCAAGGAAACAACGTGTAAGCGACTTGTCACAAGAAGTGCATACGCATCCTACTTTGAGTGAAGTTGTTGAAGTTGCCTACAAATTAGCAGCTAATCAATTGAAACGCTCTTAAACATTTTTACTTGATTCCTCAAATGGAGATCCGAAGACGTCCACCAAACCCTAAAGTTCAGGTAGAAAACCTAGAATATGCAATACCACATAAAGATTCTGAACCACAGAATATTCTTGAAAAGATAGTTTGGGAGAAAGATCGTGAAGTAAATCTTGCTAGAGAACGTGTATCGTTGCAAAAGCTAATTAAAAAGATCGAAAAGTTAAATCAACCTAAGAATTTCTTGGATGCTTTAAAAAACTCTCACTACTGTCCGGCTGTGATTGCGGAGATCAAAAAGGCAAGCCCTAGCAGAGGTGTAATTAGAGAGGATTTTGATCCAGTTCAAATAGCGCTTGCTTATGAAGAAGGGGGCGCAACATGTGTTTCAGTATTAACTGATAAGACTTTTTTTCAAGGAGGGTTTGATGTCCTTCTTGAAGTTAGACAAACAATTGATATCCCCTTGCTGTGTAAGGATTTTATTATTCATCCGTATCAGATCTACCAAGCAAGAGTCGCAGGTGCTGATGCTGTTTTGTTAATAGCAGCAATACTTTCTGATCAGGATCTGATCTATCTGAAAAAAATAGCATCTGCCCTTTCTCTGTCTGTATTGGTTGAAGTCCATAATTTGGAAGAATTGCAAAGGATTCTTGCCATTGGCGAATTTCCGCTAATAGGTATTAATAATCGAGACCTAAAAACATTTGAAATCGATATAGCTACTACTGAAAAGTTATCTAAAGCATGCTCTATTCAACTCAAAGAGCAGAATGTTTTGTTAGTGAGTGAGTCTGGGCTATTTAATCGAGAAGATTTAGACAAGGTTGTTTCATTTGGTGCTCAAGCCGTATTAGTTGGAGAGTCGTTAATGAGTCAAAAAAATGTATCGCAAGCTTTGAAGGCAATTATTGGATAGACCAGAATGAATAGCTTCTTATCAAATATCTTTTTTCTTTATAAGAAAAATAGAGAAATAGACTGCTTATTAGGCAGACTTAAAAAAGTTTATTAAAGAAATGCTTTTTAGCATCTTAACTGGATTTGTTGCTGGAGCTGTTCACGTTGTCAGTGGGGCTGATCACTTGGTAGCCATGGCACCAACAGCCTTTCGAAAACCAAGATTGGCTCTTAAAAGTGGTTTAGCATGGGGAGTGGGTCACTCTGCAGGTGTTCTCCTTTTATCTTTCGCTGCAATTTTGGTTAAAGATTTTGTGCAAATAGAAAGGATGTCTGGTTTTGCTGAGCTTTGTGTAGGGATTTTCCTTTTAGTTGTAGGCACTCTAACGATTAAGACTTCTTTTGGATTACGTATACATACACATACTCATAATCATGAGAATGGTTCAATTCATCAACATTTTCATTTGCATTTAAGAGGAAATAAAAAACATAGTAGGCATTCTCATGCGTCAACAAGTTTGGGATTGCTTCATGGGATTGCAGGAGCTAGTCATTTGGTTGCAGTAATACCTGCTTTAGCATTACCTCCTCTTGGCGCTTCTTTTTATTTGCTGTTTTATCTTTTAGGGTCTGTCATTGCGATGGTAGGAGTCATTTTTATAATTTCTTTAGCAACACTGCGAGTTGGGAAAAAAGCGATTCCACTTCTTTTTGGTTTTACAGGAGCTTTATCAGTTCTTACAGGTTTTTTCTGGATTCAAAAAACATATGCGTATATTTTTTGAATTGCGCTTATGAAGGAAATATGGTCTCTACAATTCCTTTTATTTTATTTTTTTGAATTTCACCAAATTGACGACTATCGATACTTTTTGACTCATTATCGCCAATAACTTCTACAGCTAGAGCTGAAATCTTTGAAATCCTTTTTATAAGTAATGTCTTTTTTCTTAAAGGATGCTCAACTACTACTACTAAACCTTCTGAAAGGGAATGTTTTTTCTCCTTGAAAGGTTTGTAGATTATTAAATCACCTTCTTTTAATGTCGGATTCATTGAATCCCCAGAAACACGACAGTGTCGCCTGTAACCAATTAATAAATATATGAAGGAGCTTAATATGCTCTTGTAAGAAAGATGATCCCTTAGCTTGCTGTTGTCCAAGAATCTGAACGACCTTTAGATGTCCAGAACATGTTATGAATTTTTTCTACAGCAGCCATTAACTCCTCAGCCTTCCCCTGATCAATATTGACTTTACATGCACTACAAAGTTTGGCCGCTTTCCAGAAAGTGTCATGCAAATCAGGGTAAGCAGCCAAATGCTCTGGCTTGAAATAATCGGTCCAAAGAATTAAGAGTTCTTTTTTCGTTTCTTGTGCTTGTTCTTCTTTTATTGCAACAAATCTGGAGAATGTATTGTTATAAGTTGCCCAAGTAGTTGCATCATTACCTTCAGGAGGGACTAATGCAATGAGCTTTTTAGTCATAGAAAGTACTGCCTCAGCCGTAACACGTGCTGATGCAGGATCATATACACCACAAGGCCCATCACAATGAGCAAGCACTTTCTTGGCGGGAAGCCTTTTGAAAATTGATGAGATTGCCGAACGAAGCATTTGGCATTAATTAAAACCTACTTATACATTACTTGGCTATGAGAATTAATGAGAGTTTTTTATAGTTTTGGTAGAAAGATTTCTACTGAACACTTAATAATTCCACTTCAAAAATCAAAGTTGCATTTGGCGGTATAACTCCACCTGCACCTCTCTCTCCATACCCTAAGGAAGGAGGAATAATTAGCTCTCTCTTCCCACCAACTTTCATCCCTTCAACTCCTTCATCCCATCCTTTGATTACTCTTCCATCTCCTAGTGGGAATGAAAAGGGAGCTCTGCCATAGCTACTATCAAATTCTTTACCGTTTTCGAGAGTTCCTTTGTAGTTGACTGAGACATTTTTTCCTTTAAGAGCTGTTTCTCCGTTCCCAATTGCCAGCTCTGTAATCCTGAGGCCTGTTGATGTTGTTTCTGTCTTCAAAGAACCTCCAAGAGGGCTTGTATTTGATGAAGAATCTTTTGCCATAATGAAAAGAGAAGGGTTTGTTTCACTTGGATCCAATTCCATTGGATTGTTGATAGCTGCTTGCGGCACTGAATTTTGTATTTCAGAATTTAAGGCTGTAGATACATTACTTTCAGCAGAAACAACCGTTGGGGAAATTACTTGACTGGCAATTGCCACAATTATGCAGGCAAGGAAGACCGAAAAACTAATGAAGATTTCTTTCACGGAAATTTCTAATTCATATAGATTGATTCTTGCAGAAGAATTGTCATTAAGCTTTTTTATTTTCGGAAAGAATAAAAATCAAATATTTTTTAAGGATCATCTTAAAAGATGAGAATCATTAGTAAGAAATATCTGTTACTTCTCTTGGGAATTTTCGGGGGCATCCTTGCTGGTTTTGGTCTTTCCCAAGAGGGCACTTTGTTTGTTTTTTTTGCGTTAGCTTTTTTATGGGCCGCAAAGAGGTTTTGGATTGCTGGATTTTTGTGGGGAGGTGTAGCCACTCTGATAAGTCATCGTTGGCTTTTAGCTCTTCATCCTTTGACTTGGTTAGGTGTTCCTGAGGGCTTAAGTCTTCCGATTGCAGTGCTTGTGTGGTTGTTTTGTAGTTTCTTTGGCGCTTCGCTGGTTGGATGTTGGTGCCTATTGGGGAACACTTCTTTTTTTAAAACACCTTCTCAGGACTCAATCAAGAAAGAATTTTTATCTGCGATTGCTTTGGCATTGATTTGGGCCCTAGTAGAGGTATGTCTTACAAAAAGCCCATTGTTTTGGATTGGAATTGGTGGGAGCTTATTACCTCAAGATAGATGGTTAGTTGGTTTGGCAAGGTGGTTTGGAACGGGCGGAGTGGTAACAGTTCAGTTGTTAATTGGTTGGTGGCTTTGGAAATTAGTACTTGCAAAGAGAAGCGGTAAGCCGATCATGAGCTTATTTGGCTGGGGTGCGTTCTCTTTATTGCTTATTCATTGCTTGGGGTGGAGTCTCCTATCTAATAATCATTTTGCATCTACTAAGCCAATAGCATTGTGGCAAACCAATATTCCAACAAGAGAAAAATTTACGACTTTACAGCTAAATAGACTTCCCGAATCTATTGAAGAAGCTTTAGAGCAGGCTGAAAAACAGGGCTCAGAACTCTTGATTGCTCCTGAAGGAACAATCCAAGCTGGTGATACGCTTCTGTCACCGGCGCCTGTCCCATTCCTCACAGGCGGCTTTCGATGGATAAATGGTAAACAGAGAAGCTCTTTGCTTGTTTTCAATAAAGGGGAAAGAAAGTTTAAAGAATTTGTTGATAAACATCGTTTAGTTCCATTAGGAGAATGGATGCCAAGTATTCCTGGATTTTCATCTAACGGATTTTCTTTTTTGGGGGGCCTTGAGCCAGGGAAAGCGTCAAGGCTTCTTACTTGGGATGGGCCACCAATGGGTATTGCTATCTGTTATGAATTAAGTGATGGCAATGCTTTAGCTAAAGCAACTATGAAAGGCGGACAATGGATTCTATCTATTGCAAACTTAGATCCTTATCCATTGTCTCTGCAAAAGCAATACATTGCATTGGCTCAATTAAGAAGTATTGAATTACATAGAGATGTTGTTACTGTTGCAAACACTGGGCCAACTTCATTGGTTTTAAGTTCAGGCAGAGTTTCTTCATTAATTAATCCATTTAAAAAAGGAGTTGTCTTAACAGATGTTCATTTGTCTAATGAGATAACTGGATATGTTAAATGGCAAGAACTCCCATTGATAATTAGTTTAATAATCACTCTTTATATAATTTTTAGTTTGGGAAGGAACAATTGAGCTTATTTAAATTTGTTTTCTTTTCTATTATTCCACCCCCAAGTAAAATCTCTCCATCATAAAAAACAGCAGCTTGTCCTGGAGTTATAGAAAATTGTGCTGAACTAAAAGTCAAATTACATCGATAAGTACGTTCATTGTTGATATCTCTTTTTGAAGGTTCCAAAGGAGTAAGTCTTGCTGAAACGGGCTTGCTCCTATAACGCAATTGAACTTCAACGTTAATTTCTTCATTAGGTGGTTCGATTGATACCCAGTTGATTTCACCTACATTGCAGTCTTTTTGGCTTGCTTCAGATCTAGGTGCAACTATTACTCGATTAGTAGAAGCCTGAATCTCTATTACATGCAAAGGTTCCTCCCAGGAAATTCCTAAGCCTTTTCTTTGACCTATGGTGAAATGCTCAATTCCATCATGATTACCTAGAACTTTGCCATTTTGAAGAATTATTTCTCCATGTTTTGATGGTAAATAATTGTCTAAAAATGCTTTCATCGATCCATGATGCTCTACTAGACATAGGTCTTGACTTTCGGCCTTATTTGCGGTTCTTAGATTCAAGCGAATTGCTTCTTTCCTTGTATTTGATTTTTTGAGCTCTCCAAGAGGAAAAACAACTTTTCCTAGAACCTCTTGTGATAAGTCGTAAAGGAAATAACTTTGATCTTTTGTTTCGTCAAGGCCTCTCAAAAGTTGATGACGAGGGATTAGTTTTGACTTGTTTGATTTTTTGTCGCTTGAGTAATTTGAGGAATGCTTTATACGTGCATAGTGTCCTGTAGCAATGCGAGTTAACCCTAAATTTTTTTCACTCCATTCGAGCATTGGAGAAAATTTTACAAATCGGTTGCATCTTGAACAAGGAGAAGGCGTAATCCCTTCTTTATACCCGCTAACAAGAGATTCAATAATCTCCTTCTTAAAGTTTTCTCGAGCATCAATAACATGATGAGGAATTTTAAGTTCTTTGCATATTCCTGCTGCATCGATAAGACCATCTGTACAGCATGAGCCTTTCCCACTCATTAACCAAAGAGTTATCCCCTCAACTTTCCATCCAGCTTCTACTAGAAGAGCAGCAGTTAAAGAACTATCAACTCCCCCAGAAAGTCCTACGGCTATCTCGTGAACCCCTTTAAGTTCTTTTAACCTTTTTAATGCTTCCTTGCCTTCAATAGTCAGCTCTCCTTTTTGTTTGATAGATAAACATGATGTTTTTTTCGGAGTAATAGTCATTGCCCTACTAATTTCTTCATAGTGTGTGGGTTACACATTGAACAGTTTTGATCTGGCCTAAATTTGATGCTGATCATCTAATTGTCTCATCTTCACAGATGAGATGGTTAGAAGAAAAACTTTTTTCTTATGGAATGCCTGAAGAAGCATTGATGGAAAAAGTTGGGTTGAGGATGAAAGATTGGTTCATGAAGAATACAGAATTTTTAAATGAAGGTGTTCTTGTTCTAGTTGGGCCAGGTCACAACGGAGGGGATGGCCTTGTATTAGCAAGGGAGCTTTATTTAGAGGGTGTTGATGTGGCTTTATGGTGCCCACTTCCGATTAAAAAGCCTTTAACTGCTAAATATCTTTCTTATTGTATTTCTATTGGGATAATTCAACTGCAAAATGAGCCAGATGCTTTTGATAAGGCAATTTGGATTGATGCTCTTTTTGGTATTGGCCAGAATAGACCTATCCCTCAAGAGATTGGAGCACTGTTGAGATCAAGAGAAGAGATCAGACCAGGTCGGTTAATAAGTTTAGATGTACCCGCTGGAATATGTTCAGAAAAAGGCATTCCATTTGAGAATGGTGCTGCAAAAGCAGCTGTTACGTTAACTGTAGGCTTGATAAAGGAAGGTTTGCTGCAAGATATTGCATTGCCTCATGTGGGAACTTTGACTCGGATTGATATCGGGATCCCAAAAGTTCTTTTTCATATATTGCCTAAAAAGACCCCTTTGAAAATATCTTCAAAAGATATTCAGTCTTTTGCTCTCCCAGAAATCCCTCAAAATGCGAGCAAATATGAGAGAGGAAGACTATTTGTAATTTCTGGTAGCAAGAAATATAAAGGAGCTTCTTTGCTTGCTTTAAAAGGGGCAATAGCCAGTGGTGTAGGAAGTGTTCAGGCTGTTTTGCCCGAAAATATTTCCAGTGCCTTATTCGGGATTGTTCCAGAAGTAATTTTTCATGAGTACCCTTTTCAGAAAAATGATGAGATTTGCCTTGCTAAATGTCTTGAAAATATTAATCTTGATCGAATTGACTCTTTATTAATAGGACCTGGTTTAGGTAGTTCTAATGAAAATTGGGATCAAGTTTGCATTGCGCTCGAAGATTTTTCAGGTTTATTAGTTTTAGATGCTGATGGATTAAATCGTCTTTCTTCTTCTAACGGTGGTTGGAAATGGCTTCGGAAACGCAAAGGTATTACATGGATCACTCCTCATAAGAAGGAATTTGCTCGTTTATTTCCAGATATAGATCTTTCTTCCCCTTTGAAAGCTGCAGTCATGGCAGCTGAATTAAGTGGGGCTGGAGTTTTGATAAAAGGGGCTCATAGCGTTATTGCTTCTCCTGATGGCTCTGTTTGGCAATTGGCAAATACTTGTCAAGCAGCAGCTAGAACAGGGTTGGGGGATTTGTTGGCAGGTTTTATTGCAGGTCTTGGAGCGTTAGGGATGTGTTCAAAAAACAAACTTAACTATGAGCTATTTGCTTTCGGAGTCTTAATCCATGCAAATGCAGCCAAAAAATGCAAAGAAGGATCCAATGCTGATTCGATTTCTGAAAAATTAGGAATAGCTGTGAAGAGGCTGCAACACTAGATTTGTTCGCATTGATACATATTGACGTGTTTTTTGACGCTTTTTTGTAGAAATGTGTACGTTTCAAAGCAAGAATCTGAAGGGTTTTTGAAGCATTGGCCTCTTTTCCAAAATCTGTAGGAAAGTCATCTATACGTTTGGGAAAAGAAAAAAATGGTCTCCTCAGCACCCAAGCCCGCTGAATCACAAAAAAGGCGAAGCACCGACCCTATTAGTTGGTATTTGGCAACTATTGGGAGAGTGCCTTTGTTGACTCCTGCTGAAGAAATTGAATTGGGTAATCAAGTTCAGATAATGATGAACTTGACAGAAGATGGAATGGTTGACGAAAAAACGAAGAAATTTACTTCTCATGAGCGTAGGTTGATCCGAATTGGTAGAAGAGCAAAAGAACGGATGATGAAAGCAAATCTTCGCCTTGTCGTTAGTGTTGCAAAGAAATATCAAGGGAAAGGTTTAGAACTTTTAGACTTAGTTCAAGAAGGTTCCCTAGGTTTAGAAAGAGCAGTCGAAAAGTTTGATCCAACGCGTGGGTATAAATTTTCTACTTATGCCTTTTGGTGGATTCGTCAAAGCATGACTCGAGCGATTGCTTGTCAATCTCGTACTATTCGTCTTCCAGTACATTTGAGCGAAAGACTTGCAACTATTAGAAAAGTTAGTCTTGACTTAGCTCACAAATTAGGCGCTATGCCTAATCGAATTGAGATAGCTGAGGAAATGGATATAGAAGTTGAAGAACTTGATTCGATATTGCGCCAAGCTCTTACTACTAGCAGCTTAGATGCACCTGTTAATGGAGATGATGGACGTAGTTTTCTTGGTGATTTAATTGCAGATGGTTCAGTAGAGGAGCCTTTAGATAAAGTTGAACAAAGTATTCATCAGGAACAACTTGGCAGATGGTTAACTCATTTAAGTGAGCAGGAACAACATGTTCTTAAACTTAGATTTGGTTTAGAAGGTAATGATAGGCATACTCTTGCTGAGATTGGACGA